>CAZELM010000004.1:0-34115 GCA_964512995.1 uncultured bacterium
ACGGCGAATGCAATGCTCGCTCAGTGCCATTGGGTCATCGTTACGGCGAATGCAATGCTCGCTCAGTGCCATTGGGTCATCGTTACGGCGAATGCAAACCCCACTCAGTGCCGTCGGGGCATCGTCACGGCGAATGCAATGCCCGTTCAGCGTCGTTGGGACATCGTTATGGCGAATGCAATGCCCGTTCAGTATCGAAAACCAGCCATCGTCCGCAATCCATCACACATCATGAACGCATTCTGATACCACCCTTATCCCCAATCCTTCTCCCGGTGGGAAAAAGTGGAAGTGGGTGGATCCTTATTTACCCTCTCCCACCGGGAGAGGGTCGCCGGCCCATTAGCTTGGGTTAATCCACCAACATGGCCGGCGGGGTGAGGGAAACATGCAAATAATCTTCGTCCCGTTTATGGGAACGCAGTCCATATCAACGTATGGTTGCTGCAAAGAGCCGGAGATCAAATGGACCGGCGGGGTGAGGGAAATACGCCGATTTGTTCGCGCTGTCACTGCCGCACCAATCCACCAACATGGCCGGCGGGGTGAGGGAAACATACAAATAACCTTCGTCCCGTTTATGGGAACGCAGTCCATATCAACGTATGGTTGCTGCAAAGAGCCGGAGATCAAATGGACCGGCGGGGTGAGGGAAATACGCCGATTTGTTCGCGCTGTCACTGCCGCACCAATCCACCAACATGGCCGGCGGGGTGAGGGAAACATGCAAATAATCTTCGTCCCTCTTATGGGAACGCAGTCCATATCAACGTATGGTTACCGCAAAGAGCCGGAGATCAAATGGACCAGCGGGGTGAGGGAAATACGCCGATTTGTTCGCGCTGTCACTGCCGCACCAATCCACCAACATGGCCGGCGGGGTGAGGGAAACATGCAAATAATCTTCGTCCCTCTTATGGGAACGCAGTCCATATCAACGTATGGTTACCGCAAAGAGCCGGAGATCAAATGGACCGGCGGGGAGAGAGAAATTCGCCAAATGTTCGGTCCATCCTGCATTGTGTATAATCCATCGGGTATCGGTGATTCCAACAGGCCGCGGCAATGAGGTGGTTCTGTACAGTTAATTCAGCGAAACCTGATTTTGAACGATGGAAACAATATCTCCTCTACACCTCTGGCACATTATTTCCATGATAGTGATGAAATGAACCGGGAGTGCATTACTGTGGGTGATGGATTGTAATTTGAATGCATAAGTTAGATAATTTGAACGATGAGTTGGCGGACGCATGGATCTCGGACCACAACCGGACGAAGAAACCGTATTGGGTGAAGGAGCAGTGAAATGAAGGTAGAACTGATACGAAAGATACAACATCGGGAAGCAATTATTGGAGTCATTGGATTGGGATATGTTGGCCTGCCATTGATCATTCGGTTCGGCGAATGTGGCTTCCGAGTGATCGGATATGATGTGGACCGGAAAAAAGTGGAATTGAACAATAAAGGCGAGAGTTACATCCGACATATTCCTTCTGATAAAATAAAAAAAATGCTTCAGGCGAACCTTTATGAAGCGACTGATGATCCGTCCCGGCTCTCAGAACCGGATGCGATTCTGATCTGCGTTCCAACACCACTGAACAAATACCACGAACCCAACCTGGAATATGTGGTGAACACTGCCGAGACGGTTGCCGCTCATTTGCGGAAGGGGCAGATCATCTCACTGGAAAGCACGACCTATCCCGGAACGACCGATGAAGTCATGCTGCCTATTCTCAATACATCCAATCTACAGGCCGGAAAGGATTATTTCCTGGTATTCTCGCCAGAACGGGAAGATCCCGGAAATCCGAACTTCTCCACAAAATCGATTCCCAAAGTCGTTGGTGGCTACACGCCGGATTGTCGTGAAATCGGCACGATTCTTTATGCCTCCGTGATCGATAAAGTCATTCCGGTATCAACGACACGGGTGGCAGAAATGACCAAACTGCTCGAAAATATTTATCGAAGCGTCAACATTGCCATGGTCAATGAACTCAAAATGCTGACCGATCGGATGGGGATTGATCTTTGGGAGGTGATTGACGCGGCGGCAACCAAACCATTTGGGTTTCATCCGTTTTATCCAGGCCCTGGATTGGGAGGCCACTGCATACCCATTGATCCTTTCTATCTCTCATGGAAAGCACGCGAATATGGCGTACCAACCCGGTTTATCGAGTTATCCGGAGAGGTCAATGGTGCCATGCCGGATTATGTTGTTTCTCAAACCGCCATCAAATTGAACAGCAAACGGAAAAGCATCAATGGCTCCAAAATATTGATCAGTGGAATCGCTTACAAACGGGATGTCGACGATCTCAGAGAATCACCGGCTCTTGTTATCATTGAAAAGCTGAATGAACTGGGAGCAGAGGTCATGTATCACGATCCCTATATCCCGGAAATTCCATCGCTTCGAGAGCACAAGCTGGAGATGGCATCCGTGGATTTAACTCCCGAACGTGTCCGATCATGCGACATTGTCATTGTCGTTACAGACCACCAGAAAGTGGATTACCGGTTGATCCGGGATCACGCTCCGTTGATCCTTGATACCCGGAATGCTCTCGTTCGATATGGTGCTGTCCATGCCAATGAATAACCGTTTGGTTTTGATTACAGGCGGAGCAGGATATATCGGATCAGCGCTCGCAGGCCATCTGCTGTCACAGGGTATTCACGTCAAGATTGCAGATCATTTCATGCATGGAGGCGATTCGATACTGGGGTATTTCCGGCATCCTCATTTTTCCTGGAAGAATGTGGATATCTGCCAATACGACCAGATCCCGAAACTCCTCCAGAATGTCGATACCGTAATCCATCTGGCAGGCATTTCGGGTTTCCCGGCCTGTCAGGCGTTAGGCCGTGAAATGAGCATGAAGTACAACGTCGAAGCATCGCTTCACCTCTACCAGACGGCGTGTCGACAGGGCGTTAACCGGTTTATCTTCCCATCCACCTATACTGCCTTTGGGAATTCATCTGAAGCGGAGCTGATCAGTGAGACATCGCCACCCAACCCTCAGACGCTTTATGCAGAAACCAAGATCGAGGCGGAGCGGCAATTGCAGTTGAATGCGGATCCCACCTGTGCATTGACAATACTCCGCCTGGCAGATGTGTATGGCATATCTCCCCGAACCCGTTTCGATGCGCTTGTCAATCAATTTGTCTGGCAGGCGCTTTCCCGGAGGGAGATCGTGATCTATCAGCGGGGGTATTGGCGGAGCTTCATTCATATCAACGATGTCATCCATGGGTTTTGGACTGTTTCCCAAGCTCCTGTTGAACAGATTCATAATCAAATCTACAATTGGGGAGACAATCGGGAGAATTATTCCAAAGAAGACGTCGCACACCTCATCGGTAAAATGATTCCTGGCACTCGAATCTATCAGAAAGACATGACATTTGGTGGGTACCGCCGGGATCTTCGCGGCAATTTCAATAAAATATCCTCCGAACTTCATATCACTCCGCGCTATCAGCTCCCGGAAGGAATCATCGAAATCCGGGACGCCATTCATATGAACATTATTCGGGAGCCGGGTACGGATTTTCATTACAATGCACGATTTCCTGTGATTTAGGCATCGTTCAGGGAACGATATATCGGCAATATCGATTACAATCCAGCTAAAACGAGATCGTGAAGTCTCAGGATACCGCACACATGGTTCTCATCATCTACAACGGGAAGCACACTGATCTGACTGGATCTTTTTTCCATACGCTTCAGAGCATCCAATGCCAGTTCGGATGGTTTTATGGAGATGGGATGTATGGTCATCAGGCGTTCTACGGGCAGGTCCAGAATATTTCCCAATGATTGCAGTGCTCTGCGAAGATCCCCATCCGTAATGAGTCCCTTGAGTTTTTTTTCGGAGTCGACAATCAGAACGGCTCCCATCGCTTTCTCTGTCATGACAACCAGCGCATGACTCATGAATGTGCCTTCCCGAACAATCGGTAATTCTTCATTGGCATGCATGACATCGTTGACTCTCAGAATCAATCTTTTCCCCAGAGCGCCTGATGGATGAAACAAAGCAAAATCAGCAGCTTTGAAATTGTTCAGTTTAATGAGCGCTGCGGCCAGGGCATCACCGATCACCATCTGAACCGTGGTGCTGGCCATTGGTGCCATACCCATTGGATCCGCTTCTCTGGGAACTGAAAAAGGGATAACAATATCGGATTTTTGGGCCAGATGAGATGTCGGGCTGGCAGTGACGGCAATCACTTTAATATCTCGGTTTTTTAAGAACACCAGAAGTTTTCGAATCTCATCGGACTCTCCGGATGTCGAAAGGACAATGACCATATCATCTTTATTAATGATCCCCATATCGCCGTGCAGACATTCGACCGGATGAACAAATACCGCAGACGTCCCCGTGCTCGCCAGAGTTGCAGCGATTTTTCGTGCAACCAGCCCGGATTTCCCGATCCCCATTGTAACGACTTTGCCGGGACTCTGATAAATCGCCTGAACACTCTGTAAAAAGCCTTGCCCGATGATGGCCCTGGTTGCCTCCAGTGCATCCGATTCCCGATCGAATACTTCCTGTGCGATCTGAATCAATTCAGATTCTGTCATAGCTTCACTCCCTGAGTGCCTCGCAAATTGCACGGACTTGGATCAGGATGGATTCCAGCGTTTGAGGCGTGATCATATTGGGGCCATCGCACAGCGCATGATCCGGATCATCGTGAACTTCCAAAAAAAGACCCTCACACCCAACCGCAACCGCAGCCCGGCACAAGTCGGGCACCAGTTCCCGAATGCCCCCCGTAAATGTCCCTCCTGATCCAGGCAACTGCAATGAATGCGTTCCGTCGAAGATAATTGGTACATTGAAATGTTTCATGACAGCCAAACCAGCAAAGTCGACCACCAGACGATGATATCCGAAACTGGTGCCTCGTTCGGTCAAAGAGATCTCATTCACTCCAGAAGCAACCGCTTTCTGAATCACATTTGCCATATCTTCCGGAGCCAGGAACTGGCCTTTTTTGACATTAACCGGGATAGAAACCGTTCCCGCTTCGATATACAAATCCGTCTGACGACATAAAAATGCCGGAATCTGAATCATATCTGCCACTTCAGCAACCGGCTTGATCTGATCCACAGCATGAATATCTGTCAGGACAGGCACTCCCAGTTGTTTTTTCACATCACAAAGGATTTCCAATCCCGTATCCAGTCCGGGTCCACGATAGGAGTGGATCGAGGATCGGTTTGCTTTATCATAACTGGTTTTAAACAGATAATGGTATCCATAACGAGATGCGATCTGGAGTATTTTTTCGCCCATCTTCAGCACATGATCCCGGGACTCGATCACACAGGGTCCGGCGATCAAAACCGGCATCTCCGTGGCTCCCAGTTCAAATGAACCGATTCGGATGGATTTTATTTTTCTGGGCATTCCGATTCCTTTCGTTTTTCGATGCAATAAAGTCAGCTTTCTTTTTGAATTTTATGAAGAATGGTACTATCGGTGATGCTTCAGGTACCAATCGATGGTTCGTTCCAATCCTTCACGAAAATCCATTTGTGCCCTGAAGCCAAACCGCTCGAATGCTCTGGACGTATCGAGGCTCCGTCGGGGCTGGCCATCTGGCTTGGATGTATCCCACTCGACTGAACCGGAGAAAGCGACAATATCACAGATCATGGTGACGAGATCTCGGATAGAAATCTCAAAGCCAGCTCCCAGATTACATGGTTCGGGATCATCATACCGTTCTGTGGCCATGATGATCCCCCGAGCAGCGTCCTCGACATAGAGGAATTCCCGTGTCGCCTGGCCGGTGCCCCATACTGAGATTTCATCTCTTCCTGAATCCTTCGCTTCGATGCATTTCCGGATGATTGCCGGAATGACGTGGGAGGTTTCGGGATCGAAGTTATCCCCGGGGCCATACAGATTGACAGGCAACAAAAATATGCTGTTAATGCCGAATTCCTGACGATATGCCTGCGCTTGAACAAGGAGCATTTTTTTTGCCAGACCATACGGGGCATTTGTTTCTTCCGGGTAACCGTTCCATAAATCGTCTTCCCGAAATGGCACCGGTGTAAATTTCGGATAAGCGCAAATGGTGCCAACGGCCGTAAACTTCCTGACGTCATACCTCCGGGCATACTCCTGCAATAAAACACCCATGATCAGATTTTTATAGAAAAAGGTTCCCGGGTATTGCCGATTGGCTCCGATTCCACCAACAGCCGCTGCCAGATGAATGACCACTGTCGGTTTCATTTCTTCATACATCTTCCTGACGAAGGATTCCCGGGTGAGATCATACCTGTGGGAGCGTGGAATCAGGATCATCTGTTCTGAACAACCGCGTTCCAGAAGCTGCCGGCAGAGAACACGTCCAAGAAATCCATTGCCACCCGTTACTGCTATTCGTTCTCGTCGTAAATCCATGGGTATTTTCCTTACTCGAATGCATGCGTTCTTCAATAGCACCAAAATTCTATTGGCATTATCTGATGCTGTCAATGTAGAAACCGTGCCATCATGGAATTCGCGTCATTGAACGACACTCCGGAATGAAAGGATAATCGGTTATTGAAAAGAATCCCTGCTGTATTTATATTAGTAGAGCCAGAAGGATTGTTAGCATTAATGGAGGATCGATGGTATGAAACTATTCATGGCTGTTCTATTTTCATCTGTTGTATGGGCTGTCCTGATTTGCCCCTTTGCATCATCAGTTTCTGGAACGGATGACATGTTCCTGGATGAACCAGCCCGTCGATCGGATTATTGGTGGCCATATCAACTGACACCGCCGTACCAGACGCTTCAGGATAAGCTGAAACCCAGCGTGATCCGGTTGGAAGTGGGGGAGTTTGATACGGAAATCGGGGACTTGTCTGTCCCCGAAGAACTGACAGCTCGTGACCTTGAAAAAACAGAGTCCGGGTATTTCATTGTGCAGTTCACTGGACCGATCCATGAGCGGGACAAGGAGATGGTATGTGCGGCTGGAGCTGTTTTTTTTGATTATATTCCCAATTTCGCGTTTATCGTGCGTATGTCAGAATCTCAAAAAAATCACGTGGCTCAGTTGAAGGAGATTCGATGGATCGGCCGATATCAGCCAGCTTACAAAATTGATCCGCATATCGGAAAAATGCATTTCCGAAGCCAGGAGCGTTTGGCGGATCCGAAATATACGCTGACTGTCAGTGCGTTCCGGCCGGAAGCACTGGATGAGTTGGCGGAGATGATCACTGACCTCGGCGGACGCATCCTGGATCGGACAACCAATGGCATCCGGTCTTCCGTAACCATCAAAATCGAACCCCAGGCCATCCCGGTCATGGCTCAGATGGAAGAAGTAAAATGGATCGAGGAAGTGGCCGAATTTTATGCGTTCAATGATGAAACACAGGAAGTCATCCAATCCGGAAACCTGGCGGGAGGAACGCCGGTCTGGGACCATGGACTCCATGGCGAAGGCCAGATCATCGGGCATCTGGATACCGGTGTCGATGTGGATCATTGTTTTTATCGGGATCCTTCCCAACCGCTTCCCAATTCAATTCCCAATTACAGCCATCGAAAAATCGTGGCGTATCGCACCTATGCAGATGGTCAATCTTATGATCGCTGTTCCGGCGGACATGGTACTCATACTGCAGGAACGATTGCGGGATATACGACCAACTCCGCAGGAATGCCATATAATGGGATCGCCTATTCTGCGAAGCTGACCGTTGGCGATATCGGGGAGGATTCGTTTCTGTCCTGCTTCCTTGGATTCCTTTCTGTCCCGTCCAGTTTGACCGGCATTTTCAATGATGCAATGGGTGATGGAGCATATCTCCATTCCAATAGCTGGGGATCAACTGAGAATATGTATGATTCGATGTGTCAGGATACCGATGGATTCATGTGGACCAATAAACATTTTCTGATTCTGTATGCCGCCGGGAACTCCGGGCCGGATGGGTCCACCGTCGGAACACCGGCAACCTCCAAAAACATTGTCTGTGTGGGTGGTTCCAATAACGAACCCGATCAGGATCAGATGTTCGATGCGTCCAGCCGGGGACCCGTCAACGCTTCGAATCGAATGGCACCGATGGTGACGGCACCTGCAACGGATGGCTCCGGTTTTTTTGGCGGGATCGACTCGGCCAATTCTGACGGACAAACTTCCGGAGAAACCTGTGATATCACCGGTCCCGGATACCAGGGAACCAGTATGGCCTGTCCGGCAGCTTGTGGTGCTGCGGCATTGATCCGGCAGTATTTTATGGATGGCTACTATCCGACCGGCTCCGAGGTCGCGGTAAACGGATTCACTCCAACAGCCGCTCTGATTAAGGCGACACTGATCAATTCCGCTCGCAACATGACCGGAGTTGGGTTTCGTCCGAACAACGATCAGGGATGGGGACGAATCCTCCTGGACGACTCATTATATTTCGCAGGTGAAACCGGGAAACTGCTGGTTTACGATCAGGTGGCAGGGCTCAGCAGCGGTCAATCGATGGCATTTCCATTTACGGTGAATTCCGGTTCCATCCCTCTGAAAGTCACTTTGGTTTGGACCGATCAACCGGGTAATTTTCTGGTCAACGACCTGGATCTCACACTGGCCAACGCATCTGCCACATGGCGGGGAAATAACTTCTCCAATGGATGGAGCACCAGTGGTGCGACCATCGACCGATCCGCTCCGACCGAGTGCATCTTTCTCCAAAACGGTTCATTTTCCGCCGGTGACTATGTGGTGACTGTCACGGGATATAATGTTCCATCCGGAGAACCTGGAAATGGTCAACCGTTCGCTGTGGTGATATCCGGGGATGTCACAGAGACAATTCCACCGACGCCAACCCCGGGTTGTGTCCATAACGGGGATGTCAATCTGAACGGAAGTGTGACGGCGGGAGATGCACAGATCGCGTTCGAAATCACGCTGGGAGTGCATTCTCCCACATACGACGAAGCGTGTGCCGCAGACTGCAACGGCAATGGCGATATCACGGCCGGGGATGCGCAAGCCATCTTTATGACTGCGTTGGGGAGCGGTTCCTGTGTCGATACGGTTTCTGATACATAAAAAGAACGAAATCCACCAGATTATTCGAGAGCTTCTCAATAGAAGAAGGCAGGGAACGCGATAAATGATCGCTCCTGCCTTCCAATCAACACAGAATCAAGAACATCTCATTGCAAATGCTTCAGGCATCATTCACATGGATACGATACAGACACATACGACCAGGATGGCAATGCGCCATCGGAGGTGTGGAGCCATCCATCTGAATAGACAACCAGGATGTATGTATTGGATGGCTGGCCGAACCGGGTTCCCCACGGAATACAGAGAGCAGGAGAGCCAGAAATGGGTCGATACCCGGCTGGCATCTGGAAGAAGTTGCAATAGGTCGTGGATTGGCCATTGTGGATATTGATGAAACAAATGCCATTCCGCTTCATGTAATACAAGGTTCCTCCGGTCATGCACCCCAATCCGGCCAGATTCACGCTATGCCACGCCGTATCATTGTCCGTCTGACTCAACCGGGTGGCTTTGACTTCTCCATTGACATCCAGTTTCACGGATGGAGATGTCACACCAACACCCAGATTCGACAATGTCTTGTCAAAATACACTTCTGATCCAGCGGAAATGCCATTGTCATTATAGATGAGTTGCTTGTTCAAGCCTGCCACGGGTCCTGGTACACCCTGGGGACCTGTTGGACCTTGAGGACCCTCTGCGCCCGCAGTTCCCGTCGGTCCCATTACACCTTGAGGACCCATCGGACCCATCGCTCCCTGGGAACCCGTTGGACCTTGAGGACCCTCTGCGCCCGTAGCTCCCGTCGGTCCCATTACACCTTGAGGACCCTCTGCGCCCGTAGCTCCCGTCGGTCCCGTTACACCTTGAGGACCCATCGGACCCATCGCTCCCTGGGGACCCGTTGGACCTTGAGGACCCTCTGCGCCCGTAGCTCCTGTCGATCCCGTTACACCTTGAGGACCCATCGGACCCATCGCTCCCTGGGGACCCGTTGGACCTTGAGGACCCTCTGCGCCCGTAGCTCCCGTCGGTCCCGTTACACCTCGAGGACCCATCGGACCCATCGCTCCTTGCGGACCTGTTGGACCCTGAGAACCCACTGCACCGGGAGGTCCTTGTGGTCCAGTCGGTCCGATCAGGCCGGTGGGAAGCCCGACCCATTCACCATTCGAATTGATAACCGCTCCCACATCCGCAATAGATACACTTCGCGGATGGATTTCCTGATCGTATACATCAGCGGCATTGAGCGCTGAGGCAACACTGCTCAGCGGTTGCCTGGGTAATAATGGTTCACCATCCACCTGAATGCCCAAACAATATGGAGCGTCAAATGCCAAATCCAAGGCATTTTCTTGGCCCAGCACAACACTGAAAACGCCTTCATCCACGGGGACATCAGTCAGAGTTTCACTCCAAATTGGACTCATATCATCACAAGCGGCGTAGAGACTGAATGTGAATTGATGGATACCATCCAAGGGAATTCCCCCACTGTCGAGCAGATGACCCTGATAATTGATAACATGGGGAATCTGTGCCTGGATTCCAGCAGTTCCCATCAGGATGATCAAGACCGCTATCAAACAATACTGTTTCATTATACAATTCCTTTCTTTCCTGCCACGTTAGACCGCTTATTCACCCCAACCAAATGATATGATATCCATCGTTCCCAGCAATTCCGTCATGGCCGGATCCGTCATCGCTCCCATGAACCGGATTCCGGAAGCAGAACCCACGCCAGCCGGCCACTGAAATACCGGGAGAATCTCCACCGGTGTCGTTCCGGATAACAGCGACACGATCCCATAGGATACATCCGGCAACATCTTCCATTCCGGCCAGAAGAAAAACATCCCTTCGACATCCAGCAGAACAAACAACGGAACCGCCGCAATCGGATCGCCAGGATTTCCCAGCCAGGCGGTCAGATAGCATTCATCCCCTGGACGGTAATATTCGGAGGGCATTTCCAATTTAACCCCTAACTCCGGGGGGAGTTCCACACTGACCGCATAACGTTCGCCTGGATATAACTCCAGGTGTCTCGTCACGGTCCCCAGATCCTGCCAATCATCTCCGGTTGATTCCTGTAATGTCACGGATACATCCAGGAGTTGTTTGCACTGTAGTTTCCGCTCCGCAGTCAACACAACCGTCCACGTATCGGCATAGGGCATTTCAAATTGGACATTATTATCATTGGAACGCCATGTGATTTCATATCCCTGGAATGGATCACCTGTCGAATATGCATCCCAGTTCTTACGATCCACGATGAAAAAATCGATATTGCCACCGGGAATCCGGCGGGAGAAATGGTTGGGTTTATCGAATTCGTAATAGCCTCTCAGGACTTCCCCGTTGACCTGATAGGCGATATTCAACCGGTATTCCGTTGTTCCTTCCGGTGGTGATTCAGTGTCGGTAACGGGTATTGACGGCAGAGTGCCTGCAATCTCGGCAGTCCATGTATAAGAGCCGCCATTTTCGGTTGCCGCAGTCAATTCATATGAACCGTTGATCGGATTTTTACCGATATCCGTGAGTGCCCGAACCAGGAGCGATGTGCCATCCCCATACTCCATATGAGCCATACCATCGGATCCCGTGAATGTATATGTTCCCATATATCCGCCGGAGGGTTTGGCTGTGACTTTGGCGCCATCGATCGGATCGCCATTGGCATCGACGACCTGCACATCGACCGTGCACCAGCCTTCCGAATACCGTTGAATGACATCCTGTACATTGCCGTCTCCCATCACATCAAATACGCCCGAAAACACTTTTCCCCATCCATTTTCATAGACCAGCGGAATATCGATATAAAAATTCACCGGTTCCCAGTGGATAAACCGTCCGTCGTAAAATTCGTTCCAGACATGATCCTCCCCGATCGCCTGGGTGTTGAGACAGGGAATCAATGCCGCCCGAGCCGCGGCAGATGTGATATCCTGGTGTTCGCCACATCGTCCCAGATGAAGGGTGTAGATTCGGACCGGCTGAATCGGCCGCTCTGCACCGGAACCAAAATCCATGACATCCAATATCCATTGTGTGATCGTGGAAATCGCGCCATTGTCATTTCCTTCCTGGCGTTTCCACAAAACCGGAACACCTGCCAACGCATCCCGCAAAACCGGATAATAGTCCTCGGAATCCGGAATCTGCTCAGTATGCGTAAATATCCAGTCTCTCCAGAACACCCCGACCGGAGGATCGGCATGCTGACTCTGGGACGCGGGATCAATATAGTCCACCATTTCATCTTCAATTTTTGGATGGACAATGAACCAGTAATAGATTTCTGCATCCAATTCGTATTCGGTGACAATGCCCGCTTCTTCAACCTGATAAAATGTGGTCGTGTAATAATGATCGTCAATCCCCGGCTCTCCGACATCGACCAGTCGAACGTAGTCGAGATACTGATCGTGGTCATAGATGTAAAACGCATTCTCTTCCAGAAGATCTGGTATAAATTGAGCGTGTTGTAACAGTTCGGGAGCGATGTTTGCGACGCAGAAAGCGATTTCATCCGTAAACCGGGGATCGGATGGATTGAGTATCATCTGAGCGTAAACATCTTGGTACGCGGGAGCCATCAGTTCCAGATTGTCCCGAAGATCGTCCCGCAGCCAGACCGGAGCCCTGTTGAGAGATTGCGTGGCTAACTCCGTCAGCCGATCCGGTGGCAATGTTTCAGTAAGTTCCAGAAAACCCTCACTCAGATTCAATGGTGGATGATTGACCACAACCGGTGGGATGGGCTGGGGTTCCTCGACACAGAACACCGAAGAAGTTGATGATGGGTCCCGTGCATTGATGGATGTCATCGCGATCAGACAGAAGATACATAGTATGACTCCTAATAAACCTGATCGATTCATGATTTTATCCTCCCTTTCAGCAAAAGACTTTTGAGATACCATAGATAAGAAAATATCAAAACCCACTCACAGATACCATAGTAAGAAAGCCCGTAATGAAAAATTCTAATCCAGTGTGAATCCACTTCTCCACGAATCGGATAGACCGATAATATATTAAGATAATTCACTGGTGATAAGCACGCCATTCCCATTGACATTTCCGAACAAAAACGCCATTGTCAATGATATCCATGTCCGATTTTCAGGAGGTCAATATGAAACGTGTATGGTTATCCGGAGTGATGGTGCTGGTGATGATGTGTTCCGCGGATCATATCTCCGGAGGATGGGACGGGAAAAAGTCATTCCATGGCAAAGATACGGAGGCGGAACGTATGTGGAAAGAAATCGAATCGCTGAAACAGAATCAAAAATTTCAGCAGGCGCATGATGTTGCCCTGAAGATACTCGAACGGACCCAGTCCTCCGGAGATACGGAAAACTGGACCCGGGCGTTGATCACCGTCGCCAACTTCAAAATCGGACTCCATAGTTATGAAGATTCCATTCGGTTTTTCCTGACAACTTCCTGGCCTCAGGACGCACTCTCACAATGCATCCTGAAGCTGTATGCTGCTCGAAACCTGGTGGTGTATTATGATTCGTATCAATGGGAGATTGCTCAGCGGGAGCAGATCATCTCTGAGCAGGAGATTGATCTGAGGCAGTGGACTGCCGGACAAATCATGGATAAGGTCAGCGCTTTGTATGAGTCGGCATGGAGCCAGAGGGAAAAAGTTGGAGACGTAACTGTTACATCGTTTCCGGATCTTATCCAACGGAAAACATATCCCGCTGGGTTACGAGCCACTCTTCGGGATTTTATCACGTATGAATGGGCGTCATTTCTCGGCGGCTCCCACAGTTGGCAACCCAAGGAATCTGCTGAGCTTTACAAGGTTGATTTCCAATCTCTGCTTGCAGGCAGCGGCTCCCAGGAGAAAACCAGCGAAGAATCAGCAGACCATCCATTGGAGAAAAGTCTGGCATTGCTGGACGATCTCTACCGCTGGCACAATTCCCATCATGATCGGGGAAACATGTTGGAGACACAATTGGAACGGTTGCGGATTCTGCGAAATCATTTCACGGAAAACAGTCATAAAGAATCGATCGGGATTGCGTTGGAAAAACTGATCCAGGTTTACTCCAATGAACCATGGTCAGCCGCTGCTCGTTATGAATTAGGAAATCTGTTAGTGGAACAGGGAGAGCCGTTCAAAGCACATCTCATCGCACGCGAAGGATATCAGAGCTATCCGGACTCCCAAGGCGGAAAACTGTGTCAGGCGCTGATATCCCAGATCGAATCACCCAGTTTTCAATTGGAGATGATGCGGATTGATGGCGCTGGACAACGGTCGATTCGTGTTCAGCATCGAAACATGAAGCGCTTATACTTACGGGCGTATTCGTTGGATTTTGATTCATTTCTCCGGGATAATTGGAAAAACAACATGGATTTCAACTGGATGGAATGGCCGCGAATCGTTCATGAACGGAAACCGACGTTGGACTGGGCAGTGGATCTGGAAGATCCCGGCGATTATGGCGACCATGTTTCATATATCACACCGCCAATTAAGACAAATGGTTTATACATGATTGCAGCTTCGGTGAAGGACGATTTTCCCAAAAAAGACAACCGGATCGATGTCGCTTGTTTTCTGGTCAGCGACATTACACTGACAACATCCATCATACAGGATCCATTGGAGGTCCAGGTGTTTGACGGTCCGACAGGAAAACCGGTCCCTGGAGCGACGGTTCAGATCGTTCCCGTTGTCTGGGATCGAAAAGAACTCCAAATGCAGACCATATTAACGGATTCCCAGGGGCGGATACATTACGCTCCAAAAGAAAAAACCAATTCCTTTATTATCATCGCAAAATGGAAAGATTCGATCGCCTGCCTATCAACTTACACTACCCAAACACCGGAAGCACAGGAACGATCTCAGGATTTAATCTATACAGACCGGAGCTATTATCGACCCGGGCAGACTTTATATTACAAAACCGTATCTTTGAAGGGAAAAGATGCAGACTTTTTTATTCAGAAAAATAAATCGGTTACCATCCGGTTGTATGATCCAAATGGAAAGGAAATCGCTTCACAAACAGCTCAAACAAACGCATTCGGCTCCAGTGCCGGAAAATTCACTATTCCGGCAGGACGGTTATTGGGAGCATATCGGCTGGCAACAGACAGAGGGAATACGGTCATCCGTGTGGAGGAATACAAACGGCCGACATTTGAAGTCCAGTTGAAGCAACCCGAAACCGATATCTTGCTCAACCAATCGGTGACAGTGACTGGTTCAGTGACCTATTACTTCGGTATGCCGGTAACGAAAGGTGAGGTTGTCTGGCGGATCAGACGGAAACCGAAGCTACCGTACTGGTATTTCTGGTGGTTCAACGCACCCATCTCCCAGGAGTATGAAATAGCAGCAGGAAATACTCAGATACAATCCGATGGCACTTTTTCGATTGCATTTCTTCCCGAGAGCGATCCGAAAGCGGATCCAGAGAGTGGTATCAGTTATGTGTTCGAAATTTCTGCAGAAGTGACGGACGAGGGTGGCGAAACCCGGGCACACACATTGCCATTAAATATCGGGTATTGTGCAATAGAAGCTCTGGTATCATCAGACAGCATGGTATTCGATCCAGAAAAACCGGCTCAGTTTAAAATCATCCGGCAAAGCCTCAATGGTGATCCTCGTGCCGGAACCGGTGAGTATGAAATTTTTGAATTATCACCACCGCCAACCATTCTCCACCCAAGTGAACTCCCAGTGAAACCACCATCAGATAAGCCTGTGACTTCAGGAGATCTTCAGAGACCCAGATGGGAACCGGAACCTGGCCTGGAAAAACGGTTGTTTGAATGGTCGGATGGTCCAAAGGCAGCCTATGGGAAACTGATACACACCGATGATGGCATCTCCATGATCCGTGAACAACTCAAACCGGGACCATACCGGATTCGCTATAAAACTCAGGATGATCGTGGAGCGACCTTTAAGACACAGATGGATTTTTTGGTGATGTCATCCGGGGATAACATCCAGGTTCCCATTTTTGCGCTTGCCGATACACCATCTGCAATGGTTGGAAATACGATTTCTGTTCTCTATGGATCCGGGTATGCAAAACAAGATCTATATATTGAACTAGCACAAGACAGCCGTATCATTCGAAGCGACCATATTGTCTCGGATTCGAAAGCGCACCGTTTTGATATACCGATTGACGAGTCGCTTCGGGGTGGGTTCGTTGTATCTGTCTATTTCCTTCGTGATTATATTCTGTATCGAACGGATATCGGGATAATGGTTCCATGGGACAATAAAAAATTACAGATCGAATTTGCAACATTTCGTGATCTGCTCAAACCGGGTCAGACCGAAACTTGGCAGGTTAAAGTGCATGGGCCAAACTCAGAAATCGTTGCCGCTGAAATCCTGGCATATATGTTTGATCGCGCATTGGACCTATTTGGACCGCACACATATCCGATGATTGATCAACTCTATCCTTCTCGGCAAATGGGATATAGCCGGAAGACTCCTGAAGGTTCTGTATATCTTCAATCCATACTGAACGACGTTTGGTATACGGTTGCCGGAGCTGAAGGATATTATCCTGATCAACTGATTGCTTTGGATGGGTATGGGATTGGCGGTTTAGGGCGCCGGCATTACATGTTTAAAAATGAAGGAATGATGATGGGAGCAATGCTACATGATGGAGTTGGCTTAGATGAAAGCAAAAGCGAACTTGTTGAGCGACCGGAATCTTTCGATGCTCCAGCCGCTGCACCTCCCGCTCCACAGGAACAAACGAAAGTAAAGGCACTGTCAAGTACTTCATCTGAATCACAATCTGAGGATGAAACCAAGCCAGCATTGCGAACCGATTTTTCAGAAACCGCTTTCTTCCTTCCACAATTAACGTGTGATGACCACGGTGAAGCGACAATCCAGTTCAAGGTTCCAGACAGCGTGACATCCTGGCGCGTCTTCGTTCATGCGATAACGATGGATTTAAAATCTGCGGTGATCGAACGGAACCTTGAAACACGGAAGCAATTGATGGTCAGACCGTATCTCCCACGATATTTCCGGGAAGGTGATCGAGCTGGATTGAAGGTGATGGTAAACAATGCAGGGAATCAAACGATGTCAGGCGACGTGACATTAAAAATCCTCAATCCCGAAACGGATGAAGACATCACCGGCATGTTCCGGCCAGACATGGTCAGTCAACCATGGACGGTCTCCCCGCAAAACACAACCACAGTAACCTTCTCATTGACAATACCAGCACATATCGGGTTATATGCCTTTGAAATCAAGGCAACTACGGATGAGTTGTCCGATGGGGAACGGCGTCCGATTCCGGTGCTACCCGGAAGAATGCATCTGACTCAATCGCGGTTTATGACACTTAAAGATGCTCAGAGACGCTCCATGTCCATTCCGGATTTGAAGGCCGCCTCGGAAGATTCAAGCCTGATTCATGAATCGTTGAATGTTTCGGTTGAAGGGCAGTTGATGTATCACGTAATCAGCGCACTCCCCTATCTGATCTATTATCCGTATGAGTGTGTGGAACAGACGTTGAATCGGTTCGTGTCGACCAGTATCCTCAGCACGTTATATGATCGATATCCCGTGATCGCAAATGCTGCAAAACGATTCAGCGAACGCGATACTCCATTAGAAAAATGGAATCTGGAGGATCCCAACCGGAAAATGGCTTTAACTGAAACACCATGGATGATTGAATCGGAGGGGGGAACATCGAATCAAGCATTGATCAATGTATTGGATCCCAAAATAGCCGATGCCCATCGCGAAAATGCATTGATAAAATTATCCAAATATCAAAATCCAACCGGAGCCTTTCCATGGTGGCCCGGAGGACCGGATAATCCATATATGACATTGTATACCGTTTATGGATTTGCAAAGGCCATCGAGTTTGGAGATAGTATCCCCAAAGAGATGATCCTCCGTGCGACACGATATCTAGGTGATCATTATCGGGGATACTACCGGGAGCGATTGAAAGCCGAATCGTTTGATGTGGAGTTTTTAACATTTCTGAATTATGTCCTGAGTTGTTTTCCCGATCAATCCTACTATCAAAAAGGCTTCAGTGAATCAGAGCGAAAGGAGATTTTAGAATATACCTTTACACATTGGCGTAATATTTCTCCCTACTGCAAAGCATATCTCGCATTGACATTACAGCGATCCGAAAGAAACACAGATGCCCGAATCATTTTGGACAGCATTATGGACAGCGCGAAAACTGCACCAGATCAAGGTATATTCTGGATTCCGGAAGATCGCGGGTGGCTATGGTATAATGATAATATTGAAAGCCATGCAATGATTCTCCGGGCAGTAATGGAAATACAACCCGAAGATCCCCGTTTGGACGATATCGCTTTATGGCTATTTTTAAACAAAAAAATGAATATCTGGAAATCGACTCGAACAACCGCTGAAGTTATTTACTCTCTGACTCGTTATCTTAATGAACGGGAATCATTGGGTATACGAGAGGAAGCCAATATCTCTCTGGGCTCTATGGTTCAATCCTGTATCATCGATCCCAATGATTTTGAAAACCGCTCCTGTAATATTCATATCACAGGAGCAGAGATCGATGCTGAAAAGATGTTTCTGGTTACAGTAGAGAAGCAAACGAAAGGATTCATGTTTGCATCAATGAACTGGCATTACTCCACAGAAAAACTCCCCGAAGAAGCACGCGGAGACTTTTTAGACGTAAAAAGGCGTTTTTTTATCCGTGAAAATAAAAATGGAGAAATGGTTCTAAAACCCATTGCAGAGGGAGAGCGTATTCATATTGGAGATCAGTTGGAGGTTCATCTGTCGATCCAAGCCAAACATCCGATGGAATTCGTTCATTTATATGATCCACGAGGAGCAGGATTTGAGCCGGAAAACAAAATCAGCGGATATCGATGGGATCTGGGAATCAACTGGTATGAGGAAATAAAGGATTCCAGTACTAATTTCTTCTTTGAATGGCTCCCACAAGGTGAATACACATTCAAATACCGAATCCGAGCATCGATGGCTGGATACTTCAAAGTAGCGCCAGCGACACTTCAGTCCATGTATTCTCCCGAGTTTTCTGCTTTTTCTTCAGGAAAATACCTCGAAATCGACTGAACCAGCATGTGTAAAAATGAATGAGACGTCTCGTGAGATTTTAGAAAAATTCCATTCCAGTCGGTTGTATTGGAGGATAGAAGCGTGATCAATGAAAAACAACCATTGAAAGAGATAGAAGACATTGAACAGAAAATATTCGAACTTCATAAGAAATGGCTGGAGCTAAAACGGGCGATGCCCCGAGAAGATATCTCGGACTATCTCCTCAAGGGATCTGACGGTCAACCCCTTCATTTCAGTGATTTATTTGAAGGAAAAATGGATCTAATCGTGATCCACAATATGGGGCATCAATGTGCATATTGCACTTTATGGGCGGATGGATTGAATGGCATGATTCAGCATCTTGAAGCACGAGCGTCTGTAGTCATGGTGTCGCCAGATCCCCCGGATATCCAACGAAAATTTGCCGAAAGCAGAGGTTGGAAATTTCGTATGCTTTCCGGGATCGATTCCGATTTTGTAAAAAAAATGGGGTTTACGGAAGATCATGACAGTCAGTCCTATTATCTGCCTGGATTTTCAACTTTCCACAGGGATGAACAAGGGCGGATTTATCGTATTTCTTATGATTACTTTGCTCCGGGAGATCTATATTGTTCAATATGGCATATCTTTGCGTTATTGGCGGATGGGATTGGCAGTTGGAGCCCTCGGATCCAATATAGTTCAACATAACAAGCTGAAATGGTGTGGGTTCAGGTTTGGATCGAAAATCTGAACTGCTGATTCCCAATAAAAACCGTATCATTATCGGACAACTCATGATACAAAATTTTTTCATCATGAGCCCACGTGCCATTTTCACTCCCCAGATCTGTAATAAAGTAGCGCTCATTGATATTTTCAATCAAACAATGATCTCCAGAAATCGTTTTATTTTTTAAAAAAATGGAATTTGAAGGGGATCTACCGATTCGTGTAATCCGGCTTTTTATTGGGAAACTTCGAATAGGAACACTGAAATCATCAATTTGAATCAAGTCAGGATATCTCCCCAATAAGGAATGGGATGGGGATGGGGGTAGATATTTCGCGTGGGAAGAGGAGCGATTGTGCGGATCCGAGAGGTAAGGGTTGACTTGGTGTCCGGGATCAGCGTGAACAGAGTAGCGAAATTGAATAAATCGGCAGGAAATCTCCATTGCGAATGATATGAGATCGCCGTATCGAAGAAGTTTCGTACGGATACGCGTGTCATTCACATATGTACCCCAAGTGCTTCCTTGATCTTCCATCCAATAACTCCCATTGAAGGAATCAATCAAAGAATGAAATTTAGAAATTTTAGGATGCTCCAATCGTAATTGATTCTGTCGGCTTCTGCCTATGGAAAATGATTTACCCTCCTCGATTGAAAAATATTCAGGGGATGAATTATTGTTACTTAAAACCATTAATTCCGGCATATCCACCCTCCATGGAACCATTTGGGAAACTCAAGCCTTTTGGAACGATCCTAAAATAATACTGATTCAATTGGAGCTGATATTCTGGAAATAGGGGTTAGTTGAATATTATTCGGCAATTCCTGAATCGAAATCACATGCACATTCGAAAATTGATAGGATAGGAATTTCCACAGCACATATCGAATTCCAGAATCCATCGTTACAACGATCCGGTTATCGTGTATGGGATTACAGCCAAGTTCACGCCCAAAAGCTGCAATTACTTGCTCCATTATATCAGGATCCATTGCAAGATATCGTTCAGTTTGCGTCTTTTGAATAGAAACACGAAATACATCCTCTATTTCAGATGATACCATATACACAGGTAAGCTGCCATCTTTCAAAATATAGGGAGAAAGAATAGTACGTTTTAATTTGATGCGAACGAGTTCTGTCAGATTAATATTATCGTCCTCTATTGGAGCATATTCTGCCAAAATTTCTAAAATCTTTTTAAGATCACGAATACTGACAGCTTCTTGTACCAGTCGGATGAGGATATCTGTGAATCTTTGATAAGAGATACATCTGGGTATTACTTCTCGAACTGAGTCCGGAAAATCTGTTTCGAGTTCTTCACACATCCATTTTACTTCCTGGATACCAATGAACTCACCAAGATGCCGCCGCAGCAGATTCTCAATGTGAAGCTCTAAAATTTTCAGTCCTTCCAGCGAGGGATAGCCTGCAGATTGAACTCGTTCAATACTATCAATCGGAACGAATGAAGCGCATTTGCCATTACCTGGTTCCGATGTACTTTCTGCACCCACCATCAATGATTCCAATACATCAAGGGGCTTACATATCAATGCCTTGCCTTCTGGGATGCAACCGCTCTCCAGTTGCATCTCCGCAAGGCTAATCACATATGCATCTTCGGGAAGCGATGGATCAGAGTCTGTGATTCGTATACTGGGTATTCTTACGCCGAAATCCAAAAAAATTCTTTCACGAATGGAAGGGATGACACAAGAGATGAAATCATGGTCACCCTGGGGATTGGTGAGTAATTCGGATATTTTTTTCCCTACGGTCACCTTAATTGGTATCGGGAGCTGAAGGTAGCCGGTCCTGGCTTTCCCTAATTCACTGATTCTATTGGTTGGTTCTGATGATAGACTGAAATTTTGATCTTTATTATTTTTTAATGCAAATGCTAAAAAGGCTGTTATAAACCCTAAAATTGTAAATGGAATGAATGGTAATCCCGGTATCAAGCCAAAAATGAATAATAGTACGGAGCTTGCTGCAAGGGCTTTAGGGAACGCGAAGAACTGGTTTCCAATATCGCGGCCCAAGGGATCACCTTCATTTTCGGGAGCGACGCGAGTAACCATCAGCCCCCCGGAAGTAGAGATAATCAAAGCGGGGATTTGGGAGACCAGACCATCACCGATGGTCAATAGGCCGTACAGCTTCAATGACTCACTAATACTCAATCCACGCATAAAAGTTCCTATCAAAGATCCACCGATGATGTTTATACAGGTGATAATTATCCCAGCGATAGCATCTCCTTTAACAAATTTCATCGCACCATCCATCGCTCCGAATAATTGAGATTCACGCTCTAATTCACGGCGACGGCGCTTAGCTTCCGGTAAGTCAATCGTGCCAGATCGCATATCTGCATCAATAGCCATTTGCTTTCCAGGCATTGCATCAAGTGTAAATCGGGCGGCAACTTCCGCAACTCTCTCAGAGCCCTTGGAAATCACTATAAAATTTATCAGGGTCAGTATTAAAAAGATAATGGCTCCAACTACCATATTTCCCTGGACTACGAAATTGCCAAATGCCTGAATGATATCTCCCGCATCTGCTTGGAGCAAAATCAGACGGGTTGTCGAAATATTCAGAGCCAGCCTAAATAAAGTTGATATCAATAGGATGCTCGGAAACACAGATAACTCAATCGCATTGGAAATATACAGGGCAACCAACAGGACACAAATTCCTACAGCAATGTTAAAGGTCAGTAAGATATCCATCAGAAATGTCGGGAGCGGTATTATCATTATCCCAACAATAATTACGACAAATGATGCGAGTAAGATATCACAGTATTGTTTTATAAACACCATCACCATATTATTGTATTGTACATTCATTTCAGGATACCCGGACAGAAGTTTAACTCATTTGGGATCTTGAGTCCTTTGTTTTCAAATCTTCTATAACGCATTATAAATCAACACCTTTACATCAATTTGGATAATTTAGTAAACAGCCCACGTCACCATTTCATATATCTGGAAAATGTACCTATTTTTTCTTCCTGCAAAGGTATTGATCGCTTTATATCTATATTGAGAATATTGTTGTGTTACAGGTTCAATAACTTTTGAATATTTTATGGCAAAATATACGTTTCTGTTCTAACTGGATGTCTATCAAATAGATACGCAGAATGACCGCGACCTCAACCTTTGACGGTCATGGAATCCAGAAGTTCTTTTGTAGCCATGACCAACACCCGTGCACGAGCAGCGATCGGGGACAATTCGAGGGGATCTAACTCAATCGCACGTCTCAGGTCATCAGCCGCAAGTTCCAATCTGTTCTGTTTTAAAAAAACTTCCCCCCTGTTTGTTAACGCATTGATATCATTGGGATCCATCTCCAATGCGGCATTAAAATAACGTTCTGCACTATCAAGGTCATCCTTCTGAGCGTAGATTGTACCCAGTGCAGTTTTTACATATGGATCCTCTGTTCCCAAGGCATCAAGTCCCTCAAAAATGCATTGTGACTCCTCGATCTTCCCTTGACTGAACAATTCATAGCCCAAATAAGTCAATGTTTCTAAATCATCAGGAGTAAGTTCCAGTGATTCTTTCAAGGACATAGTCTCTGAAAGCAATGATTCCAACTGATCGGGTGAAATTTCATCCATCGATCTCATCGGCTTCGTATCTGTCGCATGACAATTCATAAAAAACTTCCTTTCTATAGTGTTAGTGTAATTGAATTAATAGCGAATCCCGCGGATAGCCGACATCGCTGCCTGATGTCTGATTTCTGCCATCTTGACTGCTAATTCGAACATTTGAGCTGCTTTCTGGGCTGCTTGCATCTGATTGAACATATCCCATTGATCACCCATAAGACCATTCGAACGATTCTGAGATCCTTCGATCGTTTCAGATATTCTTGACTCTCCATTCGAACCGCTAACATTGCCATAATCCCGGCTCATTGTTGGATTTGGCTGATTTGTTGTGTGAGTAGATAATGGCATCGCAGAATTGAGTTCCTGCGCTCCGGTGCTGCTCTTGCCGATCAATGACTTGATCCCTTCCACAGCTTCATTGATCTTTGAAAACACACTCGCCAACTGCTGAATCTTTGTTGCCAGTTTCGATAGATTTTTCGAGAGTAATCCAGGCAATTTTGAAAATTTCGATAGTTTATCAGGAAATGAAAGAGAAAAAGCAGAGGAGGGTGATGTATGAGATAATTTGCCTTGAAAGATCCCACACACTTTATCAAACGCATCAAATGGTGTTTTTACCCCGTTACTTCCGATTTGACCCGTCTTCTCCAAAGTTTTATCAAAGATCCTGGTAATCAATTCCATTCCAACTGCTTTACTCAAAGAAGCTAAGACTTGTAAAGACATAACGATCTCCTTTCAATAAGAATTAAAGGTTTATTGGGAATTTTTAAACATTGGATATTCCAGCAACAATCGCTTCTCATGTGATATCATATCCCGGGAAAACGATAATGATATTGGAACGCCATTGCCATGGAATTATCTGAATCATGCGATAAGCGATTACTGACTCATAATCCAAACCTGAGAAATACACGAACATATTGACAGATGTGTAAATATGAATGGGGTTATTTTTTATACACATTCGAGCATTCATCAGCGCCTCTGTGTTACGTGCTTATTGTTTTTAAAGCCGCTTTCAATGAAACGCTGAAAGCTCGATATGACTCACTAGAACTATTTTAGATTTAAGGAAGCGATCCGGTTTTGTCAAATCATTTGACGCGCCATGTCGCATCAGTGTATCGATCAGCCCTCCCCCAAGGGTATCAAAGAGAATAAAACGCATCTGTTCTAAAAAGTTGAATAGTGTTCTTTTTGTGAAACTTCATCCAAAAACAACAGAATTTCAGCCACCGCTTCAAAAAGATTTTCAGGAATCTCTGCACCGATATCAACCCGATACAACGCTCGTGCGACGGGAATGTTTTTGATGATTGGGATATCAGCTTCACGAGCGATCCGTCTGATACGTTCCCCAGTTTCGCAGACTCCTTTAGCCGCGATTTGAGGAGCCAAGCCTGAATCTGGATCATACCCCAAAGCCACGGTCAGATGCGATGGATTCACTACCACAACTTTTGATTCTCTAACTCGTTGATCCATATCATATTGGGAAATCTCAAATTGCATTTGTCGCCGATAGTTTTTATACAGTGGATCGCCTTCCATTTCCTTGTGTTCCTGTTTTATTTCATCCCTGCTCATCATCAAGTCTTTCTGCCATTTGTGCTTCTGATATAAAAAATCAAAAATGCCAATAATAACAAACACAACACCCGCATAAACCGCAAATCGGATACACACATAGAATAATACCGTAACAACCTGAGACGGTTCTCCGTACAAGGAACGAACGATATCGGAGAAAAATTGTTTTACAACATAAAAACCAAGTGCAGCGACCATAATAAATTTAACTATGTTCTTAACCAGTTCCACAAATCTTGCTGAACTAAAAATTCCTTTCAATCCTTGGATCGGGTTTATTCGTTTCAAATCACTTCTAATTTTTATCAGTAAGAAACCAATCTGAAAATAATTAATCAGCAATGCACTCACCCAGACCAGCAGCCATATTGGAAGCGACCACATCACAATTTTTTTTAAGCTCATGATTAAAATAGCGCACTTTTCCGGTCTATTTTCAGCAGTTACCGCAGCGATGAGAAACCATGAAATCGAATCTGTGATCTCGTAAAGTATTTTGTCCCATTGCCATAACAGCAAACAAACAGAACTTATAAAAGTAGCTACTGCTGTCAAATCATTTGACCGAGGGACCTGACCGCGCTTCCTGGCCTCTTTTATCCTTTTAGGCGTTGGTTTCTCTGTTTTTTCTACAGACATATGCCATCCCAAGCTATCCGTTTAAATCCACTCGCACCATGTAACGACACAATAATACTGTATTAAACAGAATGAAAAATCCAATTGTCAAATCATAATATTTTTTCAACTCGATCCATCGAAATCCGCAAAAAAAATTGAAAAATATCTCAAATGATTTCTCCTGATATTGACAGCTTTTCAAAATAAAACTATTTACATGACCTAAGAGGGGGAGCTAATGAATCACACACAAATCATTTTAAAATCATCATACCAATTAACTGCAGATCGATTGATGAACCACGTCGAAATCCTGGCTGCTCCCAACATGCGTGGCCGAATGCCCGGAGATATCGGCTATGCACGAGCATGTGATTATGTGGAAAAAATTTTTTCACATCTGAAACTGAAACCAGGAGGCGACCAAGGTAGTTATCGTCAGACATTCCGTTTAGAAACGAATTGGATTGTGTCTGCTTCGGCCAGGCTCAAACGACAATCAAACCAATCGCAGCTTCTGGAATTGGGTCAAGATTTTGTCTGCCGAGGATTATCGGGAGATGGCAAAGTGGAAGGACCTCTCGTGTTTGTGGGTTATGGACGACAGGATGAACATATCGATGAACTCGGGAATGTGGACTTAACCGGAAAAATCGCGGTTTCATTCAAACAACCTCCCATATGGCTCCAAAACAGCAGTTCCGATTTGCCGCGAGCGAAAGCCCATCGTCTGAGAGATCGTGGAGCCGTTGGATTGGTCATCATTCCAAATCCAAACCATCCTGAACGGGATCGGCTGTCTGCCAGCCTTATGGAAACGAACGAACAGATTCCTGGATTCCCAATGATTGTTCTCTCCGAAAATACTGCGATGAATTTGATGAATTTCAATAATCAAACATTAGCCTCCCGCCAGTATCAAATAGATCAATTTCGGCAATGCGCATCATGTGATATACCAGCATCGATCGCGATTCATCTGGAGACAGTATGGCATCGTGAAGGCATCTGCTGGAATCTGGTTGGAATATTACCGGGTTCAGATCCAGACCTGCGTCAGGAAGCGATTATCATTGGAGCCCATCTCGATCATGTGGGCATCCAGGGAGAAAAAGTCATTTTCCATGGCGCTCAAGACGATGCGTCCGGCGTCGCTTCGATGCTGGAAATGGCACGCGTTTTCTCCCAAGGAACTCCTCCCAGAAGATCTCTCATCTTTATCGCTTTTGGGGCAGAAGAGACAGGGATTGTGGGATCCCTGTTTTATGGCAAACACCCCTCCTGGCCGATGGAGCAGACGATTGCCATGTTGAACATGGATTGTATTGGAGCCGGGATCGGGTTGGATGTACGGGGCAGAAAACACCACTCCCATCTATTCGATATCATGGATTACTGGAACGATAATCATATCAAAATTCCGGATACACATGCCGATCATGTTGCTGGTGGTGCTGATGCCGAAGCCTTTCAACAGGCAGGTGTCCCCAATATGTTTTTTGTCAGCCAAAAACCTTATGACCATCTGCATATGGCTACCGATACTCCGGAGACACTGAATCCATTTATCTTTGAAGCCATCTCCCGGTTGGCATTTTTGACAGCAAGCAGACTGACGCATACTACCCATCGGTAGTTTACAGCATCTACACACCCCTATTCAATTTTCATCGTAACCATCAAATGCATCGACTGTTTTCCCTTTGAGAATGCTTGAATATACATATTTTATAAAGGAGCAGATTGAGCGAGGGAACTCGGAGCATTCCATTCCGGCGAGTATAGAATTTTCAAGGGATTCCAGGAGATCCCCGCTTACACGGGGGATGGCAGTTTGAAAGTGTTGTTGTTTCCAAAGCCGCAATGGCGATTCCCCTCTAGCGCGGGGATGACAGCTTAGGATATTCCGGTATGCTTTAGAAACATGCTGTTAAGTAAACTCTCGACTTTCATTCGAAGAAACGCTGTGTTCGAGGGTGAGTGGTCGCACATATACCACCAACTGATTGGATAAAGACCTCTCCAAAATGTCTCAGATTCTAATGAGAATTAAGAGCATTCCCCTTAAAATCGTCTGTATGATTTGATCTGATTTTCATTCCATGCTATCTTTAAAGAGATCATATTCTTTTTTAATAGATAATTTAAGGAATCAGGGAGATTTTATGAAACAATTTTTTTTCTTAATATTTCTGGTATGCAATTCTGGAATATGCCTGTTGTCTGTTTCTGCTGGGTACACAAATGACATCGAAGCAACCCGAACCTTTTTTATTGATGAGATGATGGTCATCCGTCATGTTCCAGACGATTATCCGACTATCCAATCCGCCATAAATAATTCAGAATGGGGTGATACCATCATTATTGGAGATGGAATTTACACTGGACCTCAGAATCGGGAGTTGGATTATCGGGGGAAATGTCTGACGATCACATCAGAGAACGGTCCGGAAACGTGTGTCATTGACTGTGAACGACAAAATCGTGGTGTAACTTTTCTGAATGGTGAAGATGAACGAGCTGTTCTAAATGGTGTAACGATTCGCAATGGATTGACTTCCGGATACTCTGATGACGGCGGTGCTATCTATTGTTATCACTCCTCCCCGACTATTATGAATTGCATATTTGACAGGAATTCATCCAACGACCATGGAGGAGGGATTTCGTTGTATGGATCGTCACCAATCATTCAATCGTGTATTTTTACCAACAACATAGCCAACCACAGTGCGGGTGGGGTCTACTGTTATTCCCAATCAAATCCTCTGATCACGGATTGCATGTTTATAGCTAACCAGGCACGAGATGTCGGTGGCGCTATCTGGTGTGATAACACTTATATTGTCAATATCAACAACTGCATTTTTCAGGAAAATCAATCTATTGGAATTGGTGGTGGTGCTCTTTCGTTTTATCGGGCTTCTGTCAGTATATGGAACTGCTCCCTTTTAGCTAACACAGCAACCGGACGGGGAGGAGGATTATATGCTATGGAATCAAATTCCATTAAAATAAAAGATACTGTTATTCAAGGAAATATTGCTAGAGGTTATGGGGGAGGCATTTCATTCATAAACACCGATCCCACTATTTCCAATTCCATCATTTCGGAAAATACATCAACTAAAAATGGGGGTGGCGCTCTCTTTGATCACTCTTCGGCAAACCTTTCACGGTGTGAAATCACAAGCAACTACTCCGATGAAAGTGGAGGGGGGTTTTACAGTCACTCTGGTACTATTCTGCTAACCAACAGTGTAGTAAATGATAACAGAGTGCCGGATCATGGAGCTGGAATTTATGGATTAGAATCTCAGGTCGAAACATCCAATTGCCTGATCGCCCGAAACCATGCTGGTCTTGATGGTGGTGGCATTTGCCTCAATATGTCTCAGATTACAATGATAAACTGCACAGTAGTGAACAACAATGCCAGAGATGGAGGAGGTATCGCGGCGTCTGGATTTCCGGAGATCTCCACCTGTATTTTCTGGAGTAATTTCCCAAATCAGATCGATGAATCGGGTCTGCCACTCATTACCTATTCCAATATCCAAGGTGGTTTCGAGGGAGACGGTAATATCGATGCAGATCCCTGTTTCGTATTCGGCCCTCGGGGCGATTATTATCTCAGTCAGATATTATCCGGCCAGACAGTCAACAGCCCATGTCTGGACAGCGGAAACGATTTGGCACAAAACATCTGTTTCAATGAAAATGAAGACAACATCTGCCTGAACGAATTGACAACCCGAACAGATCAAATCCCGGATGACGGCATCGTCGATATCGGCTACCATTTCATTGAAACCGAATCGCCACTCCCGACATACACACCTGAACCCACTGCCTCACCCGTGCCATCTTCAACGCCATCCCCCAATACAACCAACTCCCCAACTTCCACAATATCCCCCTCAGCGACTCCAACGATCCCATCCTATGACGCCATAACAGTGAGGTTATGGATGCCATCCAAGCTTTATCGATCAGGAGATCTTTGTAGTTGTAAGGTAAGCATATACAATCCCGGACCGGATACCTATCATCAACTTCAATTGTTTGTTATTCTGGATATTCTGGGAACCTATTTCTACGCTCCATCCTATACCCATTTTGATTTCTTCAGCCTGCTGAACATTGCTCCCGAGACTTATGACTTCCAAATACTTCCGGAATTTTACTGGCCTGAGAATACCGGCTCCGCTCGCGGGATCATCTGGTATGCCGGACTCACCAATCCAGAAATAACAGAACTGATCAGCAATCTCGATACATGGGCGTTTGGATGGGAGGAATAATTCCATCATTGGCATTTCCTATAAATACAACGATATACCCATCCTCCCGCATATTTTCTGATCTGAATCTATGAGATAGCTGTAAGACTGCGACATCAAAGTCAGACGCAGACAGGAATCGTCAACGCGTGATGATCACTTGAAAATTTTCGTGATGATCTCATCTGCCTGTTTATAATATGGCTTGAATGTCTCTGTGTCTCCGTCCTCTTCCAGGCCGCAGGCACGAATCAGATAACTTTCCTCAAATCCAAGCCATTTGAAACTGGCATTATATTTCGGATAGATATCATCAAATTTGGATGGATCACCATCTCCCTGAACTAAAACAAACAGAATTTTCTTGCCCGGTGCCAGCCGACTGGGATTAGGCGCTGCAAAAAAATTGGGGACAAAATACGAGAACGATCGATCGATAAAGCCTTTGAGTTGACTTGTGACATCTCCAAAATACACCGGCGATGTCAAAACCAGGAGGTCTGCATTTCCAACCTCATCGAGAACATCCAGCAACTCGTCTTCGACCACACATTTCTCGGATTCTGTTTTACATTTCAGGCATCCCTGACAGCCAAGATAGGTTAACTCGTTCAAAAAATAAGATGTGATCTCAGCACCCATTGCTTCGGCACGATCCAGAAAGTATTGTGCGATTGTAGTGCTATTCCCTTTATTTCGGGGACTTCCAAAAAGACAAACAGCTTTCATGGTGAAACCTCCCTAAACATCACATTCTATCTCCATCAGCGCCTGTTGTAAATACTGCCATCCAGTCAAAACTGAAAAACACCATCAGCTCTGTTGAAAATCCTTCCAATTTGTCACTTTTCGGTATCCAAAAAATGACAGAATTGGATGGCAGTTCAATAACATTTTGAATTCCGAGCTTTTTCCTGTGAAAAAAACACCCGCTATCATTCCGCGTTACAAGCTCGATACCCAGTACAGCATAAATATTATCAGGACATCGCAGAAGGAAATCGCTCCATCATCATCACAGTCCGCGGCTCACCATTCCATTCATATCGGCCAATAGAAACTCACTGCGATATAGAATGCAAGTTGGGCATCACCCGATGAGATTGCTCCGCCATTATTGGCATCTCCTGACTGCAGACACGATGGATGGAGTCGATATTGGCGTCAGTGCCGGCATGTCTGTCGGCAGCGTTGTAACTGTTGGGGTATTTGCTGGTGTCCATGCAGATGTATTCCATGTCTGTTACAAGCTATCTGAACAGCTTCCCACGCCAAGACCCGCATAGAAAATTTGCTGAGCATCGCCCGATGAAACAACTCCGTCTCCATTACAGTCCGCTGCACATTCCTCAGTATATGTCGGAATGATTGCACCTAACGCGATATAGAAGGCTATTTGTGCATCGCCGGAGGAGATGGATCCATCCCCATTAGCATCTCCGGTATTCCGGCATGCTGGGGTGGGGGTCGGGGTGGGGGTGGGCGTATCTGTGGGAGTAGGTGTCGGAGTGTCTGTAGGTGTATTGGTCGGAGTAGGTGTTTCTGTGGGTGTATTCGTGGGAGTTGGGGTCAGTGTAGGTGTGTCGGTTGGAGTATTCGTGGGAGTGGGGGTTAGCGTGGGTGTGTCGGTTGGAGTATTCGTGGGAGTGGCAGTCGGTGTATCTGTTGGTGTGGGCGTGGGTGTTGGAGTATCAGTAGGGGTGGAGGTGGGGGTATCCGTAGGGGTATTGGTAGGTGTCAACGTCGGCGTATCAGTCGGGGTTTCCGTCGGGGTATCGGTCGGAGTCGGGCTGGGGGTATCGGTCGGAGTATTGGTGGGTGTCAAGGTCGGCGTGTTAGTAGGCGTTCTCGTTGATGTTGGCGGACGGGGTGTATTAGTAGGCGGTAATGGAGTCCACGTTGGGGTGGGTGTTCGGGTGGGTGTCAAGGTCGGAGTATTGGTGGGTGTGGCAGTCGGTACTGATTCATCTGAAAACGTAAGAAAGGTTCCTGGAGAACTTGTTATATTAAATGTGGCCGTCACCCATGACTGACTTCGGGTCGTATCCGAAATCCGGACCTCATCCAATAAACCCCGAAAATACCGATTAGGAGAGCCTCCACCATGCCAGGAACGCGCAATCAATACATTGCGATCATTTTTCCAGCTTACAGCAGACGTATTGAGTGGAGCTGTTCCGATCAAAGTTCCGTCAACATACATCCGAAGTGTCGTTCCATCGTATGTTCCTGAGATGTAATGCCAGGCATTATCCAGGAGGCTGCTGGAAGTCTGAACGCCTGCACATAAGTTGGAGCCATTATAATAACAAATAGCCCAGGACAAAACACCTGGACTTGTCATCCCTTGCATCAGCCATCCGGAATAGGGCGTCACCCAACCATGCTGCTTGTCGATCACCAGATAATGATCATCGGATTGAGTTGTCGCTGCTTTCATCCAAAACTCCACCGTCATCGTATCGAAATTGAGATCACTGGAGTTGATCAGATCAATGGTATCATCGATTCCATCAAACTGGTCGCTCCCATCGATTTTTCCGACAGCATTTTGAGTGACTCCGCCAGAAGGTACACCATCATATGCAGTGGATGCTGAGTTGTAATGAGTCCCGGTTACTTCCTCCAGATGCTGAATCATCGCAAAATGATTATCCCAGACATTGGCTGGCGTCTGCTGACTCCCACTGGATGCATTCCCATAATACATGAAAAGAATCGTATTGACGGACGAAGAAAGAAGCGGAACTTTTACCCAGATTTCCATCTCCTGTTGGCCGGATGTTGGATTATATTTCTCAATCTCATGTGGTATTTTGGTCGTTCCATCAGACAGAGTGAAGAGAATGTCATCACCATCCGTTTGTGCATGGGTAAAAACAAAATTCGAACTATTGGTACTATACACCAATAATGGATAATCGATGAGATCCTCTGTTGTCAGGGACGAGGCGACCGTGATTTGCTGACGATACAACCATGCTGCGTCATACCAATCAGCATATATTGGATTTGCAGCGAACAATATCAAAGGAAAAATGACATGAATCAATCTCATTTTTTTCCACATATTCATCATTCCACTCCTCAAACAGAGTTATCATTCAATGAGTTTCCAATGATAAAGATTAAGAGTCATTGGAAGTTAACACACAATAATCAGTATTTATGAATATGGGCACACTGTCAATATTACTCCAGGAAATGACACTGGGCATTTACACAATCGATTAATCTGGTATGGTAGTTATATGCGTGAGCATGAAGCATCAAAAAAAGGAGGACAGCAATGATGAAGCGAGGAATATTATTAAGTATTGTGATGGCAGTTTATGGTCATTTGATGATGGACCCTGCTGCGGCAAACCTGATTAATTACCAAGGTCATCTCCTGGATCATTCCGGAGAACCAATCACCGAACAGGTTACTTTCATGTTTTCAATCTACGATGCTGAAACAAACGGCAATTTGCTTTGGAATGAATCACAAGAGGATATCCTCGTTGATAACGGATTGTTCAATGTGGTTCTGGGAGCGGTTATTCCAATTGCCCTTTCATTTGATGAGCCGGCCTGGTTGGAAGTTTCCGTAAACGGCAGCACATTAACTCCCAGGCAACTTTTCTCAAGCGTTGCACGGGCTCTTCAGGCAAATGACGTGCGCAATCAGGATATCCATCCTCGAACCATCAGCATAGAGGGGAGCGGCCCGATCGTAGATACATTCGGGCATTGGGTTGGCGATCCAACGGGTTTAACAGGGCCACAAGGTGATATAGGACCCCAAGGACCACAGGGCGTTCAGGGCCTCACTGGACCAACAGGACCCCAAGGACCACAGGGCGTTCAGGGTCTCACCGGACCAACAGGACCTCAAGGACCACAGGGCGTTCAGGGCCTCACTGGACCAACAGGACCCCAAGGACCACAGGGCGTTCAGGGTCTCACCGGACCAACAGGACCTCAAGGACCACAGGGCGTTCAGGGCCTCACTGGACCAACAGGACCCCAAGGACCAC
>CAZELM010000004.1:34215-69463 GCA_964512995.1 uncultured bacterium
CAACAGGACCCCAAGGACCACAGGGCGTTCAGGGCCTCACTGGACCAACAGGACCCCAAGGACCACAGGGCGTTCAGGGCCTCACTGGACCAACAGGACCCCAAGGACCACAGGGCGTTCAGGGCCTCACTGGACCAACAGGACCCCAAGGACCACAGGGCGTTCAGGGCCTCACTGGACCGATAGCCGGTGCAAACAGACAGCTTATTTATAATGATGAGGGAACTTCTGCAGGAGCTGATATCTACTATGACAATTCAAGTGGATACGTCGGAGTCGGTTCTTCCAGTCCATCCACTAAATTCGATATCGCGGGACAATTTCAAGTCAATACATCCCTGAACTCCGTGAAGCTGACCAATGACATCGCGATAACGGGGGGAGTTTTTACTGCATCAACCAATTGGCCCTCATGTGCTGAACCAATCTGGCACATCGACCTTGGAACGGCTACCACAGTTCATGGATTCATCGAAATAGAGTTGTATGGTGATCATCGATCCGGAAGCTCTTGCGGTGCTTTTTCCTATCACAAATGGCGAATGTCCAATGGCGATATGGGGACACGCGGATCACGTACTGAATCAACGGGTTATTCTGATATCAAACTCAATATCCAGGCCAGCGGGACGGCACCGGTATACACCGCTGATCCCACATCCGTGATTCGACTGGATGTTCCAGCCTATGACTGTGGCTGTGACAGAACATATCATTTTGTGATCACATATACACCCGGAACATTTATCCCCAGTGCCACACATACACCCTATCATTGAGGCTTTCGATTTACTTCTATATTTAAACGATTCGTTCACACTTCATCCGGTTGAGTGATGATCGCTTTTTCCCAGAAGATTTTCCAGGTGCACTCATGTTGAACGAGGTGGGGGGGATTCTTGAGTGCACCTTTTTGGAGCGATAGATAGCACAATGATAGCTCCCAGGATTGCCATCCAAAGAACTAAATTTGCGATAAACAATATACCATATGAGTTATATTGATCCCATCCAGCGAATAGCCTGAACAAAAAAACACTGGAAAGCATTCCAGAAATCACAGGGACAGGAATCAACATATATCTCAGCCATCTTGCTTGCCAGCCTGATGAAACAAAGTAGGTGTAAGTTATTGCCTGACATATTGGTAAATATACAAAATAATGGGGCCAGGAAGTCTTAAGGATAAATGGAACTGCCAAAAAAACAGGAACGATACAGACTCCTTTTTTTTCACAAATCGGATTTCGCTTCAATACGCACACCATCACGATACAGGTCAACGCCAGGAAATAACCGATAATTTTCAAAATCTGTGCGAAGGACTCATCCGCACCTTTATTAAAAATGATGGAATACCATCGAATCCCCACATGAACGATATATTGGGAGTTGACATTTTGATCTATCCATGAGGCATCGCCAATAGACCTGAAAATTTCCGCTTCGAAATTCAACCAGCCGTCAAAACCGAGTATTGTTGCAGGGACAACAAAAAAGAAAAAACACCCTGCCAGAGTAAATGCGGCACAGGTCCGGGTATCCCGATTCAAGATAAAATAACTGGCAAAAAAGAAAGGAAAGTATTTAATTGCCGCTGCCCATGCCAACAAACTACCTGCGAGAGCGGATCTTTTTTGATTGGCGAGGTAAAAGGAGGTAACCACACAGAAAATCATCAATACACTCACCTGCCCCCATTTCATGTTGTGGAGAATCGGGAAACTGGTCGCAAATAAAACAAGATAAATCATCATTCCAGGTGGTGTCAGTTTCAGCAGACCTCGAGCAGAAACAATGAACAATCCGAATACGCACACAACCTGAAAGATACACCAGACAACCAAAGCTGGCTCCAGTGGCAACATGGTGACAGGAATCAACATAACGGCAAAAAAAGATGAGTAGAAATACCCAGTAACAGGCACTGGATTCTTTAAAATCTGCAGACCCATCGGATAATAGTGATATGCGAAGTCCTGCATGAATTGTTTACCATGGTCGATGTCAGAGATAAAGCCTGTCACATCTTTCCAAATATATCGATAATACATCAAAATGACGAACTGCAGTATGCCGGTCAACATATACCACTTAAAATGCAAGTGAACATGATCCCATATGGTCAGAAACCAGGATCGGCTTAAGCCGCATGGTATTTGGCTTTTGGAACCAATCCGATTTTTCCAGGATATCTTCGCCAAGACAATAACAGCTCCCAATACCGACCAATTCCACTCGGATTGATAATTGGTTAAGAAGTTTCCGAAAGAATACCTCTTTTGATACACGCGGGTTTTGATTTAGATCCGAGAATTAATATTCTGAAGTTAGAGATCCTATTCAAATTAATTCATAAGTGCATCACCCTGGCTTCGATCAAAAAATACCTCCTATTTCTCCGCAGGTTTTCATCTCGCCATTGAATGCTCATAATAACTGAACATGCTACTTTTTTTGAGAATCATCCATCACTACTGAAAGACATACAGGATCCAGGAAAAATAGGCAATTGCTGCCAAAACTGAGAGCATTCATGCCGCAACAGACAATTTTATCGATGGTGATTCCAGAACGAAAGTGGTTACCAGTTCCATCCAGAGTGGAATATTGGAAGCAACTTGACCGATCATTCTGATTTTGCTACATTTTTGATGCGAATTGATGAACAATTATCCTATGAAACCGAATATATGATCAATCACAGCATGTTACCAAGGCTTGCAGATGCAGAAGCAAGAACACACATCATTGCATCATCGTGTTCTCTGTGCCCCCGGCGATGCCAGGTAAATCGCCTGGCGGGTGAACGCGGATTCTGTGGAGCGAGCATGACCGGACACGTTTTTTACAGCAATATCTTGTATGGAGAAGAATTTGAGCTATGCCCCAGCTACGAAATATTCCTTACAGGCTGTAATATGCGATGTTCCTTCTGCTATGTCAAACCATGGCTCAGTGGGCTTCATCAGAAAGAGACCGTCATATTGTCATCGCTTAAACACCAGATCGAAAACCATTCTCAAAGCTGCCGTTCTCTTCAATTCATCGGTGGTGAACCAACTGTCAATCTTCCAGGGATACTTAGTTTTTTAAAGCAACTGGATCACAGCCCTCCCATCGTCTGGAACACCAATCTTTTTATGGATTCGAGTATTCCAGAAATATTAAATGGAATTGCTGACTTCTATATTGCAGACTTGCATTTCTTCTCCAAACAATGCAGTCTGACAATCGGCGGAGTTGATGAATACTTCACGCATGCTTCCCAGGCATTGCTCATGGCAACACAATATGCTTCGGTCATTGTCCGGCACCTGCTCATCCCGAATCATCTGGAGTGTTGTTGTAAACCGATCATCGACTGGCTCCAAACACATCTCCCACATATCCCATTCCATCTCATGGGCAATTACTATTCTGATGTGGGCGGTGTTCTGGATCCGGCCGAATACCAGGCTGCCTGTCAGTATGCAAAAAATGCCAATTTACACCTTTATTCGGCAGATCCACCCACTGGGCAAACATCTGGTTCTGGAATAAGAGATTCTGGAAACGAGGAAGAAATTGTTATCGAGAATGATGGTCGCATTTACATCAAACATTTAACGAAAGATCTGTTGGAAATCATTGCGGCTTTGAACCCAACCGATCCATCGATTCAAGCCAAGCATCGCTATTTCAAAGGAGACTAATGCGTGACGAATGGAGTTTATCAGGAACTCGAGACATTAATCCGAGCACGGTATCCGTTGATCGTCATGGAAACCTACGAAGAAGATCGGGCTCAGCGAATTCTGGAAAAAATATCAGAAAAGCGAGACAAAAGGCTCTTTTGCTGGAGTGTGACACGAGGAATCCATGAACACGACGCACCGATTCAATCCAAACGCGGTTCCGACCAGACCACTCAAGATCCTCTCGCCGCGCTGGATACCATCCTGAATATGCTGGAACCTGCCATTTATATACTCAAGGATTTCCACCCGTATCTGAATGATGCATCGGTGATCCGGAAGCTTCGGGAACTCGCTCATTCCCTGAAAAGCAGCTACAAAACGGTCGTGTTTATTTCACCGAATTTTAGAATTCCGATGGAGTTAGACAAAGAGATCACCATGGTGGATCTCCCGTTACCCGATCTGCAGGAATTGGATGAGTTGCTGACCGATACCATTCGGGAGGTCAATGAAAAAACGGATCTCAACATTGATCCGGATACGATTCCCAAGGAACAGATTCTGAAGGCGGCACTGGGATTGACGCTGAATGAAGCGGAAAATGTATTTGCCAAATCCTTGGTCATGGGCGGCCGATTGACGGCAGATGACATTCCGGTGATCCTGAGTGAAAAAGAACAGATCATCCGTAAATCGGGATTATTGGAGTATTATCCGAGCAATAACCGATTCAATGAAGTGGGGGGCTTGGATATTTTAAAGGACTGGCTGACAAAACGGCGACTGGCATTCACAGAGAAAGCAAAACAGTATGGGTTACCATATCCAAAAGGTGTATTGCTGCTGGGTGTTCAGGGGTGCGGCAAAAGCTTATGCGCCAAAGCCGTATCCGCACTCTGGCAGATTCCTCTGCTCCGGTTCGATGTCGGCAAGGTGTTTTCGAGTCTGATCGGATCGTCTGAAGAAAACATCCGCAAAGCCATTCAGGCAGCGGAGTCTGTATCTCCGGCGATATTATGGGTTGATGAAATCGAGAAGGCTTTTTCCGGCGCTGCCAGTTCCGGGATGTCCGATGGCGGCACATCAGCTCGGATTCTGGGAACATTCCTCACCTGGCTTCAAGAAAAAAAATCCCCCGTTTTCGTCATCGCCACAGCCAACAATATCACGTCTCTCCCGCCCGAGTTGCTCCGGAAAGGCCGTCTGGATGAGATCTTTTTTGTTGATCTGCCATCGGACGATGAACGAGAATCCATCATTTCCATTCATTTACAAAAGCGGAATATGCCGGTTGATTCGATTGATCTGAAACTATTGGCCCAGAAAACGGATCAGTTCAGTGGAGCGGAATTGGAGCAAGGGATCATCTCCGCCATGTTCGACAGTTTCCAGAAAGAAAAGCCACTCGATACCAACACATTATTACAAGCCTTCGAAGAAACGGTTCCTCTCGCAACGACCATGAAGGAAGACATTCACAGCTTGAGAAAGTGGGCTGCCGGGCGAGCCCGAATCGCCAGTTCCACAACCAAAGATGCAAATTTTCCAAAGGTGAGAAGACATTTTGAGCTATAGCCATAAAGGAGTCTATTATGTCCGTTACATTCGTCGTTATTCCAACGATCAGTGCTGGCTGGCCGTTTTTATGTGCGGCTGCATCGGTTGCCGCGTCGGCTCTGGGATTCAAATATTCCAAAGGCTGTTCAAAAGCAGTGATCCAGCAGCGGGGAATCGAGTTGGAGGTTCCGAATAGTGATGTGATCACCGAGCAGGTGGCTGCGGACGAAGAAATCATATTGAATAAAGATAATCTCGTTGTCCGGATTTACAAAGATCCCAGAGGCCAGTGTGCATTGCATGTCTATGGTGAAGGCCGGACCGAACAGGAACTCCGGGAAGAAGGAACCCGCCTGATCAACAGCATCCGTCAGCAATATGTTTATCAGAAAGTCACTCGGGAGCTAGAAAACAGAGGTTTTTCCATCGTCCAGGAGAATGTGGCGGAGGAAGGACGTATCCGGATCAGGCTCCGTAAATTCAACTAACCGTATCATTCTGGTCGTTTTATGAGTCGATTCAAATGGCTTGAAGTATCTAAAAAGAAAGCCGAACCAGAACAAGCTTCCGATGGTATTGCCGCGGATCGTGCACTGGATGAGGATCATTATCTGGCGTTGGGGGATCGGAATTGTGAGAACGGACATTATGAAACAGCGCTTCGATATTATTCCAGAGCCCTCAATCTGAATCCCAAAATCGAGCAGGCATGGATTGGTCAGTTGTTCTGCCTTCTGGAACTTGGTGAATTTAAGGAAACGATTACCTGGGCGGATAAGACGCTGGAGTTATTCCCGGATTCCTCGAGCACGATTGCTATCAAATCCGTTGCATGGGGCCGCTTGGGAAACCTGGAAAAAGCAAAAGGATTCTCGGATGCCGCTATGAAATATAACACTCCCAACCAATGGGTATGGTGGGCTCGCGGGGATGTCCTGATGGCGGAAAACTCCAAAAATGCGGAGTTCTGTTTCCGAAAAGCGATCGAAATCGACAGTCAGAACTGGCTGCTATATCTGCGGATCGGCCTGAGCTGGATGAGTATCAAGAAGAATCTAAAAGCGAAGGAGTATCTGCTGAAAGCCCGCATGCTGAATGAGACCAATGCAATTGTATGGTTTTGGATGGGAATGGTATATTGGGAACTCGGCAATTTTAATGACGCACAGGATAACTTCGCACAGGCATTGGAAATCGATCCTGAGCGGGAGGAAGTTAAGGTTGCGCTCAAAAAACTGCAAAAAACGGGCGGATTTATTAAATTCATGACGAAAATTTTTAAACTGTTCCGACCATAAGGAGCAACCTATGGCAAAACGAACTGAAATAGATATCGAGATTTTGGAGAATGGGGAGGTCGTCTGCACTGTTCATGGTATCAAAGGAAAAGGGTGCCTGAAATATGAAGAGCTCATTGCATCCATTCTGGGACAGGTGAAACAGCGGAAACTCACTTCCGAATATTATGAAGAAGAAGGGCATATCCGGACAGATATCCAGGGAAAGGTCACTCGTTAGGTGTGAACTGTCCGAAATGCGGCAGCCGCAATATGCCTGGAAGCACTCACTGCTTCCAGTGTCATCAGGATTTGGCTGCGCCACCGGAAAAACTGAAAACGCTTCCTCCCCGAGCCAAACGGTCCAGCATTATCGGTGGTATCCACCGGAAAGCTCCCAAGAAACCCATCGCGCCCATCCTGAAATCTTTGAACAGCGTTATTCCCCTGGGATTATTGACAAACGCCATGATTGGAATGATATCTATCATTCCCGGATTGGGGCAATTCCTGTACCGTCGATACCGACGATGCCTGCTGTTTGCTGTTCTTCAGCTCACCGGAATCATTGCAGTCCTTCTTTCTGTCACGCATTCTTTGTTCAACTATATCCTGTGGATTGTTTTATGTATTTTTTTCTCAGCTGTTTTTGACACTGCGCTTCTTTCCATTCCGGATAATGATCGGAAACTGCTTGAACCACAGGAACTGGGAGCGTTGACTGCTTTTATCTGTGCTGCTTTTTTTTTCCTGGGATTCACGGTGTTCATGATCCTGAATCATCAATTCATGTTCTACCGAACTCCCTATGACTGGAATTGTCCGGTGATCCAGCATGGTGAACTGCTGTTCGCTCGAAGAAATGCCTATGCTGAACAATTGCCGAAGCGGGGTGATTTTGTGATGGTACCCATTCACAACGGCTCCTTTGCCCGTGTGATCGGATTGCCGAATGAACACATCCGGATTCAGGACGGCGCTGCATGGATCGATGATCAGCCACTCCCAGAGAATTTCGATACCTGTATTCAACCCCGTATCCGTTTCGAAACCATGTTACAACCGGATGGGTATCTTGTGCTTACCATCCGAATGATCGCCCATAGATACCAATATGAACCCCATGTTGTTTCTCTGGAGGCGATCCAAAGCAAAGTGCTGGGTGTATTTTCGCCACCGGAAAACAGGCGATGGATAGGAAATGAACGATGAAACGATTACTGGAAAAAGCAGTGAGCATGGGCGCTTCCGATCTGCATCTGACCACGGAAGCGCCTCCTTTTCTGCGAATCAACGGCGAAATCATTTTAATGAATGAAGAACCATTGACTCCCGAGAGAAACCAAAAACTGATATACAGTTTGTTAAATGAATCACAGATCAATAAATTGAGCCGGGACAGGCAGCTATGCTTCTCCCTCACCATACCCAGACTGGGTTATTTCAGAGTCAATGTGTATTTTCAGCGGGGGATGATCGAGACGGCCATTCGGCTTGGCATGATCGAAATGAAACCGATTGAGGAACTGGGACTGCCTGTTCTGTTGATGGAGATGACGCGTCGTCCGACCGGTCTGATTTTAATTACCGGACCGACGGGTCAAGGAAAGACGACGACATTCAATTCGTTGATCGATTTCATCAATCGGGAGCAGCGAAGCAAGATCATTACGGTGGAAGATCCGGTGGAGTATATTCATCGGAATATCCGAAGTATTGTTGTTCAACAGGAGCTTTATACGGACACTGATTCGTTTCACAGTGCCATCCGGCACATCCTGCGTCAGGATCCGGATATCATCGGTGTCGGAGAAATGCGGGATCTGGAGACGATATCGGCCACAGTGACGGCTGCTGAAACCGGACATCTGGTTCTGGCGACATTGCATACCAATGATTGCCCCCAGACTATCCACCGTATCGTGGATGTTTTCCCGCCTCATCAACAGGAACAGATCCGCATCCAGCTCGCTTCCAGTCTCACATGCGTGATCAATCAGCGATTGTTGCCCCGTTCCGATAAAAAAGGACGCGTGATCGTGTATGAACTGCTCATCGCCACGGAGGCGGTTCGAAATATCATCCGAGAAAACAAGCTCCAACAATTATCCAATGCGATCATCACCGGACGAAGGCTCGGAATGGTCTGCATGGATGACATGATCCGGGACTATTACCAGCAGGGGGTCGTCACCTATGACACCGCGATTTCAAATGCCAGAGATCCCAAATATATTAAAGGCGCTCTCTAGCGTCGGATTGGATCGAGGACAGTGACCGGGACTGCCTCTGTTCCATTTCCAATGCGCACCAGGGCTATCGCTTCAAAATGCCTATGTCCGATTATATTCTCCAGGAGAATCCCAGACCAATATTGAGATGGGACAGATCGATCTCGCAAGGGCCAAATGTCCGGTTGAACTTATCCGCCATCTCCCGAGCATCGGACGTATCCATGTCAACGTAATAGTCACCGAATTCACTCAGATAGTATCCGGGATCAATCTCCCAATACGCATCTTTGGGTGGAGCGTAAAAATACAGGCCGGACAGCCTCAGGGCCATCGCGTCACTCAACATGAAATCGATGTCCAGTCCGACATGCGCTCCAACGGTATTGATCGAGTCGTCGATGACCGCATCGAAATAAAACCAGTCGAGATGTTGATAATGACCGTCTTCTTCCGTGAATGCATATCCTAAAATTCCCGATGTCGATACATCGGCTTTAAATGCAGTTATTCCAAATTTGAAAAACGGAATGACGTAATCGGACTGAGGTGCCAGGCATAGCGTCAGACCGGCACTCGCTGCCAGTTCTCTCAGCTCGCCATCATCATCCGAAAAACGAAATGCCTCCTCGTAATGACGTCCATCATCCCATGTCCAATTGATTCCATACCGGGAATATGAACTCAGGGTATCAACCATATAATCGACGCGAACATCGAACCCAATGGCATGGCTCAAAAAATGAGTGAATCCAATGCCTCCCCATATTCCATCATCAACGTCAATATCGATAGAACCGTATTCACTGACATCATCCAGAAGATCATGACTCCAATTCCAATCGAATTCCCATGATTCGCTCCATGCACCCGCTCCGATACCTCCGGAGATGTCCACATAGGATGATCCAGTCCGGTCATAGTACGTCTGCCAACCGGCTGGTGACCATGTGGAGCGATAGCCATCGTCTCCGAAACCGGATACCGTGTTGCACAGAAGAAACAACACGATTCCCAGTGATACAAGACAAAGATGATTGGGGTTCTTTGGTAGATCGTGATGAACCATGATATCCTCCCTTCCGATAATACCTTCCGATGGTGACATCTTTCTGGAGCCACTGAATGGTTAGATTCTAAAATTGGACAAACTCCTTGTCAAACTGAATATCGCACAAAATCAAGACAACAGATAGAACTGCTTCTTTGGTTCTGATATTGTGGAACGGATGAGAATCTGGTCAAAAAAACATGCACTGAGCCAATTGGGAATTGCTATCATACTGACTTTATCGATCGGAACCGCCGTTGGGAGCCGTTCTGGTTGGGGATGGTCCCTGCTTATCAGTCTCTGTGCAGGATTTGTTTACTATTATCTGGCTATGATCCGATATTGGAGACGTCTGAAGCTCGTTCAAACTCCATTTCCAGAAGCATGGCGTGCTCAACTGGAGGAATGTATCCCATTTTATCAACGATTGGATGAAGATGGCCGCATCCGCTTTGAGAATGATATCCGAATATTTTTATCGGAACAGCGAATTTATGGATTACGCGGGAATCCACTTGACGATGAGATCAAAGTATTCATCGCCGCTTCAGCTGCGATACTCGGGCATGGTCTTCCAGACTGGGAATGGCCGAATCTGAGGGATATCATCGTCTACCCATCCGCATTCGATGATGAATATGAAATCGATGACGACTATTATATGGCCGGAATGGTTCATGAACAGGGACCGATCATCTATTCGGAACGAGACTTGAAACACGGATTCTGCCGGAAGCAGCATGGGAGCAATGTCGGAATCCATGAACTCGCTCACGTGATGGACATGGCTGATGGAGAAGCTAATGGCATACCGGCGGGCATGACCTGGATAGCAGCCGCTCCATGGATAAAAGTGATAGCCGACCGCATCCAGAAGGTTAGAAAAGGTCGATGTCAGAAAATATTGCGCGAGTATGCGGGTGTTAATGAAGCGGAATTTTTTGCGGTCGCAGTCGAGGTCTTCTTTGAACAACCCGAACATCTCAGGCGGATGGACCGAGAGCTTTACGATTTAATGGCAACCTATTTTAATATCCACCCGGAAAATCCTTCGGGAAAAGCACCGGGTGTATCATGACATGTGACTGGGTTTATATTGGCCATCATCACAGATAATCATTGTTCAAAAGATGCATCTGGAAAAAAGATAAAGACGATTATCGGCGGTACGCGCAGGAGGTCATCATGGCAGCGGAATTATGGGCATTACTCACAGCATTCTGTTGGGCATTCGGATCTTTTTTTGAAAAAAAAGGAGTCGCGCTGGGTCAATATTCACCGATCCTGGGAGCGACCATTCGGACTGTTTCGAGCATGATCATCTTATCATTGATGAGTTATCCCTACTGGCACCAGCTTCGACAATCCGGTCCGAAACCCATACTCATGATCGCTGTATCCGGAGGAATTTTTTCCGGAGCGTTGGGTATCATGTTTTTGTACTATGCATTAAGCGGCGGGCAGTTATCGATTGTCATGCCCATTGCTTTCTGTCTGACACCGGTTATCGGTGCTGTTTTGGGAATTCTTTTGATGAAAGATCATGTGAATCTTCCGCAGCTCGCAGGCATACTGCTCACGGTCATCGGGGCTTCCATGACCGTATATTTCAAAGCGCATTAATCCATCCGGAACAGCTCCGGAATCTATTCATACCAACTGAATTGAAACAGGTCATATGTTCCGAACAGGTACCGCCGGCTCAGCTCTGTCATCGCGCCATAAACCCTTATTCCCTCAGCAGATCCAACATCACTTGGCCACTCAAACGGAGGTATTATCACCAGATTCGTAATACCCGGCGGAATCTGATCGATGATATAGTAATCATAGTCCGAGAAGGATGGCGCAAAATAGTAACTGCCCCATATCTCCAATACAATCAGAAGCGGGACCTGATCGAACGATCGGTCGAATGGATTGCAGATTGTAATTTCCAGGGAGCAGGGATCATCTGGATAAAAAACATGCGCAGGCATCCATAGACTGACTCCCAATGTGTTGCAGGATTCCGGTGTTGCGGTTGCCGGCAACCATGTCGGAGTGGGAGAAACAACAGGGTCTGGGGTTGGAGATGGAGTTGGAGTATATCCACATGGATCATGATTCAAAAACGCGCATACTTTGGGTTCGCTCAGATCGTACGCCTGTTCCAACTCTGTCAAAATGTCATAAAATGACTGACCCGCGTCAGGAATAGCTGCCGTATTCAGTGTCATCGCCAATTTTTTGGGATAACCGCATATGGAGATATCCTCCATGTCACTCGTGATAAAAGGGAATTGATTCATCATGTCCGGATCTCCCATCATTGGTTTTCCGTTGACGATCATGAGTCTGATCTGTTCCGGTTCAAGATTCAAAAGCGTGACATATGGATCATCCGAACCTTTGGGAATCACCAGCAGGTCTGCAACGTGATTGGGAGCCAGTATGCCGCGATTCCCTTGCCCCGTTACCTGCGCGGCATTGCACGTAACAAACTCCGCGAATTGTATAGGAGTAATACGGCCACTCCAGTATTCATTGTTCAAGGCATTTGCGGTTTTCATTTCTTCGAGCAGATTGGGCGATCCCGATTCTGTCCAGTCCGTTCCCAATGCGATCATGATGCCGGCATCCAATGCTCCCGGGATATCTGCGGTTGTACCGTATAAACGCATATTACTGGATGGTGACCACACCAGACTCGCATTGGCCATGGACATGATCAGCCATTCTGTTGAGTGAAACGGGATACCATTAAGAATGGTTGTTCGTTCATCGAGCATACCCCATGCAAGCCACGAGTAAAACTCCAGCAGAGAGTCCCGATCCGATCCTTCCGACAGATGAATGATAAACCGATCCCAATATTGATACGTTCTGTAATTCCTCCATTCAAACTCTGAATCCATGGGGTACCAGGAGGAAAAAACGCGATTCGGGAACCGCTCGACATTATTGATGAGCATTCCCTGATGTGCGATGTCGTCATACCCGTGCCCATTGCAATTCTCGCCCTGAATGCTTGTTGTACCCGAACATAACGCTCTGACTTCCGTCAATTTCGAGATGTTGGCATGTTGCCCCAATTCCTCGCCACTGTTCAGGATCCGTTCGTATTGATCCATAAAATCACGATAAACTGATTCCTGCATCCACTCATATCGTGACAAATATGTTTTGGGAAATGGAATCTGATCGAGAACGCCATATGCCGGGTGATGATGCGCATTGATCAATCCCGGAAAAATCAACCCGTTCACATTGATTATCAAGATATCGGATGGAGCTGTTGACGTGATGGAAAGAATGCGATCGCCCAGAATTTCGATATATGCGTTTTCCTGAATATCCTTTTCTGAATTCATTGTGACGGCAATCCCTTTCAATGCATAGTGCGGGAGTAATGCAGTTTCGATATCCATCGTATCCCGTGGCTCCAGTTTAAATTCGCCATAATGATACAAGATATTGCCGGTTATGGAATCCAGAATGTCGCGGGATTGTGGGAAATACATGTAATCGTTTTTCATACCGCAGAGCATGGAGTAGATTCCGTCCGTGACTCGCCAATCACCATTATTATCCACGTCAGAGACCATGACCGTTTCCAGCCTTACCAGCACTGATTCGTATTCTTCGGATGCTGCCTGAGAAACCGAAATGATTTCCGGTACCACCACATTGCCTAATGAGTGCGTTTTGTAATCCGTGATCTCAATCAATTGCGTCATTCCATAAAACTCATCCACCAGTCCAGCTACTTCCACACCTTCGCCAATCTGTGGACCATCCTGAATGGACCATACAAAAATGGAATGCCACGGTCCGGATTGATCGGAGATGATATAGCCATCCACGTAAACGGAAGTAACGGTTCCTCGAATCGTTACGCGTTGTCCCAGCATCGGTGACGTTCCGGAGGGAGATGTCGTGTATTGGATATCATAAATTGGCACGAGATCTGCGAATGATGTGATGGATGTCATCATCCAGATGATTACCTGTGCGCCAATGATCCAGTATTTTACAGGCTGATTCATGAAGACATCTCCTTTTCGAACGATACACATGATGTTGTCTTCGGCTCCTTCGAGTATTCTACACGAACAGCTCCCTGAATAGAAATAAGATGGCACACTCAATCTCTTTCGATATTCGGAGATGAACAATTCCATTGACCGGATAATGAATTCCGTTTATTCTTTTAAGTAGGTGCATCACAGAAGGAATGAACAATCGACTCCACTCTGCCGGTTGGCTTGTATACGAACAGGAGGATATCGATGAGGAGTTATATCGTTCTCGTCAGCAATGGTCCCTCCGTCTTGATTACGGAACTGGACACCGAAGGGACTGTCAGAAATCTCATGCGTCGAGGCTTCAAAAATTTCAATCTCTATCGCGTACCTGAACATAATATTGAACAGCTCCGGGAAAATATTGGAGATAAAGAATGGGATCTTGTCGCTTCGGAGTTGAATATGGAATGGCCGGTTCGCGTTATCGAAAGGGACAACACCAAGGCATTCATGTGCTTTCAGCTTTTTGCCAATGGCATGCCTTCCGCGGTGGTGCGGGATGGAGAGACATTGGGCTGATATATCAGACGGATTCTTCGCTCAGCAGTGATCGATTACCAACGAATCATTGGCTGTTTTTTCCCGGCTGATTCGAGCAGTCACAGTGTACCATGGCATAATTCTGAGAGATCATTCTCAAGGGTTCATTTTTGATATCCAGCAGATGCGTGAAACAAACAGGAAGGCTTCGGCTGCCAAGCGGATTGGGTCCGTCATTCATCTGTAAATGCAGATGGGAAAAGCGGGATAAGCCGGAATTCCCGATGCGAGCGATTTCAGTGCCTTTCCGGACAAAATCGCCGGTTTTGACCGCAGTGCTGTTTTGTTTGAGGTGTGCATAAAAACTGTATCGATTCTCCGTATGTCGAATTTGGATATAATTTCCTTTAAGTGCAGCAAGATATCCGTATGTATCGATCCAAGACTTCACGGTATCCCCCAAAAGATGATCTCCCTTTACACCGTGATCATCCATACCGCTTTCGACCGCACAGACTTCTCCATCCTCGACGGCCATGACAGTTTGATCAAAACAGACGAAATCTGAAGGGTCATCACTGATGCCTTTCCGCAATGAGCCATTCGGGGATAATCGGATCAGATCAATCGCAAACTCCTGAGAAGCATATTGTCGATGTGCCAGTGTATAATCGAAATTATTAGCAACTTGCCAGACGCCATGTACCGGAAATAGAACCTTGTTGTTATCTGGAAATGACAATAGTTTTATATCGTTTCGACCGATCAGGTGGAGACCGGAGTAAATTCGGACGACCAATTGATCGGGTCGTGATCCAGCCGTGAATCGAATGGGGAATCGGCGCAAAATCGCCTTCTCCGTTGGTTTCAAATTGGAGCCGGACTGCAATTTTTGAATCTGGGGAGCCAGGTATGTTCCCACCACATTTTCCCGCTTTTCGGAACTGGCATCTGATAATTTGGCATCTATATTCAGATGGGAGGACAATGCCTGAAACGGGAGTTCCCATCGCCATAACAGTTCCCCGGAATGGGTCAAATCCAGAACAATCCGCGTCATTCTCCGGGGAATTTCTTCGTCATTCTCCAATAGCAGGCTATTTAAAAACAGATCAACCAAATACTCTTCAGGTTCGTATTGCGCAACAAATGGAATCAGGTAATCGGGCCATGTAAACTCAATTTTCATCCACTAAATCTCCTATCACTCCGAAATCAACTTCCTCTTTATCTTCTTTAGTTGGCAAGCAGGATTCATCCGGGCGGAGGATGAATGCGTTGATGGCTCTGCGTCCCCGTTCGTCTTCCTGGAGTGTAAAGTCGATGACCGCCTGCTGATTCCGCAGTGCTGAAAATCGTTCATTGGAAAGGCGGCCGTTTTCCAGGTCATTCCCATGAATAAATATTTCACGGTCCACATCATCCAGATTCAAAGATCGATAAATGGTCAACCAACCGAAGTATTTTTCTTCATTGACAGCGGTCAGCAATCCACGCATACGTCCTTCCGGCAAGGATATCAATTCTGGAATCAAAAAGCCTGAAATAAAATGATCCGCTGCTTCTCGAAGCTCCCGGCTGCAATAATGAAGTCCTATGACATCAACTCGACAACCAAGATCCTGACATGCGGTCACGACTCGTGTAAAATCACCATCTCCAGACAGCAGAACGATATAGTCGAGGTTTTTAGCCTGGAGTATGGCATCAACCGCCAACTCCAGATCCGCGTTGGCTTTTGTAACCAGATTACCATCCGAGTCGCGATACCTGCGAACCGGCTTCAGAACCACTTTATAGCCGAGTTGACGCAGGTTCCCGCGGTATAATTCTTTTTTCCTCCGAAAGTCGATATCCATCGCTTCCCGTTCATAATCCTGAGCCAGATAGGTGTTTGCTCGGATGATGTTGGCATTCTGCGCCCTGACAAACGCTTTTAAGGTGTCATATCGTAATCCCCATCCACCGGTTCGCATCACATTTTCTGCATCAATAAAAATTCCAGTTTTCAGCATCCAGATCTCCTTTTGAAAAAATGCCGGAGGTCATTCTACATGAATTCAATCGCTCCCGCCAGATCCGAACCGAAAAGGAAGACAGCATAATTGAGTAATTATTTGGAACGGATTGTCCGATTGATATATGATATTGGCGTGAATCATTGAGTTCATTACGGAAATGCGTATCCCATGAAAAAATTGATGTCTAAAACACGATTGCGTGTCAAAGTTCAACCCAAATCATCCAGAGATTGCGTTTCTGGCCGATTCGGTGATGCAGTAAAAATATCCCTTCAGGCACCGCCCACAGATGGAATGGCCAATCAGGCACTGATCGACTTCCTGGCTGACTGTCTGGATCTTCCCAAACGTGCGATCCGGATCGTTTCCGGACACACCAACCGGTTGAAAACCCTGGAGATCGATGATCTATCGATTGATGAGATAAACAGGAGATTGAAAGTATGACCACCCGTTTGTTCATTGCACTCTGTTTTATTGGTATTGGAGCGAATCCTGTTTGGGCCTGGACGGAGGACAGTATTTCCGCTATTGCGCATGATGCGAAAAAGCTGATGCCTTCAAACCTGCAATGGGTGTTGAGTAAATATGAGCCCGAGTTCATTTCCGGGTATCACACATCAACAACAAACTATTCGTCGCATCGTGAACTGATTGAAGCCATAATGCAGACAACATCCATTTCCATCGATTCCATCAAGAAGGATTGTTCCTATCCAACCGCAGCCCAACAAATGGGCCGGATTGCACGTCTGGTCGGAACCCTCCACGCTCCTTTCCCAAAATTCATACCGATTTCACAAGAAACATGGCGCACCGACTACAATATCTATCTTCAAAAAAATCAGAAGGACTTTCGAATTCGCTGGCCGGGCATTCGTTCCCGTCCCCGATCGAAAGATGAATTGTACCAACGGCTTACTCAAAGCGCTGAACGCATTCGGAAAATGGCATCCATTCTGTCGGATAGGCTCGAAAAGGATCAGAAGCCCATTTCCAGTTATGATTCCATGTCAGTTCCATTTGGAGTCGGTTCTGTATCGTATTCCAATGCCGTCTCCAACACAGCGATGAGCTGGTTGTTGATCTGGGATCAATCGGGAGGTATCAATCCCAAGTATGATGCCAGACAGACAGGTATTATCCTTCCGGGAGCTGCTGAAAGCCCGACTGCTACTCCCCAATAAGATGCTTTAAAATGACAAAATCTTCTGGAGATGTGATCTTGATAGCATTGGGATCTCCCGCGACTGATGCGACCGGATACCCCGCTCCCATGACCAGAATGCCATCATCGACGGCATTGTGAATACCTGCTGATTGGGCGGCCTGGTGCGCTTCTTTGATAATATGGAGGCGAAAAGCCTGTGGTGTTTGAACACGAACCAGGCTGGACCGATCCGGATAATCCATGACGATTCCATTTTGAACCGACACCACACTGTCATGAATGGGAATGACCGGAATCGCCGATCCAACCGCATGAGCCGTTTCAAGGATCCGATTCACCAGAGACGGTTGAATAAAGGGTCTGGCTGCATCATGAATGCATACGAGATCATGGGGATCACCCCGGACCGCTTCCACTCCGGAGCGGCTGGAATCCTGCCGATACTCCCCACCCGGAACGATCTGGTAATGAAAATTCGGCATTGGATACTTTTCAGTCAGTCGCTCCACATCTGGCAGCCAATCGGAATGAACTACAATGGTCATTGACCGGAGGTTCGAGATCGATATAAAAACCTGCAGAGACCATTCGAAAACGGTTTTCCGGCCCAACGGAAGAAATTGTTTCGGAATGCCACCTCCAAACCGGCGTCCGGATCCACCGGCCACGATGACGCCATGCCATGGGTATCGATTTATCTCCATTTTTTACTCCCTATCTATCCTTATTATTTGACACGGATCTCCAATCTATTCTGCTGGCCGATCTGCGACGATCCGTTGACAACGATCATCCGTGTCATTTCCGGATCTTAGACATCCCGGGACCTTCGTTGGAAAAGTTTCCGAAACAGAATAACGATCAGAAACAGCACGATGACAGCCATCAGGATGGGGATCATAATGGACAAAACCGATAATACAAAAGCACCCCCGGTTTCTCCGGTTGTCACCAATGGATTTGCCAGTCCGCCGGTGGTTGCAGTAGACGTGCCGCGGATCATCGCAGTGAGACCCTGAAATATACCGGCGATCCCTCCGCCAGCGATCACTGCCAGAGACCACCTGAGAAAGGGATCTGTATCCGGAAGGCTGGAGGCCATGATGAGGATGCCTGCAAAAACCGCCAGAGGCGATGCAAGGGTATCGAGAAGGTTATCCAGCCAGGGGATGTAATATGCCCCGATCTCAAGAAAAGTAGCCACTCCCAGAGCGATCATTGCTGGTAATGTGCCCAGCCAGTCGAAACTTTGTGATAGTTGGAAATAGCCCGTCCAATCCGCAAAACTCAGGACAAACAACGGCAAAAACACTCGGAATCCACAAGCTGCACTCAGACCGATCCCCACACACATACTGATAATTAAAGCAGTATTCTCCATTTATCCTCCTGAATCCGGATTATTATACCACAATGCAATCAGGATAGAAGTGTGGATGGACTGTGTGAGCGTCTGACTTCGTCAATCCCCTGGGATAAAACGACGATCGGGAAATCAGAATGTGTGGTCGGATGATTCGGGAAGGAAACATATCAAACCAGAGGATATCCTCTGAGAAATCGGAAGAGTTCATCGGGATGAGCCGATTCCTTGAAAAAGACTTCATTTACTTCCTCGAACGGCCGATGATTGAAAATCAGATCATCGATGAGGTGAATGACCACCGATTCCGGGATCAGATTGGCCGTTGCTGCGGCGACCATTTCCTGAGCGAGGCGGCATCGCCTGTCAAAGATTTCCGTCACCCATTTTTCCGGATCCGGTTCGTGCCCGTTGATATACATGATTTTCGGATACCCACCAACTCCAGCGGTCAGATTCATCGCCATGTTGATGCCCTTGAGCAATGCCACCAGTCCAACGGCTCGGGGGATCGCTTCGCGGCCCTTACGTTCCATCAGCCGCCGGGTGTCGGCAAACCGGGCGTAACTGAGGTCGCAGGTATCGCGACCTGAACCCTGAGCGATAAAGATCTCATTGATTTCTTCACACACCGGCCATCGCTCCGTCATATAATACATCCGAAAACCTTCACCGGGACGATATCCTGCCAGTATCTGGGAGTTGCCGAAGATGCCTTTCACCTCATCCGGACTCCCGTCAAACGACATATATCCGATCGCTCGTTTCACAATTTCTTTGTCATGGATCGGGATTTCCGCCTGATTCGACCGATAAAATCCACGAATAACATCCGTACTGGTAAATCCAAATTTACCGACCAAAAAATCGTCCAGATGCCGATGCTTGATTTTTACGATGATATCAAAGACCATGCGTGCCAGTTCTGTCAATGTCACGACATTCTGAGCAGACTCTCCATGAGATTGAATTAACGACTGATACTTTCGATTGATTTCCCGATCCGTTTCCGCAATCCATTCATCTCCGATACTGGATGTTCCGGTCTGCCCCATGAACAGAACGACGGCTTGGTGAGGGGCTGGTCTGACGACGGAGCGGATTTTCTCGGGAGTATAAAAGATCATCCAGTCCGGATTCCAATATCGGGCTTCATCGCAGATCAGCAAGCCTGATTCGCTGTCCAACCGGAGTGCATTTATCGATGTCATGAGTTTGCTCCTTCCTGAACCAATTTTTCACGATACGCTGTCACCTCCTGGCTGATCCCTGGAATTTCTCCCAGTTTATATCGTCGCAGTGTGAAATGAAGCGCCACCGAATCCGTCGATCCACAGAGGAAGGATTGTTCCACATCTTTGAATGGTTTCTTCTCGATGATCAATTGGTGAATAAATGACACGCCGGATTCCCTCGGGATCAATCCGGCTCGGACCGCTCGGACGATCTCCGTGCATAACCGAGCAGGATCATCGAAAAATTCCTGGTATTGCTCCTCCTTCGTTCCGGCAGCCCGGTTCAGCATTATAAAATTATAATTTCCGCCAACTTCCTTGAAGTGCTCACCCGCCAGAAATGCGGATTCGATCAATTCGAACAAGCCTTCTCCGGGATCATATCCTGCCTGGCGCATACGCAATGTCTTTGCTTTAAAATCCTGGCCAAACACCAGTCCGGATGCATACTTCCCAGTTCCAATCGCTTCAAATCCCTCATGGACATATCCCATGATGGAGTTTTCTCCGGACAGGTAATAACCCGTGATCCCATCCTGATCGTAACCAAACACGGCGGCACGAGCTTCCAATACGCTCTTCAGCAATGTATCCGCATTCTCTCGGGAAGCCAGTTTGCGTGCTTTTTCAATGATGATATCCGAAGTGATGGAGACGGTCTCATTCCCACACTGAAACGATCCACGGTTCAGATCATCCGTCTTGAATCCATAATAGAACTCCATCTTCTGATCGATTCTGCGGCGAATGGCGATCTGGAGCTGATCGAAGGCAATCCGTGCGACATCTTTCACACGCTCAAGCTGTTCGATCGTTCCGTCATTCATCATTTTCCGGAGAGTGTGATGTGTATCGACGACGACCTCCCGGTGCAGTGACGGATACCCAACTCCACCATAAACAATCTGCATATTCATGCGATCCGCGAGTTCAGGGATGAGCAGATTATGAAGCGTATCACCATGCATGCGTTTTCTGAAAAACACATTCCAGTATTCTTCATCCGAAACGATTGCACCGCAATCCGCACTGAATCTTAAAAAATTGACTAACGCCATACCATTCACCTTTTCCTTGATTTAAAACCAGTCAAATTTTTTACAAAAATCCGGAGTTTCCACACTGTATCGAGCAGACCCGTTCACAGATAACAGATGATGTCGAGACCGGATGACCCAATGTCCATCATCATGATTCCGAATGCAATTTATCCATCCAGGTATCCCGGAAATCCATGAACGCCGGCCTACAATCTTCCGGTATCGGATACGACGGACGATTTGGCAGATTTAACGGATTGATAAATTTCCCCTTATACCGCACACGGAAATCGAGATGGGGACCGGTGGACAGACCTGTGGAGCCGACATAACCGATGATCTGACCCTGTTTGACTTTCGCACCGACACGAATACCCTTGGCAAACCGACTCAAATGAGCGTAACACGTTTCATATTGATCACCGTGTTTGAGTTCGATAAAGTTTCCATAACCTCCTTTGGTTCCAGCAAACATGACAATGCCATCTCCAAGTGCACTGACCGGTGTTCCGGCTGGAGCTGCATAGTCAACACCCAGATGAGGACGGGGAATCTTCAGAATGGGATGGACACGGCTCATTGAAAAACCGGAACTGATGTAGCGGAACCGGAGCGGTGACTTGAGAAATGAATGCCGCACACTTTCCCCATTTTCATCATAGTAGTCGACGCTGCCATCCGGTAATGTGAATTGAAACATATAAAATGTTTTATCCTTGTTCGTGAACCGGGCAGCAACAATATCCGATGGATCCTTTTCTCCGGTCACATAAATATCCAATGAATAAAATACCTTAAAGGAGTCGTTCGTTCGAAGATCCGACGTAAAATCCACTTCACACCCGAAGAGATCAGCCATATCCATGATGAGAGCCGGAGGCAGTTCAGCCTGGACAGCGGAATTCCAGAACGAATTCTCAATGATGCCTTCACTGGATTGTATCGTGTGTTCAACCTGGAACGGGATAATCTCGACAAGCCACTCCCCATCATCTCTCAGGCTCGCATAAAGATATTCCCGGAGATTTATGCGCAATTCAATGGACTGCAACTCGTCCGTATCAATGGAATAGGTCAACTTAAAAGGAGCGCCGCTGCGGATTTTTGACAGATCGATCTGATCATCGATTTCATCGACGAGTTCTTGGATAACAGAGGATGGTACTTTATGACGCGATAATGCGGCGGCGAGTGTATCACCATTTAGAAAAATCCCTTCCACATCCTTTTCGTTGCATTGTGCCAAGACCAGTTTCCGTAGCAGCGGCTTCCGGCTTCGGCGCATGATCAGCGATGCAGGTTCATCAAACGCGGTATGAACGTGGGAATCCCAAACGTACATTCCGCTACACAATCCGAGACAAAAAAGAAATGCGACGATCAATCGATTTGTTATAGTTGCTCTCATTGGATCAATCTTTGGATTATTCCGGTTATTGTGCGTGAGATATCCTCACGGTATCTTTCGGGTGTATAAATAGAAAAAAATGAACGGGATGGCTGGGAATGTTGCAAGTATTCCACAAAAGAACGATCAATATCCTCCATCCTCAAAACAGTGCCATCTTTATCGACAAACCCAATATCCAATTCATTGAAACGCGGTTCTGAACATTCAGCCACACAGCCGATCAGATCGACAATCACGTATCCCTTAGGAATTGCGACTTCACTTTCAATCATGCTTTCCAGGCGTTGTGTGATTTGATGGAGTGAATCACCCAGTTGAGAAACAGAATCCATGAACCTTTTCCGGTGAGGTTCCGGAAAACGGGAATCCATATGATACACACGCTTGAACAAATCCTGTCGATACTTGAGCCGCCATGCGATATCCCTGGTAAACTCCACATGGGAATAATTCATCATGGCAGACAGCAGTTCATCATCGGTCATGCTCCAGAAATTGCTGAATTCCCCATTTTCGATGATACTGACCCGAGCCGCTTTGAGAAACATCATATCTGCAATTCTCGTTGTTTTGTGGAGATAGACCGCAGAATACATTTCGATACGCGCATTCAGAAAATCACGAACGGCCGGCAATCCTTTAATCTGGAAGCAGAGACGATTGGGGAGAACGATCATTGTCTGAATCAACCGGTTGATGTCCAGATGTCCAAAACTTACGCCTGTTGAATAAAAATCGCGGCAGAGATAATCCATGGTATCCGCATCGACTTCACCGAAAATCATCTGCTGGACATAGGCTGGTCCTTTGAACGATTGCGTAATCAAGTCTGCAACATCCGCGGGATCAATACCGAAATCATGAAGAATTTCCGGAATCCGTCCTGAACCTGGAATGGGCATTTTGCGGTTACCTTGGAGCAGTTCACGGGTCATCTCCATATGATTCTTCTGAACCAATTCCATAAGGAGTGGTTCGAGTGTATGCGACCATGGCGTATGGCATATATCATGAAGCAATCCTGCGGCAGTCAGAAGGGTAACCAGCTCATTTCTTCGATTTTCGGTCAAAGATAATTGCTCATTTTGGAGGATCAGACATTGCCCCATTTTCTGAGCGAGATGGGAAACTCCGAGAGCATGCGGAAATCTCATGGAATGAGCGGATGGATATACCTGGTACGTCATGCCGAGTTGATGGACAGCATTCAATCGTTGCAGTTCGACCGTTTGCATCAATTCGCGCTGGATATCGGAAATGGGAATCGATCCATGAACAGGATCCGTAACCGTCATTGTTCTTTTACCCGAACATACTTCCATGCGCATGCAAACTTATCCCCTCATCATTTCCCTCATTGATTGGGATTAAAAAAACAGGCATTTCAGAGAATATACTGAGATGCCTGCAGATGCAATCAAAATATTAACGGATCAGAAGTTGAATGCGTTCAGTTCAACTCATTCTTCATGGTCCCGGTTTCGTTGGGGGCGTCGGTGGCCGAATTTCTTATCACTGCTGGGGCGATCGTGAGGCGGACGGGTTGATGCACGATGATGTCTGGATTCTGAAGGCTTATTGGTTTGGGGTTGTTTCGGTGCGAGTCCTGTCACTTTTCCTTCATCCATCAATTCCTGGCGCGACAATTTCACTTTCCCCATACGATCAATCTCGACTACCCGGACCAATACTTTGTCACCGATTTTCATTTCATCTTTGACTTCCTGTACACGATAATTAGCCATTCGAGAAACATGGAGCAATCCATCCAGGCCAGGGATGATTTCGATGAAAGCACCATACGGTTCAATTCGTCTGACGGTACCCATGTAGTCTTTACCGATCGATGCTTCTTCCGTCAATGCAACAACGCGCTTGATGGCCATCTCCAGACTGGCTTTGTCTGAGGAATATAATTTGACAGTACCATCATCCTCCAACTCAATTTTAGCTCCCGTTTCCGCAGTCAATGCTCGAATGATCTTCCCTCCAGGTCCAATCACAGCAGCGATCTTCTCCGGGTTGATTTTCATGATAAAAATGCGGGGAGCATTGGGTTTGAGCGTGTCACGCGGTTCTGATATCGCATGTGTAATGGTTTCCAGTATATGGAGACGACCTCTTCGCGCCTGCTCCAGAGCCTCTTCCAGAATCTCAAATCTGAATCCTGTCAGCTTGATGTCCATCTGGATGGCAGTGATGCCATCTTTCGTTCCGGCAACTTTGAAATCCATATCACCCAGATGATCCTCCAGACCTGAAATGTCCGATAAAACCGCATATCGGTCTCCTTCGAGTATCAACCCCATGGCAATTCCTGCGACTGGTTCCCGAATCGGAACGCCACCCTCCATCAATGCAAGGGTAGCACCGCAGACGGTGGCCATGGAAGAGGAACCATTGGATTCCATAATATCCGAGACAATCCGAATCGTGTATGGGAAATCTTCTTCCCGAGGAATGATCGGCAAAATCGATCGTTCCGCCAAAGCGCCATGGCCAACTTCCCGGCGACCCGGTCCCCGAAGAAATCCAGTTTCTCCAACACAGAATGGGGGGAAATTGTAATGCAGCATAAATGATTTCGTGGATTCCCCTTCCAGATCATCGATTTTCTGTTCATCCAGAGCGGTTCCCAAAGTCAATGTAACCAGTGCCTGTGTTTGCCCTCGCGTGAAAATCGCGGAGCCATGTGTGCATGGCAGTACGTCCACATCGCATGTAATCGGGCGGATCTCATCCAGCAGCCGGCCGTCATTTCGTCTTCTCTCATCAAGGATGATATGTCGAGCCACATCTTTTTCCAGTGATGCGAACTGTTCATAAAACGAATACTTCATTCCAGGCTCGTCAAGATAAAATGCGGTTTCCAGTTCATCCTGGAGAGTTTTGAGGCCACGGACCACTTGCATTTTATCTTTTGTTCGCAAAGCTTCGGACACGCGATGTCGATAGGATTCGAACACTGGAACCGGATCTATCGGCTGCCGGTCGATGTTCTTCCACTCCACACTGTGAGGTTCAATTTCCTGTTTTTTCTTCCCGACATTTTGGACCAGATCCATCTGGAGTTTATTCAATGTTTGGGCTTGGGTGAAGGCAAAGCGCAACGCCTCCGTTATAATCTTTTCCGGTAATCCCAATGAGCCACCTTCCACCATGACGATCGACGTTTCAGAACATACAACCGTGAGACTCAAATCACATGCCGCCAATTGGGCACATGTTGGATTTATGATGAATTCTCCATTCAACCGGCCCACTCGGACCGGCGAAACCGGACCCAAGAACGGGATATCGGAAATCATCAAGGCACATGAAGATCCCAACACTGCTAACAGATCCGGTTCATGCTGCTGATCGTGAGACAAAACAAGGCTCACCAGATGCGTAGAGGCCTTGTATTCTTTCGGGAATAATGGCCGAATTGGGCGATCGATCAAGCGGGAAGTCAGTGTTTCTTTATCGGTAGGTCTGCCTTCCCGTTTGAAATACCCCCCAGGGATCTTTCCAGCAGCATACGATTTCTCTCTATAATCGACAGTCAGTGGGAAAAAACCTGGTTCTGAGATGGGTTGTGATCCACATGTTGCCGTACTGATAACGATTGTTCCGCCACATCTTACTAAAACCGCGCCATTTGCCTGGCGTGCCATGCGGCCGGTTTCAATAGAAATGGTTTTGCCGCCCACATTCGCCTCGGCTGTATAAAACATATTTTCTTTTCCTTCCAATGGAGCAAATTATTTCCGGAGATTCAATATTACAATAAGTTCCTGATATTTGGCCAGATCTTTCCGTTTCAGATAATCCAACAATCTTCTCCGTTTTCCGACCAGTTTTAAAAGTCCCAATCGGGAATGATGGTCATTCCGATGTGTTTTGAAATGTTCTGTCAGATAATTGATCCGATCCGTCAATAAGCCGATTTGCACAAAAGGCGAACCGGTATCGTTTTCATGGATGCGGTGTTTTTCAATGATACCTTGTTTTTTTTCTTTTGTCTGAGCCATGTCGCATTCTCTCCTGCTGCATTTGTTAATGACATACCCCCAAAGAGCTTACAGATGAGCGTCCGGGAGTGTATTAGACCGACCTGTGTTAGATATATCAATTAACCGAGCCGTTTTCAAAGTAGTTTTGCCAAAAGCATCAGAAATTCCTTTTTCTCCGATACCCAGAAAGCGGCCCGATTCCGAAAAAACACAGAAATGAAGATGGTGTTCAAATCCAACGGGCAGGACGCTGAAGTCCGACTCGACCATCTGCTGACCGTGATAAAATTTGGCCGTTGATTCACTTCGAATCACCGCTGCCGGAACCCCGCTCAACGCCTTTTCCATTGGCATGATGTACTGTCCTGCCACACCTAATTCCGATTCACGCGCCAATTTCTCAAGTGTAACCGATTGATCCTCTGTAATATTGCCGACTTCAAGGCGCCGGAGTTCAACCAAGGTGCCACCCATTCCAAGCCGATCGCCAATATCGGATCCCAACATCCGAATATATGTTCCTTCAGAACAGCTCACATCAAATACAACATCCGGATGGCAGTATTCGTGGAGCGTGATCTGGTGAATCTGTATCGTCTTTTCGATTCTGGGAATCGGAAGGTTGTTGCGAGCGAGCTGATATAAACGAACTCCATTACTTTTTCGAGCTGAAAAAGCGGGAGTAATCTGTTTGGTTTTTCCAACGAATGACTGGAGTATATCGCTGAGTTGTTCGATATCGACTGGAGCCGATCCCCTGACTTCCCGGATAATATCTCCATCGATATCCTGTGTATCGGTGACCAAACCCAATCGCAAATGTGCACGATATTTCTTTGATCCGGATCGGATATATTCCACAATTTTTGTCGCACGGTTCAGACAGACCGGCAATACTCCCGAAGCGAATGGATCCAATGTGCCAGCATGACCCGCTTTCGGCACATTGAAAATACGCATGACCATATCAACACACTGCCTGGACGTACATCCTGGATGTTTGTCTACGATGATAATCCCATTGAGATCACTCCACAGGTTCGTCAGCATTATCCTCCGAATTTTCTCTTGACTCCAGAAGATCCAACTCCGAAAAAATCCGCTGAGCGCGTTCCATGGTATCATCATAGACGAAGCGAATTTCTGGTGTATATCTTAGTTTCAGCCGTCGGCCGATTTCTCGACGGAAATAACTACTGGACGTTTTCAGATGATTGATCGTCTCATCGATCTTGGATTCATCACCTAAAATGGACACATAAATATGAGCCACCCGAAGATCGCTCGAAATCTTGGCTCCCGTAACGGTTGTCAAAAGAAATCGATGATCCGAAGACTCCGTATGCATCATCATTGCAATTTCCCGTGCAATGAGATCCGCAACCCGTTCTGCTCTGCGACTTTTCAAATTGAACCTCTACACTACCTCGAAAAAATACGGATTTTCTGTGTTTGTGTTTTATTGCACGATTTTCCGGTTCTCAGTTCACAGTATTTCGGTATGAAAGTCGATGATACTGATCTGAGGATCACTGCGAATCCACTCGATCATGCCAGCTATCATCCGATCGATAAATGCCCGGTCATTACTCACACATGCCAATCCGATCTCGGCTCTCTGCCAGATATCCAATGCTCCGACCTCGGCGACTGATACATTGAAATTTCCATGAAGCCGTTCTTTGAGGGATTTGATCACGCGGCGTTTTTCTTTCAGTGAACGCACACCCGGTATTCTCAAGTCGATCCAGCATGTTCCTACGAGCATCTATCTCACCCAAATCAACTATTTTTCCTGAATGGCAAAGCACTCGATCACGTCACCGATTTTAATGTCATGAAAGTTGTCCAGCGCAATGCCGCACTCAAATCCCTGAGCGACTTCTTTGGCATCGTCTTTAAATCGGCGAAGTGTGGTGATTTTGCCTTCCCAGATAATCGCACCATCCCGGATCAAGCGAGCGGACCCGGATCGAAGAATCTTGCCGGATGTCACATAGGAGCCGCTGATGGGTCCCACTTTGGGGACCTGAAAAATCTGCCGCACTTCGGCATGCCCCAGGACCACTTCCTGCATTTCCGGCTCCAACATTCCTTCCAATGCAGATTGAATCTCCTCGATCAACTCATAAATGATACGGTACGTTCTGATTTCTATTTTCTCTTTGGCTGCTAATTTTCGCGTATTTGCATCGGGACGAACATTGAATCCGATGATAACGGCGTCGGATGCGGATGCCAGCATCACATCGTTGTCGGTAATCGCTCCAATCCCGGAATGGATGATTTTAATCTTTACCGATCCACCGCTCATCTTTGTCAATGATTCCTCGATCGCTTCCAACGACCCCTGAACATCCGATTTTAAAACAATCTTCAATTCCTTCATATTTCCGGTCTGCAGCCTTGAGAAAAGGTCATCAAACGATATCTTGGAACTCCGTGCCATGGCTTTTTCGTGTTGAATCTGCTGGCGGTTTTGAGCTTGAAGTTTTGCGATGCGGTCATTATCCACCACCTCAAAAATATCTCCCGCATGCGGAACTCCGGAGAGTCCGAGAATTTCCACGGGAGTAGATGGTGTGGCATCTGTAATGGATGCTTCGTTCCAATCCAGGAGGGCTCTGACCCTTCCATGATGCAATCCCGTTATCAATGCATCCCCGCAACGGAGTGTTCCTTTTTTGATGATGACCGTTGCCACGGGGCCACGTCCTCTGTCCAGGCGCGATTCAATGACAATCCCTTCCGCCGGACAATCGTATTCGGTTTTCAAATCCATGATCTCTGCCTGAACCAAAACCATTTCCAAAAGTTCCCGGATGCCCTGCTTGTTCTTGGCTGATATCAGGCTCATCTGCGTCCGGCCGCCCCACTCCTCAGGTACCAAGTCATATTGAACCAGATCTTTTTTCACTTTATCGACATCTGCATTCGGCTTGTCGATCTTATTGATCGCAACAATAATCGGAACGTCTGCTTCCCGAGCATGATTGATGGCTTCAATCGTCTGCGGCATGATACCATCATCAGCAGCAACAATGAGAATGACGATATCCGTTACTTTAGCTCCACGTGCCCGAAGCTGTGTGAAGGCTTCATGACCGGGTGTGTCTAAAAACACGATTCGGCCTTCGGGTAAATCGACCCATGACGCACCGATATGCTGAGTGATTCCGCCCTCTTCCCGAGCGGCGACCTGCGTGGTACGGATGGCATCGAGAAGGGTCGTTTTACCGTGGTCAACATGACCCATGACCGTCACAACCGGAGGCCGTATTTTCAGTTTGGAGACATCTACGGGTTCTTCGGGAACCTGTTCTTCCACCGCGATCAGATTGTATCCCAGTTTTGTAGCCAATTTTTCCGCTGTTTCGCTGTCCAGTGCCATATGTAATGGCATCATTTTACCCATTTTGATCAATTCAGAGACGATACGGGTTCCTGGCATACCGATGAGTGACGCGAATTCCTGAACGGTGACGACCCCATCCAACAAAATATCTTTTCCGATAACTTCAGAACCGCCCATTTTGGTGTGTGGTGACGATGGTTTTTGATGTTTTGATGCCGACGTGGAAGATGTTAATAATTCCCGTGTTTTTATCACAATATCCGGATCCAGCACATCCATCTGGCTTGATACCTCCAAGCCATGGTTCTTCATTTTTCCCATCAACTCTTTCGCAGAAACTCCCAATTCCTTCGCTAATTCGTGCAACCTCATCGACTCACCTTACTCCTTCGTTCCCATTCCGGCGACAATGTTCATTTCAGCCTGCCATCATTCCGCATCACTATTTTCGGTATTACTTGCATCATCAGAGGTGGAATCGGAACTGTCATCGTCTACTTCTGATACTTCTCCGGCATTACCGAATCCCTGTATCTCCTCCGATAATGAATCACTTCCATCATCACCGGTATCATACTCCCGATGGCTTTTTGCATACTCACAAATCGTATCCGCTAAATTTGCATCGATACCGGGGAGACGAGCAATCCATTCCCTGTCACCATCTGCTATCTGAGCGAAATTCAAATACCGTTCCGTCAAAAAGCGGGCAGTTGATTCGTTGATACTAGGGATTTGAAGAAACTTCTGGACCGCATCATCAACTTTCTTTTTCCTCAACTCACGCACCCGGTCCATGTCTGTTTCGCTTCTGATTTCTATCTTCCATCCGGTCAATTTCGCTGCGAGTCTGACATTTTGCCCTTTTTTGCCGATCGCGAGGGAGAGCATATCATCCGAGACCACCACCGCAGCAGAATGGCTGAATGGGTCCAATTCCACGCGACTGACTTGAGCGGGTGACAGTGCATTGGAGATAAAAATAACAGGATCCTCCGTCCAGGCAATAATGTCGATATTTTCACCTTTTAATTCACGAACGACTGACTGGACTCTGGCACCTTTAATTCCCACGCACGCTCCGACCGGATCGACATTATGATCATGTGACACCACACAAATTTTCGATCGACCTCCCGCTTCCCGAACACACACCTTGATCTCCACAATCCCCTCATAGATCTCCGGCACTTCCATCTCAAACAATTTCGTGATCAATCCGGTATCTGAACGGGACAATACCAGTTGAGAGCCGGTCGCTACTCGTTTCACTTCCTTCAAATACGCACGGATACGATCTCCTCGCCGGAAATGATCACGGGGAGACTGTTCCGATTTAGGTAGAATGGCTTCACCTTTCCCCAGATCGACATATACATTGCCGCGTTCTGTTCTCAGGACTACGCCATTAACGAGATCGTGAACGCGGTCCTTGAAATGAGCATAAACATTCTCTCTTTCCGCATCCCGCACTCGCTGGACAATGACCTGTTTGGCGGTCTGAGCGGCAATTCGGCCCAATTCTTCGAAATCCCGGCGAATCTCGATCTCCTCTCCCGGCTCGACATCTGCAAAAATCTCCCGAGCCTTTTCAATAGAGATCTCATTGGCGTCATCTTTTACTTCGATTACTACCGTTTTCAGAGTATATAACTCAATTTTACCTGTTTCCCGATTAAAATGTGCATCCAGATTTTCATTACTCCCCAGATGACGTTTCGCCGCCAACACCACAGATGCTTCAATCGCTTCGATCAATACCTCTCGTTCAATTCCACGATCACGTCCGAGTTGATCGATTATTTGCAGCATTTCTGAACCATTGTCACTCATTACTCACACCCCATTTGTATTGTTCCATTTTACTCATTCATCAAGATTCGCTTTATCAATCAACGAAAATGGTATCTCCAAAGCGCCAATATCCGTCTGATCCAACCGGAGAGGTTCTGTGGCGGATTTCAAGATGCCGATCCACACCTGCTTTCCATTCACAGGCTCCTTCAAACTCAATCTGATCCGTCGATCCTGAAAACGCGGCAAGTCTCTGGGAATACGCAGGATTCGCTTAAAACCAGGAGAAGAAACTTCCAGGCTGTATGAACCTGCGATCGGATCTTCCACATCCAGAAATCGCGATACCGCACGGCTTACCCGTTCGCAATCTGAAATGGAGACATTCGCATCCATTCGATCAATGGTGATCTGAAGCAGTGCACGACGCCGTCTCGGTATAAATCGTATCTCCAGCAACTCCAGCCCCATCGACTCCAAAACAGACTGAATGGACTCCCCTATTTTTATTTCCAGTTCTTTTTTCATTCGTTTACGTTATTTATATAAAAAAGTAGTGGGCGTAATTGCCCACTTTCGAAAGATAATTCTTGATGTCATTTAGCATAGTTCTTTCATGTATGCAAGTGTATTTCAAAAAACATCGATCTGAGAAGCGGCTGTTCGAGTATTCCACTTGACAATTTTATTCTTGCGAGTTAATTCCTTTATTCCGCAACTGCCTTCTCACAAAATGGCAGTATTTATAGGAGGGTTTTAAAAATGCCAATCTACGAATATCATTGCCCTAACTGTCATGTGGATTTTGAAAAACTGCAAAGTTTTTCCGCTTCGAAAACATTTCCTTGCCCGGAATGCGGCCATGAAGCGAACCGGATCGTATCGTTAGGATCCTTCATCCTGAAAGGAACCGGATGGTATGTCACGGATCATCCATCAAAATCCCGGCAATCCGCTGCCTCCAAAGAAAAAAGCACACCCTCTTCTTCCTCCGATGCTTCCGAATCCGCCGCATCTTCGAAATCACCGGAATCCTCATCTGATTCACCAGCAACCGCTCCCGATCAAAAAACGCCAACGACATCCAATGCGAATAAGGCCGCCTGAGTCACCGATTGTCATTATCGACGGAGTGGCGGATTTCATACAGAAGCGTTTTCAGGCAGCCATACCGAATGCCGGTTTCGCTGATCAATAGCTTCTGCACGTTGACCGCATCACTAACACCCAGAAGAAGCGCCAATCCAGAAACGATGATGGTCTCCCTGCCCGGTTCCAGCCCGATCTTTTTTTGACGATCCAAAGCAGGAATTCCGGCCAGTTCCCTGAACCAGAAATGGAGTGTGGATCGGTCCAGGATGGTTCCATGGACCTTCCCCCGAACATATTCCCCGATCCCGGCATTCAAAGCAGCCATACATGTGGCAGTGCCGCCCAGGCATATCAACCGTTCACCTGAACTCCCCCGTGCGTGTTGGCTCCATTGAGCGGCAATCCGGGTGGTTTTCTCCAGAAGTTCTGACTGTTGATCCGGACGCAATGAATCCTCCAATGAAAATGGAACGTACACCGAACCGGCTCCCCATGGAATACTCCGTACCTCGATCGCTCCTTTCGAGTCCCTGGTGACCAATTCCGTACTGCCCCCTCCCAAATCCAATAACATATCTCCAGATTGGATCAAATCCGAGGAACCGATCCAGGCCAGACGGCCTTCCTGTTGAATCGTAAGTATCGTGACTGGCGTTCCGATGAATGCCTCTATTTTTTTCGCAAATCGGGAGCCATCCTGAGCAGTTCGGAAACACTGTGTTCCGAGACACCTCCCGCGGCTCGGCCGAAACGCGGCAACCGGCTGCCACAATTCTTCGATTACCCGCAATGTCCGTTGCGCCGATTCCGGAGCCAGTAGTCCACCGGGAACCAATCCCTCCGCCAACCGACTCATTTTCCCGGCATCATAAAGGATGTCGATACTCCCATCCTCGCACCCGATACCGACCATCACGCGTACCGATGCCGATCCGATATCCATGACAAATACCGGTTGACTATCCGACTTCAATCTGACCATCTGAACCTCCCCCGATAATCCTGTCCCGATCATTTTATGATCCCGCCTGATCCATTCATTGGAACGATACTCCGGGATGCGTCCGCCGGCAATCTGAGAAATATATGGAAACGTTTGTATCACAAATGATACACCCGGTGTAATCTAAGTGAAACATCACGGGCGACACCTGATTTCCCGATTGTGATCAGATTTATAATAAAATAAAAGAGTTTGAATTCTGGCATAAATTCTGCAATATCTATATTGGCTTCAAGCGTGAAGCAGACCTTGAAATCTTCATTGGGAGTAAAAAGAAATGGTTGCTCATCATCAACAGACTCTTGCACGAGCCGTTACTTTCTCAGGTATCGGATTACACTCGGGGGAGAAGATACGGGCGACGTTGAAACCAGGGCCGATTGATGGCGGCATAAAATTTGAAATCAGGGAACGGCAGAAACGAATCGCTCAGATACCCGCTTCGATTCAATGTATCGGATCACTGGCATACAACACGAGCCTGAAAGCGGATGGCAAAGAAGTCCAGACAGTTGAACACCTCCTCAGTGCACTCCACGGTTTTAATATCGATAATGCGGTGATCGAGTTGGACAAAGAAGAAGTGCCGATCATGGACGGCAGCGCTGCTCCATTTATATATCTTTTATCTGAAGCCGGAATCGCCTCTCAGGATGCTCCCCGTCAAACCATCACGATCTCGACGCCGGTTCGAGTCGAACATGAGCATTCGTGGATTGAAGCTGTTCCATCGGAACGCAATTTACTTGAAATTGACTATTGTATCGACTTTCCACATCCAGCAATTGGCCGGATGAGTTATAAGTTCGCAGACAACCCTCCGAATTATGCTCAAGAAATCGCACCCGCTCGGACATTTGGTTTCCTGAAAGAGGTTGAGCACTTGCGAAAGCGCGGATTGATACGAGGCGCAACGATGCAGAATGCCGTTGTATTGGATGATCAGCGGGTCATCTCCGGAGAACTTCGTTTTCAAAACGAGTTTGTGCGGCATAAAGTGTTGGATTTCTGGGGCGATATTCTCTTAATGGGAAGACCGTTGGCAGCAAAAATCAAAGCCTATCGTGCTGGTCATGCACTTCATGCCAAATTTGTTGAATGCCTTGTGAATACCCCGGATCTCTTACAGCCTGCCGCGCAACCAATTCATCAACCCGCCCGGAAATGGTTGCCGGAACTGGCGTATGATAATCCGACTGCTTAGACTAACCTGGGCTTCCGCGTTCATGGTCTGATAATACCGACGGATGATCATGATCCCCATTCCCATCTATTATGGCGGGGTATTTTATTATACCAGTCAGCACATCGATTCTACGGGCTGACACTTGCATCCTACGGACTGACACTTGCGTCCTACGGACTGACATTTGCATCCTACGGACTGACATTTGCATCCTACGGGCTGACACTTGCATCCTACGG
>CAZELM010000004.1:69563-86313 GCA_964512995.1 uncultured bacterium
TTGCATCCTACGGACTGACATTTGCATCCTACGGGCTGACACTTGCATCCTACGGACTGACATTTGCATCCTACGGGCTGACACTTGCATCCTACGGGCTGACACTTACATCCTACGGACTGACACTTGCATCCTACGGGCTGACATTTGCATCCTACGGGCTGACATTTGCGTCCTGCAGACCGACACTTGCGTCCTACGGGATTTTATTATCAGGAACGATCGCATCTGCTTCAGGTAACTGATCTGCGGAATCAGAGGAATCCGTTTCATCTGTAGTTCAGACAATGTGGCAGGAGAACACCCTGATCTGAATCAGCCCGGATTCCGATCAAGACAACCGATTGATAATCCAAGGTTATGTGTTTTTATATAGACGACATCATCAGATAAGCTGCATGAGGTCGGACAGTGTCGATATCTCCAAAACCCGCTCCACATTTTCTCCCGATTTTGCTGCATTCAGCCAAACCGGAATCATATTGGAATCCAGTGCGCCTCGAACATCGATATAATACGTATCACCGATAAACACACATTCCTCCGGCCTCAACCCAGGATGAAAAGAGAGCGCGTATTCGAATATCCACGGGTCCGGCTTTTTCACTTTCAGATCAGAGGAGAACACAAGTGGATTGAAATACCGGATAATCCGCCATTTGGTGAACATTTCTTTATACGCGATGGATGGATGGAACACGTTGGAGATCAACCCGATGATATATCCTTTATTCCGGCAATACTCCAACACCCCGTGAGTCTCCGGCTTAATCTCCAGGAAATTCTGGAAATACCTGATGTAATCCCAAAAAATCCGATGCACGATCGGATATGGAATCTCCCGTCCGACAAACTGCTCCAATAATGACGTTACGGTCACCCATGCATCCGGCTGCGCATTCGTTCCATAATACTGTTCATCGATTGTCGAAGAAATCAATTTCTGATATTGATACTCGTCAAAATCCGTTCCCAGGAATGCCCGTACTTCTGGTGATTGAAGCGAATGGAGCAAGGCGTCCTGTCGTTTATAACCATCGGCAATGTCCATCAGCACACCACCCATATCAAAATATATTGCTCGAATACCGTTCAAATGATCCATCTGTTTCTCCCTGCCGATCTTCCGTTGGAGTACGATCAATGAGTGTAATAACATACAGGCAGAGCCGTCAACGCCCATCACTCAAAATGATCATCCGCCAGCCGATCCAGTCAAAAACACACGGATGCCATTGATATATAACGCCGTGCTATCATTGGATCACTTCCCTGACTGACAGGAGCGTTTGAAAAGTTTTGAATGAACCACTAAAGTGTTCTGCGATAATCAGAATCCTGTGGCTCAGGATTGATTCTGACATTTCGTAAAGGAGTTCCGCGTGCATTTCATTTATCTGATCATCGCACTGGTTCTGAATGCCATTGCAAACATTCTGATGAAACTGGCCAATGTCCGATGTTCGCTGCCACCGACCGCGCCGACACATGATAAAATAATAGAATTATATCTATCCTGGCCATTCCTTACCGGGTTATGCGCATTCGGATTAAACCTGCTGTTTTATACTCAGGCACTGAACAAAATGGCATTATCCATCGCCTATCCACTCATGACCGGAACCGGGTTTGCCATCATCGGCATCTTTGAATACTTCATATTTTCTCAGCGGTTATCGCTTCTTCAGATATTTGGAATCATCCTGATTCTGATTGGAATCATTCTGGTAGCCCAGAAAGGTGTCTCCGTATGATCGATGCACGGTTCAGGCCGGTTATCGAATTTTTAGAGGAGTATCGATTGCAGGATTATTTTCCGGGAGCCGCTGTATCCATATCGGAGAAAAGTCATATCCTGCTGGAAGCTGGAATCGGCCGGCTGGAGCCTTTGGATAGCGCTCCGGAGGTCCAAACCAAAACGTTATTTGATCTGGCTTCACTGACCAAGCCCATCGCCGTGTCAACCGCTGTTCTGATGCTGATGGAAAAACAGTTACTTGCATTCCATGATCCGATCGCCATGTATCTTCCGGAGTTTAAACACACGGACAAACAAGATCTCACTGTGTTCCAGTTATTAACCCATACCTCCGGATTGCCTGCATGGCGACCGCTCTATATCGCCGGTCACGGAATTTCATTGATGATGCAGGCATTGATTGAAACTCCGTTGGAAACAACTCCTGGGAGCACCGTCTGTTACAGTTGCCTTGGATTTATCATCCTTGCCGAGATCGTACGGCGGATCACCGGGAGCACTCTGAGTGAATTCTGTAATCGGACTATTTTTCTGCCTTTGCAGATGATCGACACATGCTTCAATCCACTACCTGCATTGCGCTTCCGAATCGCACCCACTGAAATGGGAAATACATACGAACGGTCCATGGCCGGCCTTTGTGCCGACCGATATCACGGGTGGCGGTCTCATCGATTGCAGGGTGAAGTCCACGATGGGAATTCCCATGCTTTATATGGAGAGGGCGGGAACGCGGGACTTTTTTCAACGGTCCGGGATGTCATGCAGTTTGGACAATGGATGCTCAATTGGGGAACTTTCGGTCAAATGCAATTGCTCGACGCGGAAACGATCCGGCTTGCCATCACCGACTATACACCATGGAGTGACTACCATCGGGGATTGGGCTGGCAGATCGCCCATTCCGCATATTCTGCCGGGAATCGTCTTTCCGCCAATGCATTTGGCCATACTGGATTTACAGGCACCAGTTTATGGATTGACCCGGAAAAGCAGCTAACCGTTGTTTTGCTGACCAATCGCGTTTTTTTCGGTGGGGATGGCAGCCGTTTCGGAGCCATCCGGGGGCCATTCCATGATCTGATTATTGATTGCTGTACGAAGTGATCTGAGAACAGTACTCAATTCCATGCCACCTGATATAGTGCCGCTGAGGAATCACCTGCAATACGGATGATCGGAAGATCCTCCGGCAGGGGTCCCAGTTTCTGCTCATGGGGGCCATACCACACATAACGGATATGATATTTCCTCAGGAGATCCAGCCGAAACTCCGTCTTCGAATCCGGATTGTAAAATGTCTCCAACTCCTGAATCTTTTTTCCTTTATCTGGAGTTGTTCCCCAGTGTCCCAGAAAGACATTGTGAAGAGCCAGCCAGCCTATTTTGTTCCCGGTATCGCGATTGACCAGGACATTTCCTGGCGACAACTCTCGAAGCACCTTGACTAATTCATATTCTGATCGATCCATATACAATGATGTCGGCCAGACATCCGCTGCGGTCTGCTTACTGACCGTGCAGACAGTATCGATATTGTTGATCAAAGAACCCAGAAAAATAATACCGATCAGGAGATATCCCAATTTTCGGCGATGGCGGATCAGATCGGCAAGAGAGACCGCACTGAAAATGGCCAACGGTACATGGACCATATGCTGGAACAGAAGCCCTGACATTTGTGCAAAATGAGCGAAATACTCGGCGCTGACCAGCCAACCCAACATCATGACATAAATCGGAGATCGTGTTTTCAGGCTGTGAAAGATTCCCCAGATGCCGAACACCATCAGCAATCCATACCGAAATGGATATGTCCAATAGGGTTCCACTGATTGAGGGATCTGATATTGCCTGATAATGTTGGCGGTCATGGGATCTGTTTTCATCCAAAGGATATACCCGCCGAGGATCAAAAATGGGAGGCAGTATGGTGTCATCTGCCGCCATTTCAGTAACAGACTCCTTAATCCACCAACCGTTCTCACAGGAATCAACGCCGTTGCAGCCATCGCGGCATAAGCTGGGATCGCGCTATTGGGATGCACTGCCCATAGAATGAGGATCAGGCATCCGATACCCGCCATTCGGGATCTGTTCCGGATAGATTCCTCCTGAGCCAGCCAATGACACAGCACCATCGCCAACCAGATACCCGCAATTTTCAAGGGATTGTGAAACGAGTTGAACGTCGAGAACCCATCCATCCAGAAATTTTTCATTCTGGGTAGCTGAATATGGATTGGTAAATTCCATGCACCCGTTGGTAATGAAGCCAGGTTCATGACAAAATTCAATACTGGATTTACAAAGCTTTCCATTCCAGAAGAAAATAAAATCAGCAAGAATGCGAGCCGACGCTCGCATCGATCCGCTATCCAGGCACACAGGAATTGATGGACAAAACAAATGAATCCCATTCCAACCACCAAACCTGACAGAAGCCACAGGTGCTGACCGGGAATCCCGGTCAATTTTCTGATGAATCCCAGAATCGTGAAATAAAGAACGATCATCCTGGGTTTCTGAGGCTCTACAGTGGAATAGTCTTCATAGATAATTCGATTGAATTCTACAGTCTGTTCAATAAAACTGCCATACCGATGAAAATCGTCAGACCGAATCCATCCCAGAAATACCCGATCCGAATTGGCGCTGGTGAGGTAGCCGATTGCGACCGGGATACACCAGCTCAACGGAATGATTGCTGCGAAAAAATATACGATTCGCTTTGGCATGAAAAAATGATTCTCAGGATTGCCCCATCATTCTCAGGGTGTTATTCTTCGATATCCGTTGCCCAGGATCTCTATGGAGGGCGTTGGAATGGATCCCAGAAATCCCATAGTTTCGGATCATAATCACAACGATCCGGGAACTCAACCGGAATCTCCCTGGCGTACAACCGCTCGTATGGCATCCGTTGGGATTGAATTTGCAGGTTGTATCGTGATTGGACTGGGGTTGGGTGTCTGGATTGATTCGGTGTTTTCTGTGGAACCTTGGGGAATGCTGACAGGATTAATCCTTGGTATTGGAGCAGCTTTTCGAATACTCGTTCGCTTGGTCCGGCGGTTGAAACAAGGATGATAAACAAATGATCCGACGGGTTATTATTTTTGGAGCATTGGTCATAATAGGGATGGCCATTGCTGCATCGATCCTCTCCGGTGGAGCTGTTGCATTTGGTGTTTTAGCAGGCGGGACACTTATCGCGGCAGATTACGGATTGATCGCCCTGATCATCGATAGGTTAATCAAACCGGACTTTCGAACAGCCAGCCCCATCTGGGTGATTGGTTTTTTTTTCAAGCTTTTATTTTTAGGAGCAGTGCTTTATTATCTGATCGCAAAACTCAAAATCAATGGGTTGGGCATTATTTTGGGATTTACCGGTTTTATTTTCGTGATATTGACCATTGGATTGATTCATCTCAGTCAAATGAAAAAAAAGGATGAAACATGTCGGGAAGTGGAATAGAGCATACATTGTGGATCACCCAAAAAATAAACGCGATGCTGGGATTGAACAGCGAACCTCCTGCAATTCCAGATCATGTGGTTATGAGCGTATGCGTGGGAGGCATTTTGATCGGAATATCACTCCTCACTCGTAAGAATCTGAAACTCGTCCCGACTGGTCCTCAGAACGCAATCGAAATGATATTTGAAGCCCTGAACAATCTGTTGATTTCCATCATCGGACCCAAAGGGCCACGGTATTTCCCCATCATAGCGACATTGGCGTTGTTTATCCTGTTCGGCAACCTCATCGGACTCGTTCCATTCTGCAAATCGCCGACAAGCAATCTCAATGTCACACTCTCATGTGCAATTGTTATTTTTATCTACTATCATTGGCAGGGTATCAAAGAACAGGGTTTGGTAAAATACCTGAAACACTTCGCCGGACCAATGCCCTTTCTGGCAATATTGATGTTTCCGTTGGAGATTATCAGTCACCTGGCACGTGTGATGTCTCTATCGATTCGTTTATTTGGAAATATAATGGGAGAGGATATTATTATCATCATATTGTTTATGCTGTTACCATATATCGTTCCGATTCCCATGATGATATTTGCAATTTTTACATCGGTTTTACAGGCGTTCATTTTTTCGATGTTATCGATGATGTATATCGCCGGAGCTGTTGCAGATGAAGGACATTGACGATTAGCCAAAAATGTTCGGCTTACTCAAATACAAGCATGATGCTGTTCTGTTAGGAAGGAGCAAGAAATATGAATCGAATGATACGGACACTGACATTGGTGGGGCTGTCAACCGTTCTCTTAACGGGTGGCGTTTGGGCCGCGGAAGGTGGCAATGGATTGAGTGATCAGGCAGTATTCTTCAGTGTGGTGGCAATAGCCTGTGCATTTGCAATGGCAATCGCCTCCAGTTTTTGCGGAATCGCCCAATCAAAAGCCATTGCCAATGCGATGGATGCTATTGCCAGACAACCCAGTGCATACAAGGATATCCAGATGCTCTTGATTATTGGACTGGCACTGATAGAGTCTCTGGCACTTTACACACTCGTTGTCGCGCTGATCTTCATTTTCGCTCCACCTTTCGGAGCATAACACCTGGAAGGAACCCGACGATAAGGTCTTACTTCTTGGACAGTCAAGCAGGGAGTTGATCTACTGTTTACACCAGAATCACAGGAATTGACCAGAGAAGTTGTGGCTTTATGATTATCCGGAACTATTTTCATCCAGGTGTTGTTACATCTGAGTTTGACTGGACGCTGGATATCATAAAATCACTGAACAATTGGGTAGAAATATTATGTCTCGAAAAAGTTCTTCCTTTCTGATGCCGTTTGGCGTTTCATTTATTGTCAGCTTAGTAGCTGGATTATCTATTCTGTATTTTGGATTCTACCAGAAAAAGATAAGTGCATATCAATCGTTTATTGCAGAAGCGACTGCTGACAAACATATTGCGCCTTCAAAAGATTTTATCATCGACGAATCCGGAATACATCGGGGAGAATCCCAGAATGGGATGATGATTGATGAATCCGGAGTGGAACGGGGAACAGGCGCGGAACCGATTCATCAAAAAGAAACACCATCCGAGACAACTCCCGGAAAAAACAATCCTGATACTTCAGTAACGCCCAATAAATCCGCCGATTCGAAATCGCCGATTACAACGACTCCCAAAAATGCGGATCAGACAGATGAAATCGGAGCCAAGTCATCGGGGCGACGACCCAAATCACCCGCTCGTCCCAAACGTACCCCAAGACCGCCATCGCCGAAACAACGGACATCGCAGATAACTCCCCAAAAGGATATCCCAACAAATCCACCGGCTGAATCCGAAGATAACCCGGAAATCAATGATGGGCAGCAAAAAGATCCTGTTCATATCGATGATCCTCAGATGGAAGATAATCCGATTATACGGGCGCTGAAACAAGCGAGTGAAAACCAGAAGGATCTGCCACCAGAAGATCGCCCACCTCAGACGCCACGGAATCCATTTGAATTTTTGCTTAAAGACGACGATTCCCAATAGTGAATATCGCTCCAATAAAAATCGGCGATCTGATTGATGTTCCGGATCTGAGAACGGTTATCGAGCTGTCTGACACGCGGGATCTCGATCCGGATGATCCAGAGGGACGGACTGTCCTGGAGTTACTCCTGCAGTCCTTCATCATTACCGATGATATCAAAGCAATCCTGCTCGTCATCCTGCAAACGATGCTCCAAGGCAAAGGAAAAGGATTCTTCATTGCCGGAAATTACGGTTCTGGAAAAAGTCATCTTCTCTCCATCATCGCACTTCTGACTCGTCACACCTGGGCATGGGCAGGTATTGGACAACAGGATGCCCAAATCGCAAACCTGGCGGACGGATTTCGGAAAAAACGGTTTCTGTCGGTATTGATTCCGTTGACTGATTTCGGGCGCGATCTCACACTGGAAGAGATCGTATGGGGAGCCATCGAAGTGACCACAGCGATGGCGGGTGTACCGCTGGCTTTGTCACATACCGAAAAATTTCTGAGCCTTTTCGAGAAATACATCGCCCCTGTCCATCAAAAGGAGTTCCGGGCGTATCTCGAACGGCGGATCGGCAGGGAATACTCCTGGGAACGAATCCGGAGAGAAGATTCTGCGGCCGCTCATACACTTCTTCTGCAATTTCTTCAGGAACGGGGAGACGCCATTCCATTTCGTGTGATCCCCGATCATCGAACGGCCATCCAGGATCTGACCACCGGATTGCGCGCCGCCGGGTGGGATGGCATTCTGATCATTCTGGATGAGCTGTCTGAATTTCTCAAATCCAAGCCGGATCCCCAATCACTGAATGAAGATGCTCGATTTCTTCAGTTTATGGGAGAGAGTTCTGCGCATCATCCGTTGTGGATCATCGGCGCACTTCAGGAAGCGCTGGAACGTACGGGAGAGATTCGGGAAACCGTATTTAAAAAAATAAAAGACCGCTACCACTCCCGCCTGCGTCTTTCCACTCGACACCTCAAGGAGCTGGTATCAAAACGCTTGATTGTCCGCAAACATCCAGAGGCTGCTGCTTACATCCAGAATGTATACACATCCCTTCAACGGTCATTCAATAAAATACCCATTTCGCTTCAGGAGTTTATTGAAATTTACCCCATCCATCCGGAAACATTGGAGATTCTGGATAAAAATTCCGACCTGTTCAGCCGCCACCGTGGAATTGTGGATTTTCTGACCACACGGATACGCGGCCGACCCGAGTCCCAGATTGCGGGATTACTCCATGAACCCATCGACCATCTCCTGACTCCAGACATCATTTATGATCATTTTCAGGATCATGTCGCAGAGTCAATGGAATACTCTGGATATTTCCGTCTTTTTCAAAGTCATTTTATCCCCAAAATTCGGAGTGTCATGGCAACCCCTGCCGATCAGCAGTCCGCATTGCGACTTATAAAAATACTGATCTTACTGGCTATCACACCAATAAAGGAAACACGTACCGTGCAGGAACTGGCCAACATGATCCTGTATTGCGCTCTCGATCCCTCATTGCCTGCCGGTGATCTCAATTATGAATATTTCTTTGAAAACATCGTCAATGTTCTACACACACGAGTCGGTCATTTAAAGATTACTACCGGGAAATCATCCCTTGATCATATCATTACATTGGATCTCCAGTCAGATCTTTCTGAAATACTGGAGAATCGAATTCGCCGGATCATCTCCGAAGTATCTCCACTGACTGCGGAAGTTTTGCGCAGCATCTATTCCAGCATGTCACATGGCGTGTTCCCGATGGCGATTTTTCTCGACCGGGTATCGCTCCGGGATGGTATCCGATGGCAAAACACATTTCGAAAAATTGCCATTCAACTGATACATCTGGGCAACCTTACGCAATCCAATCAGGAAAACCTGCGAAACCAAATCCGCACCGGTCAGATCGATTTCGTCCTGACGTTTTGTTGGTTGGGTGATATTGACGAACAGCGAGTGGCTGCTCAAAAATTCCTCGCCAGAGAGCCGGAATCCGTGGCGGCAGCTTGGGGATTCTGCATTCCAAATATGCCGGAACATACAGATTCCTTTTATCCTTTCCTGGAAGCATACGCCTGCTGGAAACTGATCTCCGAACTGACCAACGACCCATCGGATCAGGCGACCCAATTACTGGGAATGGTCAAAGAGCGAATGAACCGGCAGATAACTCAAACGCATTCCATTATCACGCACTGTTATCAGCATGGGGAGTTGTTCACGGTATCGGGCAGGCAGATTCTGGCACCAAATCAAAAATGTGACCACTTTGATCAGTGGGCGGCCTATTCGATTAAAACCGCGCTTTCACAACGATTTACCATGCATCACCTCGTAGCGCCAAGAATCGATTTCAGCGGCCGGATTCTATCTGAATTATTATTGGAGCGATTGATTGTTCCGGGAAAGACGACAGAACCGAAAACCAGACGCGACGAATCACTCGAAACCGCTTTGGCTTCCATCGCGCTTCCTCTGGCACTCGTCCGAAAGGAAGCAGGCACCTATTTCCTGACTCCAAATCCCAAACGCTGTCCAGCGGCCAAAGCGATCATGAATCTGATGCCTCCGGATGAAGGGATCGACATGAGCATTACGGACCGATCCGTCTCCCTGGAATCGATCTTTCAAACACTGGCGACATCATCACTCGGAATATCCAGACCGGTTTTTGAATTGACACTGGTCTCACTGATCCGGAAAGGTTATCTGACACCTCTGCAGCAGTCCGTTGTGATTCCTTTCAATCTTATCCGTCTCCCGATTTCGGGTGAATTTGACCGTGTCATGCGCGGCCGCATTATTCCACCCCGGTACCGACCGGCATTTGCATTGATGTACCGCTTGCTTATCCGAAAACAATTGAAGGATTTGGATCTGGATGTTCAGGATGATTTATGGAATCGGATCCGGGATTACTTTTCAGAGTGGCAAGACAAATTGCAGTCCTATCACAGTATGATGTTGGAGTTATCCGGGCGATTTCCCGAAGACATCCATGAATTTCCTGAGCTTGTCAAAATCGTTGAACATTCACAGATTTTAATCAAATCGATCGATGCCGACATGGATGCATACGATGGATTGCAGAGATTTCTCGCTAAAGTTCTGGAGATCGGTGATATTGAACGGGTGATGATTGGAATGAAGCGGATTGTTTCATTCATGGAGATAGGGAAAACACCTTATCTATCAGCTCGAACTTACATCAATCATTCACATCTTCACATTCCCCAGGAAAAATCCTATCATGATATCGAGACCGCACTTCATACCGCTCTAAGTAATCAAAACCTATCCGAATCATTGTTTTTGGGAGATGGTCTCAAAGAATTTCTGGACTCCGTGGAACGGTTCAAGAGCCTCTTCATCGATCGTTACACAGAGGAACATACCCGGCGAATGGAGCAATTCAATTCACTCAGCCTGTCAGAGATTACAATCTCATCAGAATATCGATTGCTGCACTTGTTTTCAAACCTATCCAATCTATCCGGTCCGGATACACTATTCTCGATTGATAAGCAGATTCAGACGATCCAACGATCCCAGTGCCGGCACGATCCCCGCATCCTTCTCGGAGAATCCCCATTTTGTCACTGCAATTACCGGTTGGGTCAACCGATGGAGACGGTGTCCTGCCAGGACTTGGTCGATCGGATGACGCGAGGAATCCGATATTATATGGAAATGATTCATTCTCAGGAACTTCAGGATCGGCTCCGACGAATTGAAAAGACACATTCATTATATGACCGGATGCAAAGTTTGGTATCACTGGATCCTTCCGACCCTCACCTCGTTGTCAAACTGGAACCAGTTTTGACGATCGATTTGTTGCGCATGATCAATGGGGAGTTGTTTCCTCGGAATAAAATAAAACTTCGCCGGATAACGGATTTAAAAACCCGCTTGTCCGGGCATGCATTAACGAAAGAACAGGCACAGAAAGCCATTTTGGAGTGGCTTTCTGAGGGTGATGCGTTGAGCGATTCCGATATCCTGCAATTCGAGGAGTGAAAACATCATCGGCAATTGAACTTCAGACGGAAAAGACCGGAATAATGAACCTAATTCCGGTCTTTCTTTGATTTCACGATGTTCTGTTAAACGCTGAAAATGTGGGGAATTATTTTCTCTTTACTGATTTGATAACCACGGGCGTTTCCGGGACATCACTGTGCATCCCTTTTTTGGCTGTCTTCACCGCTTTGATCTGATCAACGACTTCCATTCCGGAAATCACTTTGCCAAAAACAGCGTACCCAAATTCCTGGGGAGATGTGCCACGGTGGTTCAGAAATGCATTATCTTTCACATTGATAAAAAACTGACTGGTTGCCGAGTTTACTTCATTTGTCCGAGCCATTGCCAGGGTATATTTTTCATTTTTCAACCCATTGTCCGCCTCGTTTTTGATCTGTTCATGCGTTTCTTTCTGCTTCATTTCTGGAGTGAATCCACCGCCTTGAATCATGAAATCATTGATGACGCGATGAAAAATAGTACCATCGTAAAACTTCTCATCGGTATATGTGAGAAAATTCTTTACGGAAATGGGCGCTTTATCGGAATATAATTCAATTTCAACTGTTCCCATACTTGTTTCCATAACGACAATCGGATTCTCTGCCATAATGACTCCATTCCACAATACAATATTTGTTAAAATCAATCCTAAAAGATACATTCTCATAATCAGCCTCCTTTCGGATTAAAACAGCCCGATTTCACACGGGCAGTGGTAATGGCCATTCTTATACTCCATTTTTATGTTTTTTTCCAGAAATATCCTGAGACCTATTGATATATCCATTTGGAGAATGTAATTATTATTCGGCGGCATTGTTGCCGGTGCAAACGAATCACACGCAATAAAGGAGGCTTGATGAATATTTTTTTCCGATTCGTCACAGAGGTTGATCATGGCTAAAGACGATCTGATTTTTGGAGAAGGTCGCGTTGCACAAGTCCTGGCTGGGGGATTCTACAAAGTTGAAACGGATTCCGGCCATGTGATTATGGCGCGAATTTCCGGTCGTATGCGTTCCAATAACATTAAAATTGTCTTAGGCGACCGAGTGACGGTTGGCGTTTCTCCTCATGACCCGACCAAAGGTCTCATCACGTATCGATCCAAATGAAACATTGACAGGTTGGCGGTCTCATACCATGAAAACACCACACATGGTCAATATGCCAGATAAAAAAAATTCTTCATTACGATCGGTAACGATTTATCTGGAGTTTGATCCGGATCTGCAAAAAGTGACTGGTACAGCACGAGAACAAGTAGAAGTTACGGAAGGAACACCCTTCCTCATGTTTCTTCAAGCGATATTTGACACCTATCCTCAAATTATGAAGCATTACCCCTTTTCAACACTATCCTTTGCCATCAATGGAATCGCTCCATCACTGAAAGCCACACTGACAGAATATGATATCGTCACACTGCTTGTGACAGGCGATAAAAAACGCTTTCTGGATATTTTCCCTCATCATTACCGCCACTGAATCTCTTTATGAAATTCAAACGAGTGATAATTGATCATGATCCATCCGATTGATAATCCATTCGCAAAGACAGAAGGATACAATTGTTTTGCATGTGGCCCATGCCATCCTTTCGGATTGAAGCTCACGTTCTTTTTCGACAATGAAAAAAATGAAGTCTTTTCTGAGATTTCGATCGATCCGCTTTATGCTGGCTTTCCTGGTATTATTCATGGTGGCATCCAGACGACCATTCTCGATGAAGCAGCTTTCTGGGGAACCTGGGCACGATTCAGACGCAGTGGGTTTACATATGATATGAGTATCAGATTTCTGAAAAAATGCCCTGTCGATCGGCAGTTGGAAGTCCGGGGTGAAGTCGGTGACCTCAGCCATCGATTTGTGGGTTCTCATGTTTACATTTGGGATCCAGAGACACAAACCATATTGACGGAAGGCACCGTCCGGTACTATCTGCCTGATATCGATCCCCGGAAGAAATCTGAAATGGCCTGAGAACATTTGCTATAGTATCCTTTGATACTTATCCCAAAAAAAGCAGCAATACTTATGATATGATGGCGTAAATATTGCTGCGGTTCCAATGCAAGGGAGACTGCAGCATGCAATATATAATATATTTATGTTTGGGAATATGTCTGACTGTTAGCATCAGTTTTACATCCGCGGATACGCTTATCGAAAATTTTGAACCTCCTTGGAATTCCTGGCGGATTTCAAGTTATGCTGGAGAAGACATAAATCCAGGCATGTGGCGATTTGATAGTTCACATGGCGCTGCTGGTACCACCTCATCGCTCTACCTTTATGGAAATACATGGAAACGTTATTCCATTTCGGATAAAAATATTACAATCTCACAAAACACCATCTGGGAAATCTACCTGCACGCTCCATCCACCAGTCGGATTCAGGCATTTGGAATATCTGATGGCACGCATGAACTGATTTACATCATTGAAGCCTTCGATGCGCCACCTGAAACAGATCCATGGATCACCACATATGCCGGCTGGCAGGATACGCCACATCAATTCCGGCAATTTAAACTCCCTGTCGGAGAGGACTGGAATGACCGTTTCGAAATAAGCGATCCAGTACACATAACCTCCCTGGTGTTCATCAATGATCAGGACACTGCGTCCGGAGCGGTTTATTTTGATGAGATCTGGGATATCACTGACTCCGAACCACAATCACCACAAGCAGATGTGGGTGCTGACATTTCAGTTGAAATCGCGGAACCGGTCACATTTCATTGTACAGTCACGGATCCGGATAGCACATCGTTTCAGTATTTATGGGAGTTTGGGGACGGAACCACCAGTTCCATGCCATCTCCTACCCACCAATTCGACAGCTCCGGCCGATTCAATGTTCTCTGTTCCATCACCGACTCCACTGGTCTGGTAGGCATGGACAGTCTTCATGTCACAGTCGGAGATGGCCGATCGATCCCGGTGGTATCTTTACTTTTCGCCGGAGACTGCATGATGGCTCGACGATATGAAGACGCCGATGAGAATGGTATTCCAGGCGACAATGATGGATCATTGATTCAGCCAGGGGATCAGGGAGAAGGCGCTCAGAACATTGGCCGCCATACCCGCCGATTCAGCGCTGATCTGCGTATTGCCAACCTTGAAACGCCTCTGACCAATCAGGGATATCCTCATCCAACCAAATCCATTACATTTCGGAGCCGACCCGATTCGGTTGCCACTCTGTCAGAAAACAACCTCGGCCTGGTCTCTCTCGCCAATAATCATCTGATTGATTATATGGTTCCCGGGTTGGAGCAGACACTGGAGGTTCTGGATAACCCGATCGGAGTCAGTCCTTATGCCAGAGATATGCCGATACACTATGTCGGCGCAGGGATCGATCGATTTCACGCGACACTCCCCTCCACCATTTGCATCAATGGATTACGAATCGGATTCATCAGCCTCTGTTCGATTCTCGGCGTTACTTCAAATGAGCAGCCCTTCTTTCAAGCCGGATATGAAAAACCTGGAGTGCTTGAATTGAATGAATATGACCTCTCCCGAGCGATCCATCAGTGCATGCAGATATCCGATATCACTGTCGCATTGTTCCATGGTGGTATTGAATATGATGAAGATCCTTCGAGCACTATTCAAGACATGGCGCATCTCGCGATTGACCTTGGCGCATCTCTCGTCGTGTGTCATCATCCTCATGTGAGTCAAGGCATCGAAATATATAATGGAACGCCCATTGTCTACAGCCTTGGAAATTTTATTTTTGAGCAAAAATACCAACAGACAATGCCGACACTCATGGTTGATACCCGGTTAGATCCCCAGGGTGTGAAGCAAATGACACTGATCCCGATGTATATTGAAAATTTTGAACCCAAATTCCTTCAAGGCGATTCGGGTGTCCGACAGGTGACCAATCTGATGCGGCTCTCGGAATATTCAGCCGCTACGATCATTCCGGATCGATCTTTGGGTCGTGGGATTGTCCGATTACCCAATGCTCAAATGACAGAAACTCTGACGGAGAATGGTTATCCTGTCCCCACGTCCTATGATTCTTCCTTGGGCGGTTACATCTCCGACAAAGTCACAATACCCGATGAAATGTATTTATCGACCATCCAGTCAGTATCTGGAGTTACCGGCTCCAAGGCCATCCTTCTGGGTCGTGATCGGTTTCTGTTCGGTGATTTTGAAGATGACGATCTGGATGATGACACCGCAGAAGGAGTCGGATGGAATATTGATAACTCCAGCAGCAGTATGATATCCGATACAGAGCCATATCATGGGGAATACTGTGTGCGGTTGCGCCGCCACAGCAGTCAGACAACACCCATTACAGTACAATCCACGGGACGAATGCCGATTGATCCTGCCAAAACTTATATGGTTTCCGGTTACTACCGGTTAGCAACCGCACGGAATGCCAGAATTTCACTGATGTTCTATTATTTCCCCTATACCTGGTCTTCTGGATATGATCAGGAGATCAATGTGCTGGGTCCTCTCAGCGGCAATGCGGGATGGACATATTTCGAAACCATGGTACAGGCACCGGATACTTTAGGATATGTGGATATCAACCTGCACCTGCAGAATCCCACGTCTCCGGGTTATGGCTATGTCTATTTCGATGACATCCGGCTGATCGAATGGGATGAATACTGGAATCCAACATTTCCGCTGACATTCAATCCCACGAGCAGCAGCCGATATCTGGCGCTCCGTACCTCAACCACTCAAAACAATGCGATCATCAATACATCCCTGAAACAATTTTCGGTTCAGGATTCGGATGACGATGGTGTTGGGGATTTTATGGAGGATACCAATCAGGATGGTGTTATCAGCCGCGGGGAGACCGACCCTTTCGATCCGGATACAGATGGTGACGGCCTGGATGATGGAGAGGAACTTCGATTTGGAATGGATCGTGCGATTACAAATCCATCTCATCCTGACACAGATGGTGATGGGTACGATGATTCTTCGGAATATTCCAGCCAAACCGATCCAAACGACGATTTATCTCACCCCATTGGTCCCACTGCCACGCCAACATCGGCCACAATGACACATACTCCTTCGCCAACAAGCACGCCATCCCAGACACCCACAATGAGTCCTCCCCCACCGACTTTTACGCCGTCTCCCATCCCAACTTCGACATCAAGTCCAATCCCTTACACAGCAACACCATCTCCGGTACCCACTGCAACTCCCACGGAAATCCCTCACACTGCCACGCCGTCCCCCGTCCCAACGGCAACACCAAGTCCAATCCCTTACACAGCAACACCATCTCCGGTACCCACTGCAACTCCCACGGAAATCCCTCACACTGCCACGCCGTCCCCCGTCTCAACGGCAACACCAAGTCCAATCCCTTACACAGCAACACCATCTCCGGTACCCACTGCAACTCCCAC
>CAZELM010000004.1:86413-151649 GCA_964512995.1 uncultured bacterium
CAACGGCAACACCAAGTCCAATCCCTTACACAGCAACACCATCTCCGGTACCGACTGCAACTCCCACGGAAATCCCCCACACTGCCACGCCGTCTCCGGTACCAACAGCGACACCAACAAACAGTCCCACAGCAACACCCACCAACAGTCCGACCGAAACACCAACACAGACACCGACATCGACCGATACGCCCTCTCCCACTCCGTCATCATCCAACACGCCGACACCAACCATGACCCTTACCTCCTCACCCACTCCCACTCCGTCAATGACGCCCACCATAACTCCAACCAATACCGTCTCTCCTGAAGGAATCGATCTGATTTTTCAACTCAGCAGCAGAACCTTTGTTCCGAACGCGTTATGCTGGGTGAATATGCGTGTTACGAACAGGGGACCGGCGCAAAACGGAGATTTGTATATCTTATTGGAAGCTGGAGGTTCTTTCTGGTGTTATCCATCATGGACAATGATTGACATTGGATTGGATCATGATGATCTGGATTTACCGGAAAATTATGAAGGCATGCTGGAAGTCATTCCGTCCTTTATCTTTCCTGACGCGACGAGTTCCGGCCCATACCATTTTTATGGTGTGGTATTCAAGGACGGGATGCTGGATGTGCCTTCTGTCATTTCCAATATCGCGATAGCGGAATTTTATATCGGGAATACACCGTGATGCAATGCCCTCGTTTAGCACGCCATTTAATTTGCTAGACTACTCGATATCAACACGCTATGATTCAGCGGATGAACTTACACAGATTATCGATATACTTTCTCATCAGCATCATGCTCTTTGCGTCATCACCCATCTGCTTTGCTCGCAGCAAAGAAGATCAGCCAAGCATCAAACAATTCCGATGGACTCAGACGCCAGCAGGATTTACCGTAACCGCATTGCTGCATAAGGGATTTAATCGTGAAATCGAGGAGAGTATCAACTCCGGAATACCCGCAACATTTCATTTTTTTCTGTACTGCAAACGGATGCGCTGGTATTGGGATAACCAGACGATGGCCAGAGAAGAATACACACATACGGTAACATACGACACATTGCGCAAACATTACACCATTACCTGTCAGCGAAAAGGGGATCCTAAACCTTTTTTAGTTGAAACGACAGACGATTCTTTCAAAATGCGAACAGTTATGGCAACCTTCAAAGGCGCTCTGAATGTATCTTCCACATCGATATTGCCTGGAAAACAATACTATCTGTCTCTGGAAGCAACGATGAGAACAGAGAATTTGCCTGGACGCTGGAATGAGATTCTATTTTTTATCTCCAATGATTTCGAAACGAAAACATCCCGGCAGTTTCTTCCCGTTTTGGATTGAATGGAATTGCCGGATCGCTGACAGTGTGATTCTGTATTATCTCAAAATGACCCATCCACACCTCATTTACCTTCCGGGAGCGTCCCGAATTGGTCACAAGATGCCATGACAAAGGAATCCAAATCCCCCTCCACTGATCAGCTTACACCTTCATCGTATCCAACACCCGATTCACTTTCAAAGCTACAGAAGCAGCGCCAAAAAAATCTCCTCATCGCAGGACTGATTCTGGGAATTTTGGCTGGCGGGACGTATCTCCAGCTAAAATACCTTGAGCTTCCTTCCATCGGTTTCGTCGCCTTATTGAACCTGAACCTTCTTTTTCTGATAATCTTACTTATTCTGATACTCCGTAACCTGATCAAATTGTTCATGGAACGGGGACGATCGAGCGCTGGGCACCGTTTCCGGACAAAGATGGTCGTTGCTTTTATTCTGATGTCCATGTTGCCGACAGGACTTCTTGCATTCATTGGCTCCAATCTGATGGCTGACTCCATCCAGAATTGGTTCAATCCTCAGATTGATGAATTTGTGGATTATGCGATGGAGTTGGCACGGGCATCCCATGCAAACGCCGAAGCTCTGGCGGATCAATATGCCCGAACCATCCGCCAGTTCATTACCGATAACGGATTGAATTCTGAAGAGCGGCAGACCGAGTTGGTTTCGATGCTGTCCCAAAAGCAAGCCGAGTACCAACTGGAATCGATCCAGTTTTTTGACAAAAATGCAATCGAGCGATGGCGAAGTTCCCCTCCAGAAGAAACGTCAGGCATTTTTCTGGGTCCGGAATCACCCTATTTTGAAAATCTGTTCAATGGGAACTCATTTTTTGATGTTCATTTTATGGGAGATGGTGAGCTGATCCGGCGGGGGGTTCCGATCTTTTCATCGATCGATTCAGGGAGTATCGAAGGAGCACTCGTTATCAGCATTTACCTGCCCAAGGGAATCACACAGAGTATCCGAACGATTCAGCACAATTTTGAAGCATACAAACAACAGAAGCAAATGATCCGGCCGACCCAGGGATTATATATTGCCATTTTCGTGTTGTTTGCATTCACTATCCTGTTTGCAGCGATCTGGCTCGGCCTCTATCTGGCTCGACAGATCTCCATCCCCATTTCCCACCTTGCACAAGCCATCCAGGAAGTCGCCAATGGCAATCTGGATTATCGGTTGAATATCATGGCATTCGATGAAATTGGCACTCTCGTAAAATCATTTAACTGGATGACCGAACAGCTCCATACCAACCGTGTATTGATCGAACAATCTGCGTTCGAATTGCAGAGTAAAAACAAGGAATTACTGGATCGGGGCAATCAACTGGAGACCATTTTAGGGAATATCACAGCGGGAGTCATTTCTATTGATACGCTGGGGCACGTTCGGACAATCAATATCGCTGCGGCTCATCTTTTGGAAATCACCATGGAAGAATCGCTTGGAAAGCACTTTACCGAAGTCTTGAGCGGTTCGCATCTCCGTGAGATAAAGGAGTTAATGGAACGCATCTATTGGGGAAGGAACCGTTCTTTTCAGCGAGAAATTCAGATTCGAACGCACCATGGGACGGCAACATTATCGGTCAGCCTGGCTGCATTGTTGGATGCCGACCGCCAGTTTAACGGCGTCGTCGCTGTTTTCGATGACTTAACACAATTTCTTCGGATTCAGCGAATCGCTGCATGGCGGGAGATGGCCAGGCAACTGGCACATGAAATAAAAAACCCACTCACTCCCATTCAGTTGAATGTCCAGCGGATTCAGAAAAAGTACCGGCAGAGATCCGCAGATTTTGATCTTCTGTTTCATAACACGATGAATATGATCATCAATGAAGTCAATGGATTACTCATTCTTCTGGATGAATTCTCACAATTCGCTCGGATGCCGGAAGCCAGTTTGTCGACCGGCAATATTCATGAATTGTTACAGCAAACCATTTCGCTCTATTCCGGAAGTGTGGAAGGTATTACGATTGATGTGGCTCTGGATCATGAACTTCCGCCCCTGATGCTGGATGGGGATCAGATCAAGCGGGTTTTTGGCAATCTGATCGATAATGCTATCGAAGCGATGAATGGCAATGGAGTCATTACGATTGAAAGTCATTATGATACCAATCTTCAAATCGTCAGAATTGACATCGCGGATAACGGGCACGGTATCCCGTCGAATGACCGTGATAAAGTGTTCCTCCCCTATTACTCCACAAAAGGACGGGGTTCGGGTCTGGGATTAGCGATATGCCAGCGGATCATTACAGATCACAATGGTAACATCCGGGCACAGGACAATGAACCGAGAGGGGCTCGGTTTATTATTGAAATTCCTGTGATAACGCAAAAACATCGTTTGGAGAAGTGATCGCCATTGCAGGAAGTAATTTTAATCGTCGATGATGAAAAAAGCATAGTAAATGCTATCAGCGGAATCCTTGAAGATGAAGGATATCAGACCCGGGCAGCCAGTTCTGGCGAAGAGGCTCTGGATTATCTCTCCCGGGAAATCCCGGATCTGGTTTTGCTGGACATCTGGATGAAAGGGCTCGATGGGCTCGAGACACTGACCAGAATGAAAGAACTGGCTCCGGAACTCGGAGTTATCATGATCTCCGGTCATGGAACTATTGAAACCGCCGTTCGGGCGACGAAACTTGGAGCGCTCAATTTCATCGAAAAACCGATCTCCCTCGAAAAGCTGATCCATGAAGTTCGACAAGCGCTTCGACAGCAGGCATTGGAGCGCGAAAACAAGGAATTACGGAAACAGATTGCCAGGCAGCAGAATATGATCGGGAGCAGCGGCTTGATTTCATTGATCCGCAAACTGATTGCAACAGCAGGACCGACCAATGGCAGAGTTCTGATCATTGGCGAAAGCGGCACCGGCAAAGAATTGGTCGCGAGAGAAATCCATCATGCATCCCTGAGAGCTCATGGTCCCTTTGTTGAAGTAAATTGCGCCGCCATTCCCGAAGATCTGATCGAATCGGAGTTATTCGGTCATGAAAAAGGAGCCTTTACCAATGCGCTCTATCGGAAAAAAGGTAAATTCGAACTCGCACACGGCGGCACCCTGTTTTTAGATGAAATTGGTGACATGAGTCTGAAAACGCAGGCAAAGGTACTACGGGTTCTGGAAGAAGGAAAAATCGAGCGGGTGGGTGGAAATCGATCGATAAACATCGATGTTCGAGTGATCGCAGCCAGCAACAAGAATCTGATCGAAGAAATAGAAAACAACCGGTTTCGGGAAGATCTCTATTACCGTTTAAACGTGATTCCGATCACGGTTCCTCCTCTGAGAGCCCGAGCCAATGATATTCCGGAATTAATCCAATACTATCTCGATTTTTACTCCCGCGAGTATGGAAAAATGCTGAAAGCGGTGTCACCATCTGCAATGAAGATACTCACGGACTACACTTGGCCTGGCAATATCCGGGAATTGCGCAATGAAGTGGAGCGTCTGGTCATCATGACAATGGATGACACAATCTACGAAAAAGATCTCCGGGATTCCGTTCGAAAACCTCTGCAACATGAATCCAGCACCGAACCCAGATCGGATATGAAAACCGCTCGAGACTGTTTTGAGCGGAATCTCATTCTGCAGCGTCTGGAGAGTTACCGTTGGAATATTACTCAGACTGCCGAGAGCCTGGGAATGGAACGAACGAATCTATACCGTAAGATGAAGCAATTGGGAATACCCATTGCTTCTGAAATCTCTTGATAACCTCTACATATCACTCAAAAAAAGGCGAATTGGCAATCCATGGCTTGACATAATGATCCGTTCTCTCTATAAGGGCTGAGGTTGAATGATGGAAGGAGAACGATCTGAGTGTTTAAATTCAAATATTGGTATCAAAGAACACAGCTTTTTTTATATACATTATTCGTATTAAGTCTGTTTTTCATTGTCATGCTCTGGATGACGCCTTCAGGTCAGGTCACCCAACGCGATCGGGTAGTACCTGGAGCGGAAAATAAACAACCTGAAATGCTTCGACAAACAGGTAAGGCATTGAACCCTTAAATTGTTACTTTTTCACTCATGCCCCCCTGATCAGCATCGTCCGTTTTAACGGGATTTTCCAAATTTTAATGCAATCGAATATCAATCATTTTTCGACATTTATGGTACATAATTTGCATAAATATATTGGTGATGTATTGGGATATCGACTCAACTTTGACATTCTGAATCGCAATTTGATATATTTTCGATGTTGAGTGGATCAATTAAAACCTGGTGTTTTTGGGGAGGATTCCAATGTGTTAAAGTCACGGGAATTGGGATTTTCGCTCATTGAGATGTTGGCGGTTGTCAGCATTTTCTTTGTATTGGGAGTTGTTTCTCTGATAACATGGAATTCATTCGCACCGGTTATGCTTCTGAATTCATCGGCTCGTGCGGTAGGCGATGCTTTGGAGCTCTGTATGCAACGAGCGCTTTCGGAGAATAACGACTATTTGGTGATATTGAATTACGAAGCCCGGCTGTATCAGACGACATCCGGACAAATGTATCATTTCCCATCCAATTCCTATGTTATGGTGGATGACGACGGGTGGCTGGCAACGGGTGAACGCTCCCGAAAATACAACCAGGATACGAAATGGGGAGGGAAAAAGCAGGAGTTTGCAGAGGATTATGTGCTGGGTGGAACGGATTATACCACAAAAATCCGGAACAATAATATGATGGAGCCGAATGAACTTTTTAAAGGCCCCTTGCGTTTGAGTCATGGCATTTCATTCATAACTCCACCTGACAACTCACCGAGTGTTCGCCGGATTGTTTTTTCATACCGCAATCCCACGATGTATTGGCAATCCAGTCTCGCTCCATCCAATCGCCCGATCGCATCTACGCATCGCCAAACCGAACCGGCACGGATTTATCTGGCGGACCGCCATTATCGTCCAGCCAACTATGATCCTGACAATAAAGCACACTTGCGACTGATACGCGTTACTGAACGGAAGGTCTTGGTTATCAGACCGGATTAGCCACGGAATGATATGACACTTGACCTTTTGAAAGATAATAGGTCCTTCGCATCGTCGGGAGTTGATCTCGGATTAATCCAATGAGCGTGGGTCATTGAGAAAGGGGTATTCAGATGAACTTTTCAAGGCGATTGAATCCAAGGTCACCGGACTGTAGGGGATTCTCTCTGATTGAAATGTTGATTTCAATGGTCATATTTACCATTGTAATGGGTATTATCTACAGTTATTTACTGACATCCAAGAATGAAATCTCACGATCAGAGACCGATTTAGATATTGCTAAAAATGCAGAAATGGCTTTGCGAACCCTTCGCGAAGATCTTTATCAGATCGGCTATGGCCGTGATGTGGATAATGATCAACCGCGAATCCTCAGAGCGACACCCTATGATCTGGTATTTTGTGCCGACCTCGATCGGGACATTCAGGATACCAGCAAACGATACGGCTCTTACAGTAATGAACTCGGGATTCCGTCCAGTTCCACATCTGATTTCACAGCGATACGACCCTTGGTCGCATTTGCCCACTCCGCTCCATATTGGGGATGGGATCGGGCGGTGGAGTATGGATCACGACAACTGGGCGCTGAGATCGTCAGATACTCGCTTGATTACAACAACGATGGAATCATTGATTATCAGAACGACTCGGAAGATGCCATTACCGGCCCCGACCCGGAATTGACCCACAATCAGAATAAAGCCGATTTCTACCTGAACAAAGAATGGTGGGGATGTATTTATGACTCCGAATCGAGAGGATATCGGAATGCATACGCCGGCGTTCATCCCGTCGCATACAATATCCGCGGCAATCTGTATAATCCCAATTATGCGTATTCAGACACGGAACGAGCTGACTATATCTATCCCAACAATGAATGGCCCATGGTTCTTTTCACGTATTGGGGTCACTTTATCAATACGGAAACACCCAACGATGATCCGACGGATGAAGAATGGGACGGAGAACCCTTGGATCTCTGGGGTGACTGGGGCGGCCAAATGCCACCCAACTCCCTTGACCCACATCCAGTCAATATCGGCAACAGTGTTCGCGGAGATGGCAAACTTGACTCAGTCGAATTGAAGTTCATGTTCACGCATATCAATGGCATTTTCAGTCGGGTGACCATGCTTCAGATTCCCAGCGGCGGAATCGGTGAAATTCCGACTGATCCCAACACCCGTGACTGGAACGGGAATGGAATCCTTGGCGAAAATCGCCTGGATCAATTCATCCGCAGAATCGGTGTGACCGTCATTGCGGAGGCCGGTTCTCCGGATCCCCAAAATCCCAATTTAAAACGTTCAAACATGCAGAATGCCAATAATCCCCAAATCTATCCGTTCAGGGATTACGAAGTTTCTATCGAGATCAATCCCCAGAACCTGGTTTATTCCGGCTCACCCCAACTCCGGTTCACTCCCTCCACATCAACCCCCGTTCCCTCCACACCAACCCCCGTCCCACCCACGGCAACAACCGTGCCAGGAGAACCCACATCGACTCCAGAAGACTCCCCCACACCAACTCCGACCGTTTCCGGTGGAGATGCGACACCCACTCCGCCAAGCAGCGCATTTGATCCGGAAGACGATGAAATCATCCTGGGATCAACCGGGTCGATCGTGGCTGTCGGATTACCCAGAGATGGTTCCAGATCCGACGGTTCCCTGTGTGATGTTAATTTCTGGGAGTATCCATTGGCGAATTCCACCGATATCGTGATCGCCATGGAAGGTGCGAATCTGTGTGACAACCCGATCATTTCAGATAAATGGAATGACCTTGTTTATGCCACGAACAATAATATCGGCCCCAATCTCCACTATATGCAGCACCTATCACGCCGGGGAATCGACGGATTCGAGGCGAAAAGCTCCATTCGGGTCCCGTCAGTACCAATGCACCGGATCACGGCGATTGCAGTCGGTGATGTCGGACACATCTCCGGGCTGGGACTCCCTGAAACCCCGGAAATCATCGTTGCTTATCGAAGCACATTGGGGGGGAGATCGTATATCACTGTCGTGACCCTCGATCAGCTCTGCGGAAATCTCATCGAAGCGACCTGCCCTCCTTTTGAATTGAGCAATATATGGGGAAGATCGTTCATTGATCTGGAGGTCGCGGATACCGATGGCGACGGTGTTGGCGAAATCCTGGCAATTACGGATTCAGGTCTCAGCACAACCCCGCAAGTCTATGTGTTCAACTACCGGGATGCGTACAATGACCGCTGTGAATGGGATGTGGTACTTGAAGCGTCCGGACTGTTCGGACTCGCGGAAAGACCCGCCAAGGTGGCAGCCGGATATATCCTGTCGAGCCCACCGAACCCGCCGGATGTCATTGTCGCATCCGAAATGGGCAATCTAAGGATCTTCCGCAACCGGTATCCATATACGGGATTTTTCTCTCCGTATAATCCGAGCCATTCCGGCTGGCAACCCACGATTTTCACCTCACTGCGCGACCTCGAGGTCTATATCCCGACCGAACCGGGAAACCCGGTATCGTCCCGGATCGCCGTTTTCGGTCAGGGGATGCGGGATTGCCTCCTGATGAATTATGGGTTCATGATCGATCCAACCGAAAACAACATGACCCGGTTCGATCAATGTTCCGGTCCGATTTATCCGACACCCAATCCCGTCCAGACTCCCGGTGTACCGACCGCAACGCCAACACCTGCAACGTCCATCCAGATCCGACCGATCGATATGGAATATTTTACGATTGACCGCAGTGGGGAAATGCCTGTTTTTGCTCTTGCGATAACAAAGAACACGGTCGATCGGGAACTTGTCCTCATCACAAATCCATGCCAGACGACGGAACTCCTCGAAGAATGCTGCATCATTCCACTTGACAGTACCATCTTGCGGAATCAGGTCAACTGCATTACCTCCACGAAGAACCGCCAGACCGAATTTCCGGACACGCATAAACGCCAGCAACAGAATGGCTCTCAAAAATCGCCGATAATGAAACAACCCATTCAGCAGGAAATCATCAAGAAATAGAATGTGCCCTGCTGGATGCGGGAGAACAATTCATTGTTTTGAAAAATAGATAAAAGCGGTTGTGAATGCATCACAACCGCTTTTTTTTAGGATAGTTTATAGCCAATTTTTCTCAGAAATGATTTCCGGTTCTGGACATCGTCCGGTGTTTCGATCCCCAACGGCATATACCCATCCAATACGCCCATGACACCTCTCCGGTCTGCCTGCTCGACAACGACGATACCGACGGGATTTGCAGTTGCACAGAATATCCGGCAGACCTCCGGGACCTGCTTGATTCCATTGAGGATGTTAATCGGGAAACCTCCGGTCATAAAAACGAAAAATGTGTGTCCGGCACCGACGTTCAACGCGTTCTGTGCGGCCAAATCACATAAATCCGGATCATTTCCGGACACGCGAACCAATCGGGGGCCGCTGGCTTCACAGAATGAAATTCCGAATTTCATGCACGGGCAGGATTGAATGATCGTTTCATGGAGATCTTCTATCGTCTTGATAAAATGCGACATCCCAAAGATGAAATTCATGTCTTCCGGTTTCTGGACTTCGATTATTTTCAGTTCCACAATGATTCTCCTCATCGCTGACTAATCGTTATGGGGTTTGAAATAGGCAATGGAGCCCTTGGGACCATCACCGATTCCGATCCGTTCGCCACCCGTATTGCTGATGAAAACAACGTCGCCATCTCCAAAATCACCGACTGCAATACCTCCCAGTGCATTGATATCGAAACCCGTATCAAAAACGTTGGTCAACTGACCATTTTGTGTGATTTCGAGCACATACCCATTCCCTCTGCAGGCAATATACAGGCGATCATATTCTTCCGAGTAGGCGATCCCGACCGGTTCCGCCAGGTTCTCATATGTCAGGTAGACGTATGACCCCGTCTCCCGTTTCGACGGAACCGATGTCGTAGCGGGATCTCCCGCAGGGCCGGAAGCACTCATTGTGATCCGGGCAATATTGCCATTCACCGGATCTGCGACAAATAACAGACCTTCGCCGGGTATTGTCTGCCCGGTTGCATCTGTTGCAGGAACGAATTCGATGGCGGAGGGAGCGGTAGAACCGGCGAGAACATAATAACTGCCATCATCCAGATCGATTCCATAAACGACTCCCTGATCGGGGTGAGCCACAAAATACAGCAAGCTCAGCGAATGGGGATTATCGGGGGCAAATCCGGCTGAAACAATACTGCTCAAACCTGTCAGGCCAGCGGTCATGCGTCGGGTTCCCATCGACGGACCAAAACCCGTTCTGCCTCCATTCGATGATCCGAGTGTTGCGGCTTGTTTGGTGAAATCATTCCCATCCGAATCAGAATCAAATCCATTGGGTAAACGGGCGACGGCTTCATTGGAAATGCTGTCTGCATTGCCATCTTCTCCGGGTCCGGGTGCACCGTCATCATTTCCATCACCCTCCGGATCATCGCCGATCTCGACATCGTCAACAATCCCTCCGGATGGATTTTTCAAAATCAAGTAGCATGTGTTATTCATGGAATCAGTGGGATTTCCAATCACCAGATAGGCTCCGGGAGAAAAACTCGATACCGTCGCCGATGCCGGATAGAATACTTCCGTAGCGCCTCCGGCTCCAATGACATGCACGCCGGGAGTCGAATCATTCATCTCCAATGTCCAGTTCGTCAAATCTACCGTTTGTCCGGATGCATTATGGATTTCCACCCATTCATCCGAAATGGATACCGTTCCACTGCCAGGAACCGTATTGAAGGGAATGGCATCGCCGCCTTCGGAATCATTCCAATCCTGTTGTGGATCGACAACGACCTCATTAATCACAACACCGCCTGATCCGGTAGTAAATGTGGTAGAAAACTGTGGACCGACCGTTCCATCACAATCGCCATCCAGACCATTTCCGCTGCTGTCGGAAATACCGGTTGTCAGGGTTATGGTATAGGATTGAGACGATATCAGATTCGCTTCCGGCTGGAAAACAATTCGTGTGTTGCCATTGAAAAATGAAAACTGTCCCTGTATTTGTCCCTCTGGACCCGTCAACTGAAATGAGGATTGCGAAACGGAGCTTGGGATGATCGATTCCGACAGAGTTACTGATATGGCGGAACTGATCGGAACATTTGTTGCGCCGTCTTCTGGAACAATCTCCAGAATACATGGCGGTTGCGTGTCTTCGCCTCCGGTTCGAAATCGCGCATGGAATGCATCGAGCGGAAGACCCGGAATCTGATCCAACGGATTACCCGCCGTATCGGCCACATCGCTGGTGACCGTCATCGTGTAATCGGTGTCCTGTTCCAATAGTGCTTCGGGATCCAGAAGCGCGCTGGTATTTCCAGGGTTCACCGAAACCGACGCTGAAATATGTGATCCCGGTTCTGTGCTTTTTTCCAGGAAAAATGTGTTTCTGGTGACCGTAGAGGCATTGATAGCGCGGGAGAAGTTGACATAAATCACCGTACTGATACCAATACCGGTATTTCCATCTTCCGGATAGGAAGATGTGATATACAGGCGATTGGAGCCAACTGCGAACGAACCGCAATACCGTCCACCCGGCTGGCCATCTCCGTTCCCATCCAGATGATTTCCCATGTTATCGGTCAGCACGTCTTCGATACAGAGCATATAGATTCCATCTGTCAGGCTTACATCCGGGTTGAATGTCAATGTCGCATCGGTTGGCCACGAAATACTGCCTGAGATCGGACTCCCGGATTCATTTGAGATGGTCAGATAATCTCCCTGCCGGCTTGCCGGATCGATGGCTTTTGAAAATACGACGGAAACAGAGGTGCCGGTCTCGTTGGCAGTCACGGACGTCACTTTGGGAGGCGTCTGGTCGGTTGCTCCTGTGCTGAACCAGCTCGAAAATGGATCTGGATATCCGCCAGGGATCTGATCCAAAGGATTCCCCGCGCTGTCTGTGACTTTGGAAAGGACATGAACAGTATAAATCACATCTTTTCCTAATGCCTCATCCGGGATGAAGACCGCTTCGGATTCGTTTTCGCTGACATGGACAGTGCCGTCTATTTTATCACCATCGCCATCCGTTACATAAAACGATGATGTCGTGACAGTACTGCTTTTGATCTTTTCAGAAAAACCCACTTCGATGATTGTATCCGGAGGCACATTTGATGACCGGTCTGGGGGTCGTACCCAGATAACGAGCGGCTTGCCAGCGCCAACCGTAAACTTGCTCACAAAATCATCCGCTCCCGGACTCGCCAGATCACCATCCAGAGGGACACCCCGTTCATTCAAAATATCTTTGTCCAGCGTGATCCGATATCGCGTGGCTTCCACCAAATCTGCCTCATATACAAACTCCACAGATCGGTAATCGGATGAAAATGCAAAGGAACCCCGGGGATCCTGAGGATCAGGAGAAACCGGACTGAAGTCAACTTCGACCCGGAATGTAGCGGAGGTTATCGTTGTTGGATCAACGGGAGAAGAAAATCGGATTTCGATTTTTGTGTGATTGAACACGCCGACTGCATCGGACTCAGGAGTGACGGCCAGCACCACAAATCCAAAATCATCACTGCCAAAAACACCCGTTCCTGTCGGGCCATCGATCGGCTCACCAAACGACCCGGTGGGACCATTCGGAGCTTTGGATGGATTTGGATCTGTGACAGCGACGGATCCCAAGCCTTTCGCTTCGTTCGCAATCCAGACAAATGGTCCCCAAAAAGCGACATCGTACGGTCCATCAACAGCAGGTTCACCATGCGAATCTTTTTTTGACGCATCACTGTAGATCGATATGTTTCCGGTATGCGGGTTCAGTTGTACAACGGAATTGGCTCGGTTCCCGGATTTCCCTCGATTGGCGACCAGGAGATTTCCTGCCGATAAAACACTTCCATTTTCAGTGCCATCACTGTTATCGTTTTTAATAAACTCCAAACCCCACGGATAATTCAGTCCGCTGCTGATGATTTGTGGTGAAACAGCGGTCATTTTGAAGTCTTCCTGGAATCCTCCTTCATTATCCGGTTTACAGCCGACCCACAGGACAGCAATCGTCAGGATGCCAATAATACTGATGAATTTATTTAACTCTCTCATGTTACATCTTCCCTTTTCTGCGGCCTATTTATCGGAAGAATTTTTTTGGATCTCACGGCTGAAAAATCCACCCGTAAGACCATCGAGTGCGGCAGTTAATTCCTGAAGACGCAACTCCCGTTTGACTCTGGATTGAATATCCGCCTTGCCATCCAAAACAGCTTCCACCTGGAGTCTTCGGCGATCGAAGTAAAGCTTTGTCACTTCATTTAAAATATCCTGACGGAATCCGATCTGAGATTTGGTTTCCGAACTGACTCGCAACATATCGGAGTTAAAGAGATAATCCTGAATATTCCATCGCATTCTCAACTCATAATCCCAATCATAGTTGGTATCATGTCCCCATGTTTCATCATCCGGACCGATGGTAGCAGTCCCTCCAGTCAGACTGATTGTTTTGGAGCGGGAATAATCGGTATCATCATTGGTATCGTGCCCAACGGTCATCTGGAGGGAATCCGGCAGCAATGCTTTATTTTTAACGTGTTGCCGCCAGGATCTGAACCGCATCGGATCGATCTCAGCATAGTCCACGGCAGCCTTCTGAACCGCTTCGATACCGGGCTCATGAGAGAATTGTCCCATAATGTCATCCATCGAAGGTTCTGGCGTTGGTGAAGCCACAGGGATCGGAGTGCCTTTCTGGATGGGCTCCATGGCGGTATTTCCCTTTTCTCCAAGATCCAAAACGGATGATGAATCAGGATTTTCCATGGGAATTTTTTGAGCAGATCCCTTTCCGATCGTAATTAACCCCTTTATTTCATTGAAAATTTTCTCTCCAATCCGAGGGACATCCATAATCCCTTCAATGGATCGAAACGGACCATGTGCCTCGCGATAATCGATGATGGATTGTGCCAGACCCGGACCGATTTTAGGTAGTGTCTGAAGTTCGTTGACGGATGCTGTATTGATATTCACCGCTGCATTGATGACCGGACTCACAAGTATCATCATCACGCAAACCAATCCTGCCGATAGTCTCTTCATCTTTGTCTCCTTCTTACCCAATCCCAACATTCATTGGCCAGGAACGCTCGCTTCCGCTTGGGACAGATAAAACCCCGTTAATGCATCGATTTGAGCTTTAATTTTTTCCAGTTCCAATTTTTTAAGAATCCGTTCCTTTCCCGAAGGAATGGATACATATTGTCGGTATCCTGAAACGTATTGATCGTATAATGTATTGACGCTGTTCATCACATCTTTTCTGCGTTTCACATTCTGGCCAAGCAGGTTATACGCTTTCAGCGATTCGGCATTTTGACGCATCAAAGAAGGCCGCCAGGTCAACTGAAACCGGAGATGGAAAACTTCAGATTCAATATCAGACCAGGACTGATTATCCGGACCCCGAACCACGCTTCCTTCCGAAATCGAAATGGTGTGATTGCGTGAAAATCTGGTATCCTCCTTTGAGCGGAATTGAAAAGACGTGACGAACTCCGGCAGCCAACTGGATTTCCTTGCGCCAACAATCATCTTCCGTTCATATTCAAGGTCCAATTCGGCATTTTTCAGTGCGGCAGCCAGAATATCTGAATATGGCGGCAATATGGAGCGATCTTTTTGAAGCATCCGTGACGGGATCTGTCCCGCACCGACCGATGTCAGGACAAAAATCCCTGTTCGAGTTGCTATCCAAAGATCAGGGAAAGAGAACGATCCAAGAGCCAATTGCCGAACGTCATGTTCCAATAAATTTTCATTGATATATCGACCGGACATATCCATGAAATCCCATTGAAATACGCCCCGGGACGTTGCCGCATATAAAATTGTGTCATCCACACTGATATCTCTTATTTCCGATCCTCCCAGTTCCAGAACCGGTATCGAGTTCCATCCATCCAATACTGTATTTCGATAGAACACCTTGGTTGGGGATGATGCAAAAATCCAATCATCATAAGCAGCAACAGAAATTGGATCTTCTCCGCTTCCAGATGATACATGATCGGTCAGAAATCCCTGGCGTAAATTGCCGACATAAACATCCCTTCCAGAAATCGCAACAATACGCTCCACTGTTCCGGAGACAATCTCTATGTCTGTATAGACCTGATTGGTTGGTATTCCATCGATCGGCTGAAATGTCTCTCCCAAATCCAATGAATATCGAAGCCCTCGTCCGGTAGCAATAATAACCGTGTGATTTTCGTTCAGTACCACAATGCCCAGAATCCGTTTTGAGTCTTCCGTAAGATTCCTGCCGACAGTTTTCCATGTTCTGCCGCCATCCGATGTCCGAAACAGTCCGATGTCAGTTGCCAGAAAGGCTGTCTGATTATCGAGCGGATCCCATCGCAATTGGTGGGAATCACTCTTTGGAGAGCCCTCCTCCATGAACTGGGAGATTGCTTCATGTCGGTCGTCGATGTTTTCGAAATGAGCTTCTTCCAGCAAGCCCTGATCGATCAGCCGTTCCATGAGCTCACTATCCGATAGTTCATCCAGAGATTCATCATCCTTCAAGACTTCATCTCGCCGCAAATCCTCTTCCGGGTAATCATCCCGGGAAAAATCGAATTCTCGATCCCGATACGCAGTCTCCTTTTCTTCTTCCGTGATCATGTTCCGGGATGCGCCAGAGATACGAAATACCAACTCCCATGAATATCCATGATTTGTGGACAAGTATATTGATCGGGAAGAAGCCGCCAACATCAATTGCGGATCTGCAGGGCAAGGCCGGATCGTTTGAATATCCAGATCCATCAAGCCAAGAGATTGGTCGATCCATGTCAGATCTTGAGCGGGGACCTGTGGAGGGCCGAAAATGAATATCGAGCAAATGACAAATCCCAACATGCCTATTCTTCCGAATAGTTCACAGGCGATAAAAGGCATTTTCACAATCTTTCCTTTTTCGTTACCATCATCCATGAAGAATAGAATCCGATTGTTAATAACAAACAAACCGATGAACGTCAATCTCGCTCTCAACGGGAACGAATGTCTGCATGGCAGATCAACTTTGGCAAAGAAAACGCTGTAACTGGGCGTCGATGAGCTGTTTCAGTTCTCCCATTGACTCCACACAATGGTCCGACTCAAAGAAAAACCATTCCAGTTCCCTGACCACTACATCCAGGACCTTTAAGATTGGATCGGGAATAAGATCGACGTAGCTGAAGTCCAGGAAAAGGGACTGGCGGTCATTGATCTGCTTGAATCCCATGATCAGATATGGCAGTCCAAACTCATCGATGAGTTCAAGACATAGGTTCTGAAGTTCGTCAAGTTTGTTTTTCATTGTATTTCGTAAGATGATGAATGATCTTTTCAATTGCACCCTTAGCTCTGTGACGATGATACCTGTAACTTTTGAGTAATTTCGGTGCATGCCCGTCTTCGCCCTTGATCTCACCAGGTTCGATTTTCATACGGTGTGCCGTGCTGAGCAGGCGATCCCGGATGATATCATCATCCGCAGCCAGTGATAAGGCATAGATATCCCGAAAAAAACGCAGGAATCGGTATGATCTCATGAGCGTATTGAATTCCTGTTCCAGATCCGGGAGTTGGGAAATCAACATCTGAAGCGCGTTCCAGATGACCGGTTCGCGTTGCCCCACAAAAGCCTGGCATGCAGTCACGATGTTCTGGATATCTCGCAGCGCCCCCGGATCTTCTTTGACATTTACAGATCCATCCCTGCGATTCATTTTATATTTGCGCCGATCCTCAATGTCTCCAATTAAATCCTGAATAAACTCCCCCGGGTTATTGAACAGATACTTCCTCAAAATTTCAGTTATTTCCAGGTCAAACGACTGGCTCCCGACCAGAAGTCGTGCACCGACCAATTGTGATAATTCAATGTACCGACACTCGCGAGGATGCGACAAAAAGTCATCCAGTACGTTCACCGGCATCACATAAGTATCCAACAGCTCCGAAAACCGATAATGCGGCACGATCCCCCGTCGGCTCAGTTCCCGGTTTACATCATTGATGATTTTGGAAGCGAATGCCAGAAATTCCGGTGATGACTCCCGGCACAAAACAAACAGATCAATATCATTCTCGAATGCTTCTTCCCGGGCATATCCACCCGTGCAGAAAATGGCAATGGGTTGATCATCTTCATCGCAGGAGCGATATTCAAATGGATAGTTCCCATTGGATTCCACATGCCACTGACACGCTCGAAACAACCATCGGAAATAGCGCCGGAAAAATGCATGATACGCACCATATAGCAACCGCAGATCCCCCGGCTGCTGGATCGCCATCAAACCAAACAGGCAGAAGCTGTATTCATAATACACGGCCAGTTTTTGCTTCAATTCGATGGCATTTTTCGCATCAGACAACTCCGCCCATAGCTGATCAGAGATACCGTTGAGATAGGATATGTCATTCAGATACATCACGATTTCTGGACGATCTTCTGCGACACGGACATAAAACCGGCGGTAATTGTTGGATGAAAATGCCAGTAATTCAATGAGCATCCCGAATTTGATTTTCAGATCATGATCGACCAGAACCCGTGGGCTCAATTTTGTGATAAATCGTCGTATATCCAGGAGTTGTTCAGTTGTCAGGATGAGTAAAAACTGCGTCAGAATGGAAGGATGCGTTTGTATCAACCGGATCAAGTCCCCCAGACGATTTCCATTGGAGTGAACGAGTTGCATCAGCCATCCGATGATGTGCTCCAGATACTGACTGAAACAGCACTTTTTGGAGTATCGAGCGAACATGACGGCTGTCGTTATCATTGAATCGAGATCGAACGAGAGAAGTCGCAACAGCCGCTCAAATACATACCATTTTTCATCCTCTGGCAACTCCTCAAGGCTATTAATGAGTTTTTCGAGTTGCGCGCCATTATTCTCAGATAACAGCCGGAGAATATCATCCCAATAGATCATCCCTCGATAGATTTTGAACATTTTCAGGATGTTCTGAGCGATATTCCGGGTCCATTCGATCGGATAATCCTTTGGAGGATCGCCATTCATAATGGCATTGAATACTGTTATTTTTTCGAGGTGTTTATTGACTTTTTCCAGGATTCTGCTGCCGATGATCCGAAGACTCTCCATATTTTCATAGTAATGCATGAGCAGACGCAGTGCCGGACGAACCGGACCCAGTTGGTAATATCCCATGACTTCGGCAACCTGATCCAGGTTATCCACCGCAATATCGTCATTGAAATCAAAGCTGTCATCTACCGAAACAAGAAGCTGATAGACATAAAAAAACATTTCGATGAAACTGAATATATCTTGCAGGTTTTCATACAATTCGGCGCTTTGGGGATCACCAATATAGAGAACATCAATAATATCTCGTGATCCATGCTCATGAATACCGTGAATTGATTTCAACATATTGACAGTACTGTGAATAAGTCTCAGTGCGTTTTTCTTCGGGCTGATCCAATGCGAGCTCATATCAAATCGAAGCAGTTCCTGGACTTCCCCCATCATGCCCCTCAGATATCCTTCATGTAATCTCAGATTGCCTTTATCATAGTAAAAATGATCGATGATCTCATGTTCCAACTGCTGAGTGATTTTACTGTCCCCCAATAACGGTTCGGTCAGAAGCAGTTCAGAGATGAGTACAAAATTATGTACGCTTCGTTTGAGATAGTCTTTGAAATCATCAAACGTGGTCAGGTATGTCCCTTCCGCAACCCTTTCAGCCAGATAAAAGTGCATTTTGGAGGAGTATTTCAGGAATTCGGTGCTGATTTGGCTCACAACACGATTCCACAATGTCCGATCTATGTCCGGCTGGATAAAAACACCCATATCCAGATCATCCTGGTCCAAAATCATACCGACATTGCAGAATACAATGCCTTCCAAAGGAGCATTTTCAGAGAGAAGCCGGATCAGAGCTGATAGATAGGATGAATAAAGATCCCTCATCTGAAAACGAAGACGCGTCAGAATATGACGATAAATCTGGAGACGGTTCTTAAAGTTCTTCGATTCCCGCCGCAACCAGTCGATATTCAAAAAATGAATATGCAGCATCTGGAGAGCGAAATAGGTTCCCAAGAATATTCTTGCTTCTTTGGGATTATCCGCAACCGACATGACGGCATCCATTTGTTGTCTGAAATGATGCGCTTTTCGCCACAAATGGACTTTCCCCATCACATTTTTTTCTTCCAGCCGCAACCGAAGTGCCGGGCTGTGCGTCTGGACTATTTTGAGATATTTTTGAAAGTGGTTTGACAGCCCACCCAGGCCCTGAGCGAGATCCTCCAGGGAATCGAGAGAGGCATGGCCCTTGATCCGCATATTAAATCCCTAATCCGCCATCTACCCCGATCACCTCACCCGTTATGTAAGCAGCTCGATCCGAAGCCAGAAAAAGGGCAGTTTCGGCAACATCATCAGCCGAACCCGGCCGGCCTAATGCGATTTTACTCATCCATTCATCTCGTGCTTTTTCAGGAATCGCTCGTGTCATATCGGTTTCGATGAATCCGGGAGCAATGGCATTGACTGTAATGTTGTACCGTGCCAACTCCAAAGCCAAGGTCTTTGTCAATCCGATTACTCCAGCCTTGGAAGCGGCGTAATTGGCCTGTCCAGGATTTCCACCGGCTGCAACGCTGGAGAGATTGATTATTCTGCCATGGGGGGATTTACGTAAAAGTGATGCGGCATGGCGAGAACATAAAAATGTTCCACTCAAATTGACAGAGATGACTTCCTGCCACTGCTCAAAAGTCATTCGCAGAAATAGATTATCCCGTGTGATGCCTGCATTGTTCACCAAGATGTCCAACTGGTTTGATGTTTCTTTGACATTTTTGAATAAGGCCTCGACCGAATCCGGCGCAGAGACATTGCAGCTCATTCCTGACAGCTCGCCCGGATGATCGCTTTTGGATGCACATCGGATCGCAGCAATGCTGTCCTGAATATCTGTCTCCTTCAAATCCACTATGATTACAGATATGCCATGATCATAAAACTTCTGCGCAATGGCTCGTCCAATTCCTCTCGCTGCACCCGTAATCAATGCGACTCGTCCATTCATCCTTTCTTCCTCCCTGAATTTTCCTTTGATTATTCCCGCGTCAGATCTAACCTATTTTATATGAGAAACACGTGTTTTCATATCCCCTCACAAAGAAAATTCCATGAACAGAAAACCGAAGAGAAAAACGGGGGTTCTTCTGTTCCTGAACGGCATCGATTGAGCAAAGAATTCATCTCCGGGATGAATCTGGCAATATTTTCAACCAGTCCCTCTGAAGCAACTCCAATCATTGATCGAATCGGTACGATAAACTGCCATTCCCAACATGTTGTCAGAAAGAACTCATTCGATCAGATGTTTTACGTGGTATTCCATATTGACTTTTGGAGATCCGCATCAGTATAGTCCATCCTTTGCGCAGATGATTACTGTGCAATTTCCGGGAGTGCTTATGACAGAACCATTCACCATTCTTATCACAGATATCCCAGACTCGGGATTAGAAGTCAGTATCTCGATTCCATCAGAGATGATGAATGTTGCAGACCTTGATGTTTCTCCAACGGGTGACATAACATTCGCGGGGATGATCCGGAGGATCAGGGATGGTGTTCTGATAGCCGGAGAATTTTCCGGAAACTGGATCATAGCATGTGCGCGATGTCTGAATCCCTTCGAACATCCTGTTGCAGACAGATTCATCGCCTATCTATCTCCAAATATGGAAGATCCTTCGCTGTCTTCTTTTGACATCGAAACGGATGATCTCGATGTCAGCGAATTGATCGGAAACAAGATCCATTTGGTCGATATTCTGCGCGAACAAATGATTTTACAAATCCCAATAAAACCGATATGTTCCGACTCATGTCGTGGATTGTGTCCACGATGTGGCCAGAATCTGAATGAAGTCGAGTGTCAATGTGATCGAGTTCAGACCGATGGTCGATTGTTAAAACTAAAAAAATTTTTTGAAAAGTGAGGTGGGACAATGCCCGTACCAAAAAGACATACAACCCATTCAAAGAAAAAGATGCGAAGCGCGAATAAACATTTAACGATAAAAAATACTTCCACATGCTCAAACTGTCAGGAAGCAAAAATGCCGCATCGGGTTTGCATGAGTTGTGGCTATTATGGGGAAACGAAAGTCCTGCAAAAAGAAGATAATTAACATATACCCGGTATATCCTAGGAAAAAATTCTGCCATGGAAGCAATAATTGATACTCCTGGCAGCGAGTTGGGAGTTCATATATCGGTATCAGCAGGGATACGGGCACATCGGGAATTGGGAATCGATATTGCTTTCGTAGGAGATCCATGCGTTATCGGCTCGATATTGAACGCGGAAAACCAACCATCCGATCATTATCGGATTATCGCTTCCTATGAAAAAATTGATATGGGAGAAAATCCCTACCAGGCAGTTCAGGAGAAACCGAGATCGTCTATTTCCATCGCGTTTGAGGAGTTATCTGCCGACCGGAGTCAATGTCTGGTAAGTGCGGGACATACTGGCGCAACGGTTATTCATGCCAAAAATAAAATTGGCATTTTCCCTCAAATTCAGCGACCAGCTCTTTGTCAGATGATCCCCATGGCAAATCGGAGACATTTTCTTCTGATGGATGTTGGAGCATCTATTTCTGTTACAGCTTCTGATCTTTTTAACTTCGCCTTGATGGGTCATGTTGCTGCTCAATATTTTCTGGGAATCAACGACCCACGGATCGGTTTATTGAATATCGGTTCAGAATCAGGCAAAGGAAGCAAACGGCTTCAGGATGCCGAGGTGATGCTTTCGGATGCGCCGGTTAATTTTGTTGGCAATGTGGAAGGGAACTCCATATGGTTCGGAGCAGCCGATGTTGTATTGACAGACGGAATGACCGGCAACATACTTTTAAAATCTTGCGAAGGATTTGCCAAACTAATGATTCAGTCCTTGCTTCCCTGCCTTCGTCAATCTCCGAGTCATGATAACGCCAGCATACTCAACCACTTCAATCCATCACTTTATGGTGGTGCTCCTTTGTTGGGCGTCCAGTATGTTTGTGTTGTAGCTCATGGCCAGGCTAACGATTCCGAACTTTTTAATGCCATCAAGACAGCCCAATGGTGCTATGAACAAAAACTCCCTCAAGCAATTTTCGATTTTCTCCGGCATGTATCATCGTGTTCATCTATTGGGATGGCTTAGTATGAGAGGATAACGTATGAAAATCGCGTATTTATTCCCAGGTCAAGGCTCTCAAATAATCGGAATGGGCAAAGATTTTTATGATGCATTTCCAACTGCACGGAATCTGTTTGAACAAGCGGATCAGGCACTGAACATTCCCTTGTCCCGATTGTGCTTTGAAGGACCTCAATCAGAGCTGAATTTAACAGAGTATACTCAACCGGCAATTTTGACCGTGTCTATGGCGATCGCCGGAGTATTGCAGGAAAAAGCTCCCAGCACATTCATTGGATACACAGCCGGCCATAGCCTTGGTGAATATTCCGCACATTGTTTTGCCGGAAGTTTCCCTTTTGAGTCTGCCGTTCGCCTGGTCAATCTTCGAGGGAAGGCAATGCAGGAAGCAACTCCACCTGGAGTAGGCAGCATGGCTGCAATCATCGGGTTATCGAAAGAAGTGGTCATCGACATTTGTAGAGCAGCCGCAAACACTCAGGTTCTAGAAGCCGCAAATTTTAACGCTCCAGATCAAGTCGTTATTTCAGGACATATAGAAGCAGTTACACGGGCCGTTGGTATGGCAAAAGAAAAAGGCGCAAAACGGAGTGTTATTTTGCCTGTCAGTGCTCCATTTCATTGTTCACTAATGAAACCGGCAGAATTGGTGATGGCTGCGGAACTCACGAAAACACCAATCCAGCCGCCTGTCATCCCGATCGTCAATAATGCCGACGCTTCTCGATTAGAACCATCAGAAACTCGGATTCGAGATTCCCTCATTCGTCAGATCACATCTCCGGTCGAGTGGAATCAAACCATACAATATATGCTCCAGACAGGCGTTGACTTATTCGTCGAGATCGGTCCCGGCCGTGTTTTGACCAACCTGGCAAAACGAATCGCTCCAAATATCGATCGATTTTCGATTGGTGACATTGACAGCATGAATCAATATATTGAACATCTCAAAAAAGGATGTTAGCATCCAGATTCATTGAGCGCGTGGAGAGAACCTCAATAAGGAGACGAAAAGATGGATATTGAAGGACGGATTATAAAAATAGTTGCAGAACAACTGGGTGTCGATATTTCAGAAGTAACTCCCGAAGCATCGTTCACTGATGACCTTGGAGCTGATTCTCTGGATACAGTAGAACTCGTCATGGCATTTGAAGACGCTTTTGACGTAGAAATACCAGATGAAGACGCGGAAAAAATGAATGTTGTGAAAGATGCAATCGAATATCTAAAAGCAAAATTGGAAAAATAATCGGATACATGATCAAACAAAACCGCATAAATATTTGGAATTCAATGAATTCTTTTATGCGGTTTTGTTGATTTATCAACATTTCAAACTGCCTTTGGAAGACAAACTGGAAGATAATGATTTAAAGAATCTAAGAATCATGTAGTTTCATCAGAGCGTTCCCTAAAAATATCAGAACCATTGAACTAGAAACGCTCAGAAAATACTATTCACTGATCTGTTAAATAACTTATATGTTTGCATATGAAATAGACAGTTCCAGTTCGGCTATGACCCAGCGGATAGGGCTTCTTCTGGGACACCATCTGATCGCTGGCGATTGTATTCCCTTAATCGGATCCATTGGAGTTGGCAAAACGTGTTTGGTGCAAGGAATCGCACAAGGACTTCATGTCCCCCAACATATCCCTGTAACAAGCCCATCCTTTACGCTCATCAACCGATATCCTGGTGATTTAGTCATTTTTCATGTTGATTTCTATCGTCTGGAAGGAGCCAGGGATCTGGATGATCTCGAATTTGAAGAGATATTGGGAGAGAATGGTGTTGTGATTGTTGAATGGCCAGAGATAGTCCTGCCACAAATTCGGTCTGGATCTTTGATTATCTATATCCATTGGGATATGCAGCAGCCAAACCATCGAAGACTTGTGTTTAAATCTGAAACAAACCGTTTTAATGCATTTTTCCAGGAACTGAATCATGCGTTTCCTGGGCATTGAATCATCCTGTGACGACACATCGGTCGCCATTGTTGAAGATGGCCACACGATACTGGCCAATGTTGTCACAAATCAGGATGACTACCATGGCAGATATGGTGGCGTAGTTCCAGAGATTGCTGCCAGGAAACATCTGGAGCATATCTTGCCTGCCGTCCAACATTGTCTTGATATTTCACAATGCAGGATAGACGATATCACAGCGATTGCTGTCACGTACCGCCCTGGCTTAGTCGGTTCACTGATCATCGGATTAACAGCAGCTAAATCGTTGGCTTTTCTTTATAAAAAGCCACTCATCGGCATCAATCATCTGGAAGCTCATGTTTACACATGCTGCTTTGCTGGCATGACGTATGGCACGCCTCATATCGCACTGGTTGCTTCCGGTGGCCATACATCGATTCTGCAAATCAATTCTCATGATATTCATCTTATTGGACGGACGGTGGATGATGCTGTGGGTGAAGCCTATGACAAAATCGCAAAGTTTATGGGATTGGGATATCCTGGAGGTCCAATTCTTGATCGTCTGGCACAAACAGGAGATCCAGCAACGACTCGTTTTCCTCGTCCCATGATCGACCAGGATAATTACAATTTCAGTTTCTCTGGATTGAAAACGGCTGTAATGTACTTTCTTCATCACTATCCGGATACTCCCCCACCGGATATCGCGGCATCCTTTCAGGACGCTGTTATTGATGTATTGACAACAAAAACGATTCAAGCGGCCATTTCAATAGGATACAAAACAATCGGTGTCGCTGGCGGTGTCGCTTCCAATTCTGGATTACGGAAACTCTTTACAAAAAGATGCGAAGAAAGGCAGATCCAACTTTTTATCCCACCACCCCGGCTCTGTACCGACAATGCCGCTATGGTTGCGGGTCTTGCTTACCACAAATGGTTGTCTGGTTGCATTTCAGATCTTACGTTGGGAGTTCATGCTGATTTCGGTTTGAAGATGCAGAGCAGATTGTAGTCACTATTCTTCCAAATTCCATATCCAAATTCCAAGCACTATGTGTCACAAACGGAAAATTATCCGTTGAGAAATTTGCTCCAATAAAAAACTCCCGGATTCAGCCCAGGCAGGGAGGCTTTCGTCCGGGAGCACGACGGGGAGGGGCGTCGTTACTTATTGGGTTAATTTTTCTTCAATACCATCTCGAGAAAGAAATTCGATATCACGGACATGAATTTCAATCGTACTGCGCTTATCACCATCAGGCGTTTCCCATAATCTTTGACGCAACTTGCCGTGGATTCCCACTTTGGCACCCTTCTGAACGAATTCCGCACAAAGCTGAGCGAGTGATCCAAAGGCGACACAATGGAACCAGTGTGTAACTGTCTGCCGTTCGCCATTTACTTGCCGATATTCGTGATTTGCCAGTCGGAAACTGGCTACACTGGTACCTGATTCGGTTGTTCTGATTTCCGGGTCCATTCCCAATCGACCGATAACTGTTACTGAATTAATCATGTTACATCTCCTCTCATTCATTCGTTGTTAGTGGCTCGATGAGCTGTTTTGTTTGCGTCTACCGGGGAGTTGCCTGATGTCAATGGATCAACTTTGACATAGGGTCGCAATCGAGCCAATAATTTACGACCAACTCCGCGAACTTTGAGCAAATCATTTACTGAGCGAAATCCACCCCGACGATCCCGTTCCATGATAATCCGTGCAGCAAAAGCCGGTCCGATTCCTTTGATGGATGCGAGTTGTTGCTGCGTTGCCGTGTTTAAATCGATCCTCGAATCTGATCTCACCAAGTTCAGGAAAATCACTAAAGCGAGTATGAATACGATTACTGGTATCAAAGAATTATGACTCATGTTGATCTGACCTCCTGCGATGCTGTCGATCATCGAAATAGTAATATGGCAAGAGGCATGCCACACCTATCATAAAAACACTAATTTATTGATTTTAAATAGTTTTTTTAAATTCTTGAAAGGTATTTTTTTCAGAGCGGCCGATTGAAATCCCAAAAGCGTAAACTGCCGTTGACACTTAAGGATTTATAAAGATCGCACAACCTGTAATAAATAAATGGTTATCCTGAATAATGAGTTGATTCGCTATGTCATTGTGAGTTGACATTGTACCGAATAGTACAATCATCGCCTGTATGGACTGGCTATTCCTGTGTTTACAGGCGACGGAATTTCGGATGATATCAAGGAGAAAATAAACTTATGGAAGCAGTGACCGAGCTTATTCAGTGAATTTTTGTCAAACGAGCCGGCCCAAGCAGCAGCTTCTTTAAACCCAATCGGTCAAAATGGATGGAAACTTTTGCTCCCGGGCCTTGTCCCTGAACCTGAGTAATGGTTCCGATTCCATATTGTTGATGATGAACGCGTTCCCCGGGCTTAAACTCGATGAACGATGATGGGTGAGATACCTTCACGGAAGATGTAACAGGCAGTGTCTGTCTGCTCTCACTACTCTGAATCCCCGAATTTCTACCGAAAACACCCGATCCGGTACCAATCGATCGATCGGTAGTCCCCCGCTCCATTTTGATCGTCTGTCGTGTTTGAGCAACATCGTAACTGCAATACTGCTTAGGGATTTCCTTCAAGAAACGGGATGGTTTATATTCATGTTTTCCTCCATGAAGCATCCGTTCACGGGCAAAAAGAAAGTGGAGCTTTTCTTTTGCTCGTGTCATTCCCACATACATCAGCCGTCGTTCCTCTTCCAGTTCTTCATGGGCTAATTCTTCATTTGCACGGTAATATGGACATAATCCTTCCTCAACGCCACTGATGAACACCACTGGAAATTCCAAGCCTTTGGCATTATGCAGGGTGAGTAACGATACGACCTGTTTATTTCTATCAGTGGGATTCTCATCCTGCGCTTCGGATTGACTCTCATGAAGAGCGAGATAATCTGCAAACTCCTTCAAATCACCCCCAAAATGTGTCTGATAATCACTGGCGGCACTTTCAAACTCCTGAATGATCTCCAAGGATGATCTGGATTCCACAGTATCATCGGAAGCATAAAATTCCCGATATCCGCTCCGTTCAATTAACTCGGAGATAAAAACATTCAACGGCTGAGTTCTGGATACCCGTATCAGGTCTTTGATCATGGAATTGAACGCATTCAGCTTTTCACATTTGAAATGCTGAAATGTATCATTTTCGAGTGAAGATTCAATGGCAGAAAAAAAATCGATAGAATGTTCTCTGGCATATTGTTCAATTTTTTCGATCGTCGTTCTGCCAATTCCGCGCTTGGGGACATTGATAATCCGCCGGCACGCTTCAGAATCGAATGGATTGAGAATGAGTCGGATGTATGCCAGCAGATCTTTCACTTCTTTTCGTTTAAAAAACCCGATATTACCAAGAACACGATAGGGAATGCGCGAGGAAATGAATGCTTCCTCCATGACCCGGGATTGTGCATTGATCCGGTAAAATACCGCAAACTCCCCAAAATCTCGACTCTCATTCGAATGCAGTTTTTTAATTTCGCGGATAATCCGAGACGCTTCATCTCGATCATCATCTGCAGCGATCACCTGAATTTTCTCGCCTCCCTCACGGCTGGTCCACAATTTTTTCTCATTACGGTTCTGATTGTGTCTCATCAACTCCGACGCTGCAGAAAGGATGATCTGGGTTGATCGATAATTCTGTTCTAATTTTATAACCTCCGAACCCGGAAAATCTCTGGCAAAGTTTAAAATGTTTGAGACATCAGCCCCTCGCCATCGATAAATCGACTGATCATCATCTCCCACGACCATCAGATTTCTATAGTTTTTTGAAAGCAGTAAAATCAGTCGGTATTGTGCATGGTTGGTATCCTGATATTCATCCACCATAATATACCGGTAACGACGCTGATATTTTTCACAGATATCCGGGGAGTCTGTAAATAATTGAACTGTTTTGATGATCAGATCGTCAAAGTCAAGTGAATGATCGGTTGCGAGTGCACTTTCGTAGTGGTCATAAATTGCTGCCAGCCATTTTTTGAACAGGTCAAATCCAGCCTGTTCCAGGAGATCTTTCGGAGACATGAATGCGTTTTTCGCTTTGCTGACTCCATCCAACACCGCACGGGGATTCAATCGATCAATTGAGAATCCGGCATCGGAGATGGCTCGTTTGATTCGTGTCAGTTGTTCGGAGTCATCAATGATACTGAAGCTTTGGATCAATCCGGCACAATCATGTTCTCGACGGAGAATTTGAGCGCAGATCGAATGGAATGTTCCGATGGTCACCTTGTCTGCGTCATGGATATCGCTCAGGGCAGCAATCCGCTGCTTCATCTCATTGGCAGCTTTATTGGTGAACGTGACGGCTAAAATATTCCATGGTGGAATGTTGTGATGCACGATCAGATTGATGATCCTGCTGATAATGACTCGCGTTTTGCCGCTTCCGGCTCCGGCTAAGATCAGAACAGGTCCTTCGACATGTTTTACGGCTGCTTCCTGCTGGGGATTTAACGTGATCAATTTTAAACTCCTTTATACGTGACTTATCGGACTAGCTCGATATCAACGTGATTTTGCACCATAAAACACTTTCTGGTGTGACACATATCACATCTGGTTTTCAATATAACACAACGTGTTGGACTTAATGGTTGGGGTTTTGATTTCCTTTAAACCATCGATCGATGAAACGCCGGAAAGCACCGTGACCTGCATCATAGTTTGGGGGAGAGCCCTGAGGAGGATCCGATGGTTCTCCGCCGGAATACGCTCGGGTGTCACTGACCACAACCGTTACATTATCCGGTGCTCCTCGATTTAAAGTGGATTGTATCAGCCGACGACAAGACTCCTCAGGATCCCCAGGATTCGCGCTGATCAGTTCCCAGATTTCATTATCTGTCAAAACACCTGTCAGTCCATCGGTGCATAAAACGAACACATCATTCCTGCCCAAAGGGAGAATCTGAACATCGACTTCGACATGATATGCTCCACCCAGCGCTCGAGTAATGACATTTTTAAGAGGATAACGCATGGCTTCTTCCGGAGAGATCCGCTCCTGGTCAATTAATTCCTGGACACGAGAATGATCCTTCGTTAATTGTTCAATGCTGTCATCCTGGATCCGATATACACGGGAATCGCCCACATGAGCCACAATTGCATGGCCACTGAGGATCAGAAGCATAACCAGGGTTGTTCCCATCCCGGTGAATTCCAAATCGTCATTGGCTTGCTGATAAATCACGTGATTGGCGTATTCGATAGATTCGCGGCATCGTTCTGCGGCAGCACGAATGAGATCTTTTGTATCGGAGATACTATTTATTAAGGGATTGCGTTTAAAAAGATATTCACATACCCGTACCACGGCTGTCCGACTGGCCAGGTCACCCGCTTTGTGTCCTCCCATTCCATCAGCGACAATATAAATCTGCCGATCGGGATCCAAATAAAACGCGTCCTGATTGGATGCACGTTTCAATCCAATATCAGTGAGACCAAAAGCCCTCATAAATCAGCTCCTAAATGCATATCTCGTAATCATTTATACTCAATTCCGATCGTTTTTATTTTTTTAAACAATCCTTGTCTGGAAATGCCGAGAGTTTCTGCGGCACGGGTTACGATACCATTATGATACGAAAGAACGCGCATAATATGCAATCTTTCTGTGCGTTCAATAATTTCCGCAAGTGTTTCTGGAGGTTTTTTTGTAAAGTCTTTCAAGCATTTTTCAAAGACTTCTGGTCCCCATATTTTCCTTGTACCATTCAGATTCACCGCGACTTCCAGAACATTCTGGAGTTCTCTGACATTCCCTGGCCAGTCATACGACATAAGTAAGCGCATTGCATCCGGAGAAATCTGAGGGAGGCTTTGGTGAAGCTGAGTGCAAAAAATATTCAGGAAATGATCGATCAGTAATGGAATATCCTCTGGTCTCTCCCGTAATGGAGGAATGACGATTTCCAGTACAATCAATCGATAATACAAATCCTGACGGAAGCGACCATCCTTCACTTCCATAGTCAGATCCTTGTTGGTTGCGGATATAATTCGCACATCCACCGGTTTATCAATATCAGCTCCAACGGCTTTCACTCGCCGTTCCTGAAGTGTTCTCAGGAGTTTGACTTGTGTGGACATCGGCAGATCGGCAACTTCATCCAAAAATAAGGTGCCTCCGGATGCTGCGGTAAAAACGCCCGGTCTTGCCTGGATTGCACCCGTAAATGCACCTTTGACATGTCCAAACAGTTCGCTCTCTACCAAATTCTCCGGTGCTGTGCTGCAGTTATATGCTATAAATGGTCCTTCCGAACGACCACTGCTGCGATGAATGGCTCGCGCAACCAGCTCCTTACCGACCCCGGTTTCGCCTGTAATATGAACAGTGGTCCGGCTTTGCCGGATTCGCTGTACCGTCTCTTCAATCGATCGCATGGACGCTGAACAACCGATCAACCCATATTGATTGGTCTGTCTGGCCAGTTTTTTCCGGAGCACGGTATTTTCTTGTATCAAGGTCGATTCCCGATCCAGATGTGAGATGGTCAAGCCGATGATCTGCCCGATGATCTCCAATCTTCTTTTATCCAGTCCGGTCATTTCAAGGGGATCGGCTGAAAAATCAAATAAAACCAGAGCACCCATGAACTCCGTCCCTGCTTTTACCAACAGAATGATCAGAGACTGATCCAGAATCTGGATGGATTCAAGGGAACGCCAAGCAACTTCCAATTCCCGGATCATTTTCCGTTGGAGAGGCATCGTTGGCCGCTCCCCCCATCTCAGCCGTAATTTTCGAGAATCCTTTCCAAGCTCATGCAATTCTCCACTTTGCGCTCCGGTAATCTCCCGACAGATATCTTCCAAAATCGGGATCATTTCTGGGAGTTCCTTGACATGTAATAGAAACTCGATCGCCGCCCACTGTGCGTCCTGATGATCCCCTTTTAAAAAATGCAGTAATTTCCCATTGATCCGTGAGCCAATCTGATCTTGAGCCCGGATGGTACGCCGTTGATCATCCAGGCGGGATGCCAGATCTCTGGATTTAATGAGATATTGAAAGCCGGATGTGTGTTTCTCAACTGTCTCTCCATTGAGGAGCAACGAACGGCCCCAACAATAGAATACATCCGACTGGTATTCCCGAAACATTGGCTGGTCCAATGCAGCAATAATATCATCGACCGGTTTTTTCCCGCTAATTGATTCGGGTAAAGCGCCAACGCAATCCAGAATAAAAAAATACATCGAAGTCAGCGGATCACTCCAGTCCGATGCATCTTGCCAAAGCTTCTCCAGCTTATCTGGTTTTTCGACTGTCAGATGAGTCAGATACAGTAAAACATCCGGGAGCGGATCTTTGGGCATGCACTCCCAGAAATCATCAAGCTTCTGTTTCCCATTCCATAGGAGGTCGTTCACGGCTTCCAACTCCCAATCAACCGCGTCAGCAGCCAATCCCATCATCTCCCGGATCGACTCAACTGGCGCATGATGCATGTTATCGACAAAGAATTTCAGTTGGTTATTGACAAGTGCTTTCTGATTTTTTCTCAGATAGATCCGAGTCAGCATGACGCGTGTCCAGAGGGTATGGGCTTGTGTCAGGGAGGATTTCCCGATCATCTCGATCTGGTGAATTTCCGATTCTGCTGCGGTGAGATTTCCTTCATCCATAAACAGCCAATATCCGGCTTTATGGAGTTCAAACTGAATGGCTGGCCGTGTAATACCGGATAAAATATTACGACCCAATCCGATGGCACGATAAGCTCGTTGATAATCACCCATTACGGCATGAAACCAGCCGATATCGATCAGTCCATAAACGATCTCAGTTCTATTATTACTTTTGCGTTTTTTTTCAAGACTCTTCTTCAGATACTTTTCTGCTTCGAGGCGGTTTCCATTTATCAGCCACAACCGGCCGGCGATGGAGCACAGATGGGCATCCTCACACTCATCTAATCCTGGAGTTTCCTGGGAAAGAAATGGTTGAATCATCTGTAAAGCCCGTCCGAAAAAGCGGGAAGAAAACGCGCTTTCAGCCTGGAGAAGCTGACATTTCATGAACAGTGATACTTTAACTGATTCGGGATCAGTTGCTTCCATAAAAGTAGAAAGCATCGTGAATGCATTCAATGCAGGAGTTGATTCTGCGTTGAGCAGGATCACTTTAATCTGAAGCTGTTGTTTTTGCTCATCAGCAATGTGTTCCGGTAATGCGGTAAGCGCGTTTTGAAATTCCTGGAGAGCCAAGGGGAAATCACCTTGGAGTTGTGCCAGTTCACCCAATGTCTGATGCATATCGGATGTGAAACCGGTCCAGTCACAGGAATTGAGGAGCGAGCATAAAAATGCTGCACGATGGTCGTTCCCCCGGTTGACTTCATGGTCAATCGCGTTTTTTATATAATGGATCGCATGGGGATGTCGTGCGGATATCCCGTGCACTGCCAGATCAAACAGCTCAATATCACGTCCTGATTTCCGGTGGATCAGGAGTTTTTTGAAAAGCTGCTCATGCAGATTACGGCGGATCGATTCGGGGATACGCCGGTACAATGCCTGATGCACTGCTGATGAATGAAACCGATAGATCTCTCCGGGCAGAACCGAATGAATGATACCCAGCCGCTCCAGATGACTCAAATGCATTCTGATGCCGCGGATGGGTATCGGGATCAGGTATTGGAGCATCTCCAGATGAAATGAATCACCAATCAGGGCGGCGGTGTCCACTATCTTTCCAATACTTTTTGATTTTTCAATCAATGAAGCAACACTTTCAAGGATGGTCTCACTGTTGGACTGATCCACGATGATATCCTCCCCGAACCGTTTTCTCAGCGTGCAGAGAAGCAGGCATCACATAGAAAAGCACCTATAAACTCCCCGGAGAATTTTTTAGAAGAAGCGTTTTGAGTTCTTCGTAAAACTGATTGATATCACGAAAGCGACGATAGACGGAAGCGAATCGTACATAAGCGATCTCGTCCATTTTTATTAGTTTTTCCATGATATATTCACCGATCTCACGTGTAGAAATTTCACGATCCGGTTTATTGTGCAACATTCGTTCGACATCATCCACCAGGCTTTCGATCTCCATCGGGCTAACCGGTCTCTTTTCAGCCGCTTTATTCAAGCCGCCCAGAATTTTATTCCGTTCAAAACGTTCCCGGCGTCCGTCCTTTTTGATTACCATATACCGCACATCCTCAACCTGTTCATAGGTCGTAAATCGCCGTTGACAGGCGATACATTCGCGTCTGCGCCGAACACTCTCCTGATCCTTTGTTGGTCTGGAATCTACCACTTTATCTTCGAGATGACCGCAATATGGGCATTTCATCTTGTTCTCCAATTCTCACTGATCATTTTTTTCTGTTGACATGAATTGCTGGATTTCGATGTTTGATTCTTTCAACATCTGAGATGACAGCTCATCGGGATAACCTTCTGAATAGATTATCTTTATTATTCCAGCATTAATCAGCATCTTGGTGCACACGATGCAAGGCAATGTGGTGCTGTAGAGTATGCTTCCGGCGATGCTTGAACCGTGATAGGCTGCCTGGATAATTGCATTTTGTTCGGCATGAAGTCCTCGGCAGAGTTCATGTCTCTGTCCGGAAGGGATGTCCAGCTTCATACGAAGGCATCCACCGGCTGCATCGCAATGCGTAATACCCGTTGGAACACCATTATAACCGGTTGCGAGGATACGATTGTTTTTCACAACCACAGCACCGACTTTGCGCCGTAAACATGTCGACCGCTTGGCGATCAGAAAGACAATCTCCATGAAATATTCATCCCAGGAGGGTCGGATGGATACGTTTGGATTCATATCATTTGGTAGGGTGCTGGCTGGATTCAATCGCCGTGAATTTGCCGACTCGTCTCACATGTCTCCCGCCTTCGAAGGACGTATCCAGAAATGCATCGATAATATGCGAAACTAAACCCGGACCCAAAATACGAGCGCCCAATGTCAGAACATTTGCATCATTATGCGCTCGTGCCATGGCAGCGCTCAACCCTTCTGATACTGTCACAGCCCGTATCCCATTCATTTTATTGGCGGCAATAGCCATTCCCAATCCTGTGCCACATACCAGGATACCGAAATCAGCCGATTGATTCTGAACTGCTTCAGCGACCTTCCAAGCCAGATCCGGATAATCGACCGGGTCCGGAGAGTTTGTTCCAAAATCCAGGACATGCTCGCCTCGGGTAGCCAAATGTTCCATCACAAAATCCCGAAGCAGCCATCCGGCATGGTCACAGCCAAATGCAATGATCATAAGTCGGTTCCTTTCTTAATGACCCACAGCCGATTCGCGTTATGTTTCGTTTTTGCAGTCTGAATATCTACCCGAATCTGTTCCAGAAGGGAGACCACGTCTGAAAAAATCATTTCGGGACGGATCCAGTGTAGCAAATCGACGGCAATGTTCCGGCCATACAAATCACCCGAGTAATCCAGGAGATGCGTTTCAAAAATGATATCCTTCCCATCAAAAGTAGGGGATTGACCCAGATAACTGATCGATGGGTAGACTGTTTCGTTCAGCGTTGTTTGCGTAGCATATACACCATGGGGCGGTATTACTTTATCTTTGATGGATAGATTCGCAGTTGGATATCCGATCTGACGCCCGCGACCCATTCCTTCTTGAACGCTCCCGGTGATACGATACGGATGGCCTAACAGCTTCTCCGCCTGTTCCAACTCACCCGATCGAATCAAATCCCGGATCAATGTGCTCGACACGGCCATTCCATCCAAAATAACAGGAGATATCACCTCCACCCAAATATCATGCTGCTGACCAAAATCTCTCAAAGTCTGGATATCGCCATACCGGTTGTTCCCAAAACGGTGATTCTGACCCACGACAATCACCAGTGGATGGAGATGGGTCATGATCACATCCTTCAGAAAGTCTTCGGCGGAGCCGTGAGAAAATTTGGGAGTGAATGGAATTGAAAGCAGATAATCGATCCCAAATCGCTTCAGGATCGCGACCATTTCATCAAAACTGTTGATCAATTGTAATGGATGGTCCGGGGACAGAACCCGAAGAGGATGGGGATGAAAGGTCATCAGAACGGATGGAACGGCCAGCCTCTTCGAATGCTCCTGGAGCCGCCGAATCAATACCTGATGCCCGATATGGAGCCCATCGAAATTACCGATGGTCATCACGGTATTTCCAAGATCCCGAGGCAAACTATCGATGGTCTGAATCAACTGCATGACATCTTCCCTGTAATCTTGAAATAATGAAAGAGTAATGTTTTGCATTTCGCGAGTCAATCATCATTGACTGCAAGTGAATGATATCATTAATATTCAAATTTCGAACGCGTTCTGGACTGCGAGGAGTGGCATTATGAAGGTTCACATTGTTTTGATCATATTGATGAGTCATCTGTGTTTTCAATGTTTCGCAATGACAACAAACTCCGGGAACGATATCCCCATCCCTAAAGACGATTATTGGGCAGACATCGAGGATATCGATGGCATTATCACTAGCGGCCAGAGCATCGCTTTCAATGGTGAAGCCTATATCACCGCGGAGCGAGGAGCGACCATCATCTATGTCCCGTTTGAACGGATCAAAGAGATATCGATTTTCAACAATGAGGAAATCATCACCAAAGAGATGGACACGATGGAGATCTCGATGGTTTTGACAGATGAGACCCAATTCAAAGCAAAAGTACATGCGCACGATGAGATTACAGGAAAGTCCAATCTGGGTCATTTCAGAATCAGACTCGATCATATCCGCCGGCTGAATTTTCTTGAAAAACGGCAGAAATCCACACCAGTCCCATAAGATCCTTTCGTTTCATTTCCATATTGCATATCTGATCGCTCCTTGACACCCGGTGGATGCTCAAACTTTCGATATCACAGCAACACATGCTCCTTCACAACTCGGACAACCTCTTCGGCTTCATCCCGGCGGAGTTCGGAATAGATGGGTAATGCAAGACTTTCACGCGATGCCCGTTCAGACTCCGGCAAATCACCTTCCTGATAGTTCAGAGAACGGAAACATGGTTGGAGTGATAATGACAGGGGGTAATATATGGCATGTCCGATATCTGCCTGAGCCAGTTTGCTTTTGAGTTCATCGCGGCGAGGGACTCGAATCACATATTGATTGTATATCGAAACAGCTCCATCCGTGACCTTGGGGGTTATCACGGGAGTATTTTTGAAGGCTTCATCATAAAACGCAGCATGTTGCCGCCGCTGTGCACTCCAGGTTTCCAGATACTTCAGTTTCACGCTCAATACAGCCGCCTGAATGGTATCCAGACGGGAGTTATATCCGACTTCTTCATGAAAATATGTTTTAAGGGAACCATGGACCCGGAGGGATCTGGAACGGGCAGCGAGCGATTCATCCGACGTGACGATCATACCCCCATCGCCAAAGCCTCCCAGATTTTTAGATGGAAAGAAACTGAAACATCCTGCCAATCCAATGCTGCCCGCACGATGATCGTGCCAGGTCGCACCGATGGATTGTGCGGCATCTTCGATGATCGGAATATCACCAGCGACTTCCCGTAGCTGATCCATGTCGGCCATCTGGCCAAACAGATGTACAACAAGGATCGCCTTTGTTTTCGCGGTGATATTTTGTTTGACGCTTTCCGGATCAATATTGAACGTGTCGGGTAAAATGTCTGAAAATACAGGACGGGCTCCAACCCGCCAGATGCAACTGGCAGTGGCAAAAAAGGAATATGCCGTTGTAATCACTTCATCGCCTGGTTGAATACCCAGAGCATGTAATGCGATCACCAGTGCATCGGTTCCCGAAGCAACGCCGATGGCATGCTTCGTTCCGCAAAATTCTGCTACTTGATTCTCAAATAATGCGACATTGGGACCGAGTATGAACTTTGCATCGTGAATCACCTGCAATACCGCATCATCGATTTCTTGGCGTATCGGTGTTAATTGCCGTGGTATATCCAATAATGGTATCTTCATGGTATGAATCCTCGCTATAATTTTCATTACGTTGTTATTCAATCAGAGATTGGATCGATCCAGACAGCAATCCGGCAACGATCATTCGTGTTAATCCAGATGGAATAATCCGGATTGCCGGTTCCGGAATCACAATCTCCCTGTATCAGGACCTCCATTCGTGCCAGTCATACATTAACTGGGCAGACTTCAGGCACTCCACTTTTATCGCTAAACCTTTAAAGAGGCAATTCCGGCTGAGCGGTTTGTATAACCGGTGAGTTGAATTTTGTGATGGTTTCCGATTCAATGACATTGACTCGAATGATCGAATGCGTGATCAAGGGGAACTTTTCCGTGAGTTAATCATCATAAATGAATAGGATTCACATTTGATGGGATTGAATACGATGGAGAATTCCAAACCTGATCTACTGCTGCACATTTGCTGTGCACCCTGCAGCACCTATCCGATTCAGCTTCTGAAATCCGACTATAGCGTTCATGGATTTTTTTATAATCCCAATCTGTTTCCTCGTTCAGAGTTTGACCTTCGGGTCTCGGAGTGTCAACGCTACTGCGAGACACAACAAGTCCCATTGATAGTTTCAGAGCATGACACGGAAACATGGTATCGAATGACCGATGCATATCAGGATCAGGCGGAAGGAATGGAGCGGTGCCGGATCTGTTTTCAGATGAGACTGGAACGAACGGCCATCGAAGCGCAACGACGTCATTTTTCCATTTTTACGACAACCTTGACCATCGGCACGAACAAACCAGCCCGTATTCTGTTTCCGTTGGGAAAACGGGTTGCGGAAAAATACCAGATTCGGTTTTTGGAGATCGATTTCAAGAAAAAAAATGGCTATCTGCTATCCTGTCAAATGTCACGGGAGTTTGGCATGTACCGGCAAGATTACTGTGGCTGTGAGTATTCGCTTCGGGACAGAATGAAAAAAATGCACGCAAGCAATAACCCGAACACCCGGTAGACAGAGGTTATCCGAAAAACCATTTTTCGTTGCCAGACCTGAAAATCTCCTCAATCATATACGCAACAGGCGAAGAAGACGGCACAATGGAAAAAGTGGAACGAGTGAGTTTATGCAAGTCTCCCTCACCCCGCTGGCCACGTTGATGGATTGATCCATATCGTTTGAAAATCTTCGATTATAAATTCTGTCATCCCCTATTCACCGCTTGGGTTGTTATGACGCAGTGCGTGCGATACGAAACCCAAGGGATGGAGAGCGGCTGCCAGGATCATCGTGAACTCGAGCCGCTGAGCGGCAGAGTCGTGCGCTACTGCTCCAACTGCCACCCCGTTCCACCCGGAAAGAGCCGGAGGATGAGCCCTTTGGATCGGTCACACGCCCCGATGGATATGTTCCAAACCAATCCCAACACCACTCCCATACGTTTCCATGCATATCCGCCAGTCCCCATGGATTCGGAAGCTTACAATATGCATAGCAGCATATTCCGGAATCATTTGCACAATACAAACAGTATTGTTCCAGCAATGGTTGCATTCCAGGGGTGCAAGAACCACAATTCTCAGTGCTGTAGTTTGTTTCATCACAAAAAAATGCCGTCGTGGTCCCAGCCCGGCAAGCATACTCCCATTCCGATTCTGTTGGTAGCCGAATCCCATTCGCATCAAAATTGCAGTAGAAGGGTCCAGCTATATAATTCGATGCGTCGATTGGATTTGTAAATTCCGCATCTGTGTAATAGCACCGTTCATAATTCAGGTAACGCGACATCAGGTTACAGAACAACACCGACTCATACCACGTCACATTTTGCACTGGATGGTCCAGCGTTGGTGAATACTGTTTAATACTTGGATCATCCGGTAAAGTAGGATAAAATCCCCCTATTTCATTCCACATCCAACGATAGACTTCTGTCTCACTTATGTAAAAAGCACGTGTTAGTATCACTTCATGCCGGGGACCTTCATCATCATCGCGACCCGGTTCATCCGGAGGTGAGCCCATCGTATATCCCCCCGATGCAATATAGCGGAAATAAAATGGCACTGGATTGGGTGTTGGTGTCGGTTGGGGTGGATTCGACCAGCCGATCCATCGGGTGGTCACATTCTGACCTCATTCCAAACCCATTCTCCCGCTTGGCTTTCAATACTGGTCCGATGCATTTTCTGGTGATGCGGTATCGCTGATATCAGCAACGCCAATATTACCTTCAATTTCCCCATCTCCCATTATTTCATACGATGGTCTCTCGGATTTCAAATTCACCCTGTTTACCTCGTTTAACAGGTCCTCCGAAAAGCATCCCGATATGTCATCGATGAAATTGTACCAGTTTGCTTTTTTATTCGGTTCATCCCGTTTTCCAGGTAATGTCAGTAGCTTGTATTATTCCTTAAATTGCTGAAAGATCGTCATCTTTGATTTTGTCAATCTCATCATGGATTCTGCCGCTTTTCAACGAATCATGATAAATCAGGAAATTGCTTTCGAGAGATAGCCCATCCTATCCGGGGGATAGGAAATGGTATCCGTGAGATAGCCCATTGTATCTGCGTGATAGGACGGTGGTTTCGCGAGGTCGGTCACTGTCATTATTTACCCTCTCCAACCGGGAGAGGATCGCCGGACAACCCACTATTTGTTCATCCATCACCTTGACCCGTGGGGTGAGGGAAACATGCCAATGCCTTCGTTTATACAGACCAATCAGGTAGCGGCTACCGGCATATCATCGAACGCGATCCAAGGTACACAATATCGCCCGAACAAGGTATCTTCCGGCCATGTTTCTTTTGTCATAGCCCGAAGGTTATGCTTAAATATTTCAAATACATTACCAGCGACCATCACATCCTTGATGCGACCGACAATTTCACCATCAATGACACGATACCCCAATGCTACACTGAAGGAGAACTCACCATTCAGGTTGTTCCCCTGCCCGGCGCCCATGGTATCATCGACAATTATCCCATCTTTGATACTCCGGATGAGATCATCTCTGGATACATCACCCGGTTCGATCACAAAATTGGACGGTGTGGGATTTGGCTGAGCATCGACACTGAATCCCGTATACAAGGAGGATTTCTTGAATCCATTGCCGGAAGATGCAACACCTGCTTTCCCAGCAGTTTCCAGGTCATAGACAAATCCAGAAAGAACGCCTTTATCAAACAGATGTTTTCGAAATGTGGGAACTCCTTCATCATCCACAGGACAGGATCCAGGCATTCCCGCCATTGTCGGATCATCCAGCAGGGTGACTCTGGGATCAAGAATGGTCTCACCGACACGGCCGGTCAGGAGTGATAATTTTCGATGAACAAGTTCGCCGTTCAGACCATAAAACAATGGAACAAACAGACCTCGAAATGCCAGGCTTGTGAACATGACGGTCATACGTTTTGTTTCCATGGGAGCTACTTTCAGGCAATGTTTAAAGCGCCATACCGCTCGTCGAGCCATTTCGAGGGGCGCTTCCGATAGATGAGTCGACGTCGATGTGTCTTCCAGTTCCGCACGATCGGATGGCAGCATGAGCAGGACGTTCAGGAATGCCTGATGAATGGTTTTTTCATACGATGCGCTCCCGCCGTTCGTATTCATGATCGATGTTTTCAGTATTTCTCTGGAAATTTCCACTTCCAGATTTACCTCCGGAAACTCCGATCGTACAATACCCACCATCTCTTCGCCCATATTCACCAGCTCACTCAGCGATAGTTTTTCAACACGGGCATCATAGCATGCGCCCTGACCAAAATGAGCGATATCATGCGGAAAATCCAAATGTACGGTCGGTCCGAATGCGGCTGATTCCACCGCTCGCTGAACCAATCCTTCGACATCGTTCGGATGGGTTGTCGAGGAGAAGCCCAGTTTCCCGTCAACAATCACTCTCAATCCGATCGACTCTGACTGCTCCCCTTCCAATGCTGCCAGTTTCCCGGCATAGAAGCATGCGGGAGCGGCGTTCTTGGTGATCCGAAAAATTTCTGCCTTCTGAGCTTTTTTCTGGGCTAATTCCAATATATGTTCCATGTTATCGGCCTCCAATCAGAACATTCTGAATGCGTATATGCGGACTTCCCATAGAAACACTGAGTGGGTACTGCATTCTGGCACCCACGCTTTTTCCACATCCTCCGGATCTGGATCGTGCGACATCATTACCCACGCCATCAATATCTTTCAGGGTCTGAAACACATTTCCGGAAAGCGTCAAATCCCGAAGCCAGCCACCCAGTTTGCCATTCTTGATAATCCGAGCGCGTTCTGCAGAAAATGTAAACAGCCCTTTGGATGTGTTCCCGCTACCGCCACCCACCACATACAAGCCGTCCTTCACACCTTCCAGCATTTCCTCAAAGGAATGGGGTCCCGATGCGATAAAGGTATTGGACATTCGGCAAATGGGAGCAAACCGGAAGTTTATGGTTCTGGCGTTGCCCGTGACCTTTTCACCCATGGCAGCGGCTGTCTGGCGTGTATGGAGGCGGCCGGCCAGCAGACCGTCTTTGATCAGATAGGTCATGGATGCCGGTACGCCTTCGTCATCATACGGAAATGAACCCCGCTCGTTCTCCAGACCAGCTCCGTCGAGAACACTGAAAAAGTCGGGAGCGAACCGGGTGCCCAACTGCATCTGACTCAGAAGCTTGGGATTATCAGTCACATTATCCGCCTCCGAAAGATGCCCGAACGCTTCATGTATGAAAACCCCGGAAAGACGCGGATCCAGGATGACGGTATAGCGTCCTCCGGTCACTGGTTCCGCCTGGACCAACACCAGGATATCTCTTCCCATCTCATCAATCTGTCCTTCAGCCTGTACAATATCCCGCCAACTGGATCGAGTCCCAAATCCCGAATATATCGATTGTACGATATTCCCTTCTCGGCCAATCGCAGACATTCCACCAGCAGCCCATAAGCCTTCCATTTTGATCATTGTCCCTTGACTGTTGGCAATTGTGATGTTTCGATCTTCCTCCCGATAATTGACTCCACCGGAAATGATTTTGTCGCTGAGTCCCATGATCCGGCCTGCAAACCGGTTGAACAGAGCGACTTTTTCATTAAATGGGATCTTACGGGGGTCATCAGTGGGATTGATCGACAACCGAACATGATCGGTAACAACCGGAGCTTCAGCCAGTTGTGTTTCACCTTTCCCGGCCGCCAGCGCTCGCGCTTCCGCTTCCTTGATATAGGTTTTCAGATTTTCGGGTTGAGTGAAGCTGACAAATCCCCAGGAACCCTGTATCAACGCCCGAACGTATCCACCATAGTCACGGGTTTGCTGAGCCTTCTTCAGATCTCTCCCGGAAAATGCGATCTCCACCCGATGGGTGTCTTCGAGCCGGATCTCCAAAAAATCCGCCTGGGAGACCGCCATTGCATCCTTTACCAATGATTCCATAATCGTTCCACTCTCCTTTAGTCGTTAATAGTAACTATATCCATCAATCACGATATTTCTATCGAATCAGTCTCAATAAATGAAGCTGGTTTTCAGAATTTTTTGATTACGCCATCCCGCTGATTCGAGCATTCTCAGTTCGAAACCCTGCGATCAAAAAATCGTTGTATTTCATTCCTGAAAAAAAATAAAGCAAATTGACATCCGGATCAGCAACAGGATGAATTCCAACAACCTCTTACCAATGTCCGCTTGCCACCAGTGTTACAAAAGCCGGCAGGATTCCACAAAATCAATGAAATCGAAGCCAGATGCCGGTATTCCTCTCCGGAGAAGCAGGGAACTTATTTTTCCGATAGGCATCCAGATCGCAGAACACACCAGGCAGTTCAAGATGCGATGAAAACTCCGCCACCATCTGTTGCACACCCAGATGGGGCTGACCGAGTATTTTTCGAAAGCGTGCCATACTGATCATCGAAAACAGCTCAGCCAATTTTTTCGGCAACGCAGGATCCAGGTCCGGTGTCGGGGGAAGTAATTGGTTGTTGGAGATTCTGGCTCGATATTTCATCTTCAGATAGGGATCATTGCTTTCAATCCGGGCATTGTGGGTTCTCCGTTTTCGAAGAAGCGGCTGGTTTGTCTGAGATGGAATCAAAACACCGAGATCCACCAGACGCTGGGTTTCCAATGTATCCATCATGCTTTCTTCGTCCACTTCCGGCACCGGTACCTGCCAGGAGAAAGACCCGAGCAATTCACCCTGGAGCGCCAGATAGAATCCCCAGTCCACCGGTAAATTCATCATGAGCCCAATTACCGGCTCAGGCATCGAATTCGAGATATCGAGTGTGAGATTTTTCAGATTCTGTGGTTCGTTATCAAAGATGGAAATCCATGAAGGCGAATCGGAATGGATGAACATCTCCCAGATCCATTCACCCGAAGCGGTCTCCACCGGTTTCAGACCTCGCCGCGATGCGATATCCGTCAGCGTTTCAACAGCGGATTGGATCTCTGCATGATAGATGTGAATATTCCAAAAACGTTCGATTGATCCTCTTTGTTGATGCGGCATCGAAATTCTCCTTTGTTCATCATGTCATTTTTGTTTTACATGAAAAAGGATGGATATACAAAAAGAAAGATGCACGTTATGATATCGATTTGATGAACAACACCCGTACTACAGCGTTATGGATTTTTCTTTTCGTCATTGTCATGGCAGGTTTCGCCAAAGGTATCTTCAACAGCGTGTCCAATCCACCCTGGCAAGCGGCAGATGAAGTAACACATTTTGAGTCTGCGGTGCTTCATGGACAACACCTTCTTTCATCGTCCGGCTCCGAAGCCAACAACGCATTGCAAGGTGAGATTATTCAAAGCATGTCGAGATATGATTTCTGGCAGCGGATCCGCATTCCATCACCCGATCCAATACCTGAGACATTTGCGCAGGATATATTTTTACGAAGTGCTCCTTCCAAACTCGGACGATCCCCATTTTATTACACGTTGGCAGGGCTTTTCACTCATGCAGGCAGTCAAGATTTGGTTTCCATGTTGTTCAGACTCCGCTTTTTCAATGGATTATTGGCATTAGGATCTGTTGTCATCGTTATTTTAAGTGCAGCCCGGTTGTTCCCTGAATCGAGATGGCAAACCTGCTGGCCAGGGATGTTTCTCATCTTCCATCCGACATTCTGGCATCTCGCCTGGTCGATGACACTGGAATCCTGGGTTGTGTTCATCAGCTCAATCGGCATTTTCTTCATCATATCCGCGCATGAAGATGGCATTTCTGTAAAAAATATATGGGGACTATTCCTCTGGCTGGTGCTGTCCGCACTGACGCGATGGACATTACTTCTGATATCGCTGCTGGTCAGCATTCCGGTATTGCTGCAGATCCATCGTCACTCCCGAATGGACACTGTTCGATGGAATCGGCGGTCCATCCTGCTGATCATGGGACTGGGAATCGCTCTGCTCCTGATAACAATAACCAGTTCTCAGATGAGCCTGCTGGTTCATGAAGTCACCGGGGGCATAACCGGATTTAGAGGAACATTGGTACTGCCAGTGCGGAGATGGCAGCAGATAGCTTCGGACTTATTCCGTACTTTTTGGCATGGATTCGGATGGCTGACTGTACCAGTTCCGAGTGCAATCACCGTAATGTTTCTGGCATTCACCGCCTGGATTGGGTATGGCATCTGGAGGAGCGTACACGACAGATGGACACAGCGACCTCTGGTGATAATCAATTTACTGTTATATCCGGGGATTGCTCTGGCTATGGCTGGAATCCGTGCAGCCGCTGCTGAACCCGCGATCCAGGGGCGATATCTGTTTCCGGCTCTTCCTGCCATTGCCATTTTGAGTTCATTCGCATTTTCGCGAAGTTTTCTGAATAACCGTCTGAAAAAAACCATGTGTATTGGCATTCTTTTGTGGATGCTCAATCTTGATTTCCTGTCCAATATGACCGGCTGGTATTATGATCAGCATTTAAAAAGAGTGGATCGGGCGGAGATCATCAGAATTTTTAAAGCATTATCATGGCATTGCAGTGGTATTCACGGAGCGATTCTGGATATCGGAACGCCCCACGCACGTATTTTTATGGGAGACGGCTGGTATGCGGATGAACCTAACGCTCACGTCTGGATGAGATCGACGGCATCACTACTGCTGCCATTTCTCCCAGAATCAGACATCGAGATCTATGTTCGTGCCATTCCATATCAACCCAAAGACGTTTCCCCACGAACGCTCCGGATCCATTTTAACGATCAACCTATATATGAAAATATCTTAACACCTGGATGGAACGCTATTCAATTTCATGTTCCAAACTCGTCGATCAAACCGGAGTGCAACACCATTCAATTTATCTCCCCGTTAACAGACTCACCTTTGGAGCGGGGGGAAAGCGACGATCCGCGACAAATTTCTGTGGGTATAGATAAGATCTGGATAACCACATCAGGAGAGCCCGACACTCCCGAGCGGGAGGGATCGTACTGGATTGCAGACATGTCTGGTATTCATTGTAATCTCCAATCTCATTGTGGAATTCTTTTTCGGAAGGACATCAACTGGAACGTGCTGATGCAAACGGAAAATGGAGACCGCATCATACTCGACCGAAAACATCCGCGATTTACGACAAATCGTTCGGTAATCATCGACGCTTTTTCAATAATCGGAGATCAAGAATGGCCTTTTGATCTGATTCGGGATGGCTGGATCAATTCCGGCAGGGATCTGCCATGGCCGTGGAACAGGCCATGGATTCAGGCCATGGTCATGATTGGCTATCTTGTCTCGCTCTGTTTGCCAATGCTATTGTTGATGTCTGTAAAAAAATGATTTCTTCAGTGGAATGAAACCAGTTTTTCTATTCTTATTATTTATCGATAATTCCGATCGCCTCGGTCTTGACCCTTAATTATTTGAATGTTAGCATTATCACTGCCGCCGGCAGATCAGGTTTCCTTGTTTTTGCCGTAATTCGTTTAAGGTTTATCTCCAAAATGAACCTGTTGTAGTGTGAAGGAGAGGACTATTGTGAAAAACAAATCTCTTTGGATTTTGCTTTTATTATTCATATCATTTGGTATTGGATGCGGTGATCGAGAGGCATCAGGACCTCGACTGCTTGATGTCGGAATCACCAAGACGTTCCAGGATGGCAGTTACACATTTTCTGCTGTCATTTCTGATGAAACGACCGGTGAGTTATTTTATCATTGGGAATTTGGTGATAATGCGACTTCCGACTTATCTGCTCCAATACATCAATACCAGGATTCCGGTAACCATCGAGTGACATTATCGGTCAAGGATCAAGCTGGCAACCACGGGGAAGCTGAGATGTATGTCCGATGCGGATTCGGCATCACCAATTATATTCCCATGATTGGTTTGGCCGGATTGATCCTGGCTTTAATATTCTATCTATATATCCGCCGAATGCCGGTGGGTAATGATTTGATGAAGGAACTATCTGACAGCATCCATACCGGTGCGATGGTATTTTTAAAACGCGAATATTCCTATCTCCTTCGATTTATCATCATCGTTGCCGCCAGTTTGGCGATATTCATCGACTGGCGGACCGCTGTCGCATTTTTAGGTGGCGCTTTATGCTCAATGCTGGCCGGATTCATTGGAATGGAAGCAGCAACCCGCGCCAACGTCCGGACCGCAGAAGCCGCAAGAGCTCATGGCCAGGCCAAAGCGTTATTTGTCGCCTTCTTAGGCGGAGAAGTCATGGGACTATCCGTTGCAGCGCTTGGATTATTAGGTGTCGGTATCACATTTTATTATCTGGGAGATCCCAAACTGGTCGAGTATATCAGCGGGTTTGCGATGGGCGCGAGTTCTATTGCTCTCTTTGCCAGAGTTGGTGGCGGTATCTTCACGAAAACAGCGGATGTCGGAGCTGATCTCGTTGGCAAAATTGAAGCGAACATTCCAGAAGATGATCCACGAAATCCTGGCGTAATAGCGGACAATGTCGGAGATAATGTCGGTGATGTCGCTGGTATGGGAGCGGACATCTTCGAATCGTATGTGGGTTCACTGGTTGCCGCAATCACGATCGGTGCAACATATGCCGCAATGACCTTTCAATATATGCTCTATCCATTGATTGTTGCCATGCTGGGGCTTATCGCATCGATTCTCGGATTTGCCTCCATCAAATTCTTCCAGAAAAAAGATCCCGCCTCGGTGCTTCGCCTTTCCACATATACAGCAGCGGGAATCATGATCATCTCCTCTCTGATCGCGGCATGGCTGATTTTTGATTTCTGGACGGGATTTCGGATCTGGCTGGCAATGGTCTTTGGGTGTCTCTGTGGCATCCTCATTGGATTAATTACCGAATATTATACGGCGGGGAAACCGATTCGATCCATCGCCAAGAATTCTGAAACCGGAAGCGCTACGAACATCATTACAGGCATCGCGGTCGGCATGGAATCAGTGGCTTTGCCTGTGATCACCATTTGCCTTTCCATCCTTCTGGCTTACAAACTGGGTGGCCTGTATGGGATTGCAATTGCCGCAGTGGGAATGCTGGCGACGACAGGGATCACGATGAGTGTTGATGCGTATGGACCGGTTGCCGACAATGCCGGTGGCATTGCTGAAATGGCAGGTTTGGGTCCGGAGGTCCGTAAGATTACAGATGGTCTGGATGCATTGGGAAACACGACAGCAGCCATTGGAAAAGGGTTCGCGATTGGCTCTGCCGCATTGACCGCATTGGCCCTGTTTGCCGCCTATTCCCAGCATATCGCTCAAAATATCGCCGATTTCTCCATCAATATCAGTGATCCGATTGTCGTGATTGGTTTATTTTTAGGCGGAATTCTGCCCTTCTTTCTTGCATCCAAGACCATGACATCGGTTGGGAAAGCATCTTTTCAGATGATCAGTGAAATTCGTCGACAGTTCAAAGAAATCCCGGGGTTGATGGAAGGGACTGCCAAGCCGGATTCGGACCGGTGCATTGATATCTCAACACAGGCGGCCCTCAAGGAAATGGTCATTCCTGGAATCACCGCTGTTCTGGCCCCCATTTTGATCGGGTTGATCTTCGGACCTGAGGCACTGGGTGGCGCGTTAGCTGGAGCGACAGTTACTGGAGTATTGCTGGCTCTCATGATGGCCAACAGCGGAGGAGCATGGGACAATGCAAAGAAATGGATTGAACAAGGGAACCTCGGCGGGAAAGGATCTGATGCTCACCATGCTTCTGTTGTCGGCGATACCGTTGGAGATCCATTCAAAGACACATCTGGCCCTGCAATGAATATTTTAATCAAATTGATGAGCATTGTAGCACTGGTCATCGCTCCTCTTTTTCATTAAACACTTCTACCCACTCGCTGTGTAAATGGCATGATCCGTTCTCCTCAAAACGACCGAAAAAAATCATGATTCATACCGTCTTTTATATTACACCATCTGTCGAGCTTCTTGGAGCGCGTATCAGCCTTGTTGAACTTCTGAAAAATCTCGATAAAACCAGATTCCATCCCGTCGTTGTCTGTCCCAAACCTGGACCCCTGGTTGACAAGCTGAATGAAATCGGCGTTGACAATCGCATCATCCGGTTTGGAAATTGGCGGAAAGTAAAATACTGGCCATTGATTCCCGGGGCAATCTATAACATCACGGAAGCAGCCCGTGAAGAAAACATCAGTTTGTGGCATAGCAATGAATTCTGGGCATTCCCCTATGCATATCTCTCGGCCAGGCGGTTGAACATTCCGACTATCTGTCACTTTCGATGTTCCCGGCCACCCGCACAATTACCCGCGCATAAATTGAAAAACTATTATGTTCATAAAGCCGATCGCATTATTTCTGTTTCGAAGGCTCAGCACATCCTTTTCAAAGATATCCCGGAGGTGAAATCCAAGCTGATTGTGATACCTAATGGCGTTGACTATCCGCGATTCCAACAGGGAAACGGTGCAGACTTCCGGCGTGAAATCGGAATCAATGGGAATGAATTTTTAGTGGGAATCGTTGGGCCGGTGAGTGAGCATAAGGGAGTTGAAGAATTTCTGCATGCCGCATCAATCATCGTGAAACAAATCCCCAACACACGATTCGCGGTTGTCGGACCGGATCGCCCAAAAAATTTTGGCATTCGGATGCATCAACTGGCAGAGGAGTTGAACCTGCAGAATCAGATTATTTTCACCGGATTCCGGCGTGATATTGCAAGTGTCATGGCTGGATTGGATATTTTGGTGACACCCTCCCGTGTTGAAGCATTCGGCCGGGTTTTACTGGAAGCGATGGCTGCCGGCACTCCGGTCGTTGCTTCACATGTTGGAGGGATTCCGGAGATCATCTCGGATCCGGATTTTGGAATTCTTGTTCCGCCTCAGTACCCCGATTTGTTTGCTGATCAGATTATTCAACTTCTGACCAATGAAGACCGAAGAAAAACGATCGCCCGAAATGCACAACGGCATATCAATGAGCATTTCACGATTCAGCTACATGCACTCAAAGTTCAAGATATTTATGATGAGGTATTGTTGTCGTTCTCCCAACAGAATCGCAATGAATGATGACGGAGTGGCATCCGGGAGGTGTTGAAGGGAATTCAACCGACTGCTCCCCAAGATTCAACGCCTGATTACAAAGTTTTGACTGGAATGGAGCAAACCGTTCCTCATGATTGGTATCAGACAGTTCGTCGAAAATACAGGCGATATCGGAGCAATGACGAAGATATTACCATGATTCAGCAGGCCATTACAGGGCTCGTGATGTCTAGGCCGATCAAAGCAGAATTTCCAAGGAAGCCTATATTGTTCATGCCTTTTCTATTGCTTTCACATTGAGTCAATTCGGGATGGACAGGGAGTTGATATGAATCCGACATTTTCACATTCAGATATTCGTGCATTGCAGAAAGAAACAGAACGGATTGCACGCAAAGCGGGAGCAATCATCCTCTCCTATTTTCGGCAGCCATTGAAGATCCATTATAAAAGTGCGTTCGATATGGTTACCGAAGCAGATCTGGCATCTGAACAATTTATCCATCACCATCTCTCGAATCTGACACCAGAAATACCGATTATGGCGGAAGAATCCTATGTGGAGGCTCTCGCTTCTCCATCCCCGGAATCTGGCAATGCTCTCCGGTTTCAATGGGTGGTTGACCCCCTGGATGGTACTACCAATTTCACACATGGATTTCCGCATTTTGCAATATCGATCGCGTTAACCGCAGATGGCGTCCCGTGTCTTGGCGTGATTTATGATCCCGTAAAAAAAGAATTATTTTCTGCACGCAGAGGATCAGGCACCCGGCTGAACAATCAACACATATGCATGGTATCGCCTACCCGCACATTGGACCATAGCCTGATCGCCACAGGATTTCCATACAAAGTACGAGAAATTGCCAACAACAATCTCGTTGAGTTTTGTGCGTTCCGGCTTCGCACTCAAGGTATCCGACGATTTGGAGCTGCTGCTTTGGATCTGGCCTATACTGCCATTGGCCGCCTGGATGGCTTCTGGGAGCGATGGCTGAAACCATGGGATACGGCTGCGGGCGTCCTGATGATTGATGAATCCGGCGGCCGGGTGAGTCGATTCGATGGCTCCCCATTCAATATCCACCATTCCGATATCCTGGCCACGAATGGAAATATCCATGAGGAGATGATGTCGGTTCTTACGCGCTCATGGCCGCCGTTGCCAGAAGAACTGAAACATTGATGCGTTGAATATGCTGGACAGCATGAAATACAGTGTATCATCTTCGCGACAGGTGATCCGTTACCACAATCTGGCAATCAGCCTGTTGGCAGGTCTTTTGTTGGTCTTCTACCATCTTTCAATTCAGCCATTGACGACGCCTTTTCATCTGTCCATGATTTTTCAGACACTCCTCAGCATCTGGTTGCCGCTCGCATATGGTGGATTTACATTTGCACATCTTATTGTCAGTCATGTCACTCGTCAACCGCTCAATCGTCTGGATTTATATTCCTATATCATGCTCCCCTTTCTGCCGATTCTTGCTATCCTGACGCATCAGGTCCTCATTCTCAATACCTGCTGGCCGGTCTTCTACATACTCACCGTATTCCTGAAAAGTTACATTCTGTTTCACACGGTCATTCCGGGTCTGCGACGTCCCGGATCTCAAAAACCACGATATTGGGTAATGGCCATCTCCACGTTTGTGATCCTGCTTCCAATCGGCGGATGGTTGATGGAAAATCAACCTTTGAATGGTGATGAACCTTATTATTTGCTGATTTCCTACAGCCTGATTCACGATCATGATATCAACCTTGAGAACAACATATTATATGGTCATTCGCTTCACTTTTCTAACCGCCGGCTGGTTCCACAGAAATGGGATGATTATAAGCATGGACGATTGATCTCCCGGCATACGGCCTTTTTGCCATTGATTCTGGGACCTGGCCTTTATCTTGCCGGACGGACGGGTGCGGTCATAACCATGAATCTCCTGGCAACCTGCCTGGGTTTGCTGATTGTTGCAATGACACATCGATTCACCGGGTCATTACGCTCCGCATATCTCAGTTATGGTTTTTTTTTATTTACCGCACCAATCCTGCTCTATTCGCAGGTTGTTTATGCGGAAATTCCTGGAGCACTGCTGGGGATGCTGAGTTTCTGGTCGGCCTACTGGATTCTGAAGGGTCACTCAAAATGCCTTCTGCTTGCTGGATTAACTCTGGCAGCAGCCGGTTATCTGAAAATGCGCTACCTCTTTTTGTGTGCTCCAGTGATTATGTTTTCATTAATAATGATCAGACCATCCGGAAAACGCCTGTTCCGGATCTCGATGATATTCATCAGCATCGGGATAACCATCGCAGGAATCAATATACTGATCTATGGATCACCGTTTGTCAGATATCATCTTTCTGATCTGCTCGGAACGACGCCGGCTCGGATAATCCGTGGCGTATTCAGTCAGGTATGGGATATCCAGTATGGCGTATTGCCATTGAATCCAGGATTGATGACTGCATTTATTGGCATCCCGCTCCTGATGAAAAAGCAGTATCGCCAGATCGGACTGCTCTGGATGATATCGATCCTTCCCTATTATCTTGTGATTGCAGGCTATGCGGAATTGATTGGAGGGTATTGCCCGCGAGGACGCTTTCAAACCGCCTGGCTTCCATTACTGACCATTCCCTTTGGAATGGCGCTTGCGTTATATCGACATACGTTTCACCGTATTTTTTTTCAATCCGGGATGATAGCCGGGATCACCATAACACACCTCCTGCTGATAAACCCGGCCTGGCAGATAAACCTTCCAGGCGGTACAGATAAATCTCTGGAAGCACTCTCGGATGTGCTATCCATGGATCTTCTGGGAGTGATACCCGCATTTGACCGCATTGATCCAATGATATATCAAACAGGTTTCATCCTTAGCGGCGCTCTGTTGACGCTGATGATACTCCACGTTTCCATCCACCGGATTTTTTCCCGTCGAAGTCACTGGATCGCATATCCATCTGTCTCCATGGTTGTTTTATTGATTTTTTTCATATCAATTCCAATGGTATCATCATACTTATCGACTCCATGGATGGAGACTGAGGATCGAACCTTCATCAAACATCGCTGTGAATTATTCTGGGAGGAACCATTCCGTTGGGACCAGCAAGTGAAAACAGATCAGCCCTATACGGTTGGAGTTGTCGTTTACCCGCAATCAATCATTGAACGTAAATTGCCAGTACGACAACGGGAGACCAATGGCAAGAAACAGTTGGAGGTGATCGCCAAAGCTGGACAGTTTGATACCCACGTTCCCATTCTGACCGCTTCCATCGGGCAACAGAAATTGGGTTATCAGAGGCTCAGATCCAACACTTTCGAGTCGTATTTTTTTGATTGGCCATCCACTGGAATGGCGTCGGCTGAAACGCTTCAACTGACTGTCCAGAAACCGGATGACAACTCCCAGGTATCCGCGATCGTTGACAAAATACGCCTCATCGAGTCGGGTATGACCACCTCCACATTGCCAATGGAATCGGGAACGTTCCTGCCGGCTCATTTCAATACCGCATCGGTCAACACGGCAATGATTCCCCAAAGAATCATCAGACAGTCCACACCCCTGCCACTTAAAATTGTCATTCCGACAGACACCCATGACGGAGTCGCTTTTTCGATCCGGTTTCAAAACGACCAGCGGGTTTACGATATGAATGTTCCCAAAACCAAAACAGATGAGATCGACTTGCAGGTTCCTCTTCCGGCTGAACTTGGAACGGGCAAATTTCACGTCATGATCTCGGGCCGGAACAATGACCAGACCATCCTGCCATCCGGTGAACATGTATTCCGGATCGGCGAATGGGCGTATCTCGGAACGATAACAATCACACCTCACCCAATCCCTGCTTCCGCAGAATCCATCACACTGTTACGAGATCGTTACCAATCGCAAACCCATTCATTAATCGTATTGCCCCAGTCGGTACATCTTGGTAATGGCGATTCGATCTCCATTCCATTGAAACCCCACCCGATCGCCCAGCGAATCGTATTTTTGAGCAATCTCTCCTATGTTTTTTCCGAAATACCCTTCGAGACACAGGTCGGAAAAATAAAAGTCGTCACCAGCAACGGCACGGAATTTGACTATCCTTTGATTATCGGCCGACAGACCGCAGAAGAGATGTATGAAATACCACTGAAAAAAATAAAAATTCCTCATCCGCAAGCAGAGGTAGCGAGCAGAAAAAATAAAATCGTGCTATGGCCCCCGTTGATCAGAGGCATTGAGTATCCATCCGTCACATATCAGGCGGCATTCATCATGCCCGACAAAATGCCTGTCTCCAAAATCGAAATCGCATGTGATGGATTTTCGGGCGTATTGAATATTTTTGCGATTGGCTTCGGTGCAGAATGATCTTCTTTAGCGGCACAAGGCTGATGCGTGAAATGCCAATCCTGGCACTGATCGCGACGGGGATATCCATCGGACTATCATTGCATTACGTTAGCCGATCGCTCGAATCGAGTGATCTCTGGACAGGATTTCTGACTTGGAGGTATCCGCTGATCCTGGTCATTCCATCTATCCTTCTCCGATTCTGGCGATCTTCCGGCCATATCAAGGGGATGCAATCTTCGACCCTGCTGGATAACCTGACCTATCTGACACTTCCCCTTGCCTATTTCATTTCCGTACCTCCAATCCGGAGCAATACCCATCTGCTTTATATGGGTATTTTTTATCTGGGGCTGCTTGCACTGAAAAGCAACATCCTGATCCGGTTTCTTTTGAATCACGCTGAATCAAAACGTTTCAATACTGGATTATCACTCTTTATCTGTGCTCTTTGGTTTTTTTCCTGTTATGCGGCATGGCTGGTACCGGTTCATCCTCTGAGCGGTGATGAACCCCATTATCTGCTCATGACACACAGCCTGATTCACGATTATGACCTGAACCTTCACGATGAATATACACAGGCGGAATATTCTGCGTTTTATAAGGGAAAACTCCATCCCAAACCATCTGATCTGGTACGCTCCGATCGGATTGAATCGCAAGGATTAGGTGCTGTTTTTTCTCTGGTACTGACACCCGGATACTTGATTGCAGGATATCCGGGAACCGTTGCGATGATGGTTCTGGCAGCCGCATTTCTTATCTATCAGTCATATAACGTTTACCTTCGCGAAGTATCCTCTCCCCGAACGGCTCTGATCGTTGCATCTGCTCTCTGTGTTGTTTTTCCGATCATCAATTACTCCTCTCTGATTTACCCGGACATTCTGGCGGCATGCATCATTATGTGTTGCCTGCGGTTATTCCAGACGATGTCAATTTCCCGGAAAAGCAAATCATCACCCTTCAATCTGCTTCTGCTCAGCGGCATTCTGCTGATGTTAAAGTTCAGATATTTCCCATTCGTTCTGTTGTTTTTCGGCGGAGTCGTTTTTCGTGGAATTCGAAAAATACGGCACACATTTATTTATTGGATCGGTTTCGCTGCCGTGATGATCGTGTATATTTCGATCGATCTGTATTTACTCCATGGCGACCTTTTTTCCCGGCGATTCGGTGGTCTCTATCAAATTCAGCAGTATCTCCCATCATGGCGGAGTATTTTTGTATTGCCTGGCTTTTTATTGGATCAGGAAGCGGGTCTGTTATGGTATTCACCCGTTTTTCTGTTGACTATCCCTGGCATACGCTGCTGGTCGCACCGCCGGGACGCAGTTCATTGGATCTCCTTGTTGTGTCTTCCTGTCACTGCAATATCTTTGCTCGGGCATTTTGCGTGGCATTCCTTGCCCACCCCCGCTCTCCGGTATTTATTGCCTGCTTTGCCGCCCATTGCAATTTTTATGTGTGAAACCATCCACCGCTGGAGACGATTCGGCGCTATTCCCAGAATCATGGGACATATTTTTCTCTGGTATTCGATCGGCGTCTCATTCACACTCTCACTGATACCGGAATGGCCGCTCAATCTGGCGGATGGAACCTCTCATTTATTTGAAGCAATTGATCGGGTAATTCACATCCCGTTCACCCACTTCATGCCCAGCCTGATCCGCCCGTCGATCCACACCATTCCCTGGTTCATCCTTCTGATTCTGCTCATCCGGGGTATGCTATCATGGAAACTTCAGAGACATCCGATCACTTGGGCATATTCCATCCCCGCCGTCTCCATCACTCTGGTTCTTGCAACTTGTTTGAGCATGGGAGTGCTGATGGTGACCTTGCCGATCCGATCCGTTCAGATGGAGGATCGTTTTTCGGCCAATCCAATCGGAGGCCATTACTTTCCAGCCCAGCGGGATCCCTTTTTCCATCGGGAGTATCAATACGGATGGACATTGGGAGTGGGAGACACTCTTCAGCCCGCTCTGCGAACAGACGAAGGGCGTTACACCTGCATGATCCGGGCACGACTTGTGGACGGCGTCATTCCCGAAGCCCTGGCGATAACATCCTCCGGTCAGACATCGTATGTGGCGATCACTTCCACGGTATGGCTGGACTACTCGGTACCGGTTATCATTCCAGATGCCTCTCCGGCACCGCTCACAGTACAGCTTGAAAAAAAAGCCGTTGGCAAAGTAGCCATCGATTGCATCGATGTTATCCCCATCCGGTCCAGCCAATGGAAATATTGGCTGTCATTGTCCGATCTGTGTGAACGGTTTCACTCACCAAGACTCCAGTTATGGGCGATACGGAATGCATTGACCCGATCACCGGGCGACCCATGGTATGCATTCAAGTCACAATATCATTCGTTTGGCGCACTACCCATCCCTTTCCCCGGTTCTGACTCCCATTCTTTACCGAACGACCTGATCGACAAAACCAGCCGCCTGGCCTTGACAATCAGCATCGACCATTTGATTTCTCTGGAACGGTTATTTGGATTCCATGCAACGGATATGGTGAACAATGACCGGATATCCGAATATATCCTTCGGGAACTGGTTTATGGGAGCAATACAGCATTCAAAATTTCACAGAAAAGAGGCACGACTGGATCCGAGAATCATTCCAGGAACAATCTCATATTATCTGCCTCCCACTATCTGGACCGGAAAATGAAACATGCGGCCGAAGCGATGTCTGAATTTTTGCTGAGCGGTGACATTCGGCCAATGACCATCCGGAATCCTTTCACCAATAAACAGGCAGGTCCATGGCTGAAACCCATTTTAATGGACATGCGTGATAATGCGGACTATCAGCGGGAGGCGCATCGTCTGCTGACCACCAAAATCAGCCATGCCTCCCAGTCTGTTAAAAACGATGACATTCCGACATCCATTGCGACGCTTTATGAAGTGTATCGGCTGGACACGGCTTTTTATATCGCGAACCTGCCCCTCATTCCGGAAGAGGAACTTATGAAGATAGTTTCGCAGATGCCCGTCATCGCAATGGATGATGAATACAAGCTGGCTGAAGGGCTCATAAAACACCGGAAATATCACGCAGCCCTGACTCACTTCAAAAATCTTCTGGAAACAAATCCAACCGAATGGAAACTCCATGTGATCATTGCCAGAGTCTTATTCCATCAAGGCCGCCTGGAGGATGCCAGAGACCACTGTCTGAAAGCCATGTCCATGACATTCACCGATGATTATCCCCGTTCGCTGATGGAGATCATTCTTCGCAAAATGGACGAAGACGCATTTCAACGGGGACAACCTCCCCGCGAAGGGTAACGGTATTATGGATTTTTTTGTATTGCACGCACTTGCCAGAGAACTCAATCAGATGATTTTACACTGGAGAATCAGCAATATCGGCCAGATCAAGGATCGATGCCTCGCATTTTCATTGCGTCCACCTGCTCCAGGTGTCGAGGAACAAACACTCATTTTTGATGCTGGCAGCAGTTCGACAGCCGGTGTATTTCTGGAACCCGTCAGAATGGAATCCGACTCCCAGACCCTCCTCGCCCGATCATTCAAAAACAAACTATCCGGCGCCCGCATCACTGGCGTCGAGACTCCGGTTCCAGACCGGTTTCTGGTCATTCATCTGGAATTGGCGGAGTGGAGTGGAAAACGGGAAATCTGGTTTGAATTGCGTGGCGCGACCGGCAATGTCTGCTGCGTGGATGACTCCGATCAGATAATCCTGGAATGCCTGACCAAAATTCCGGAAGGAAAAGGCTTGAACCCTGCACGGATCCCCGGAAAACCGTTCCGTCTGTATCATCCGGGTACTGATCCATCCCAACGGTTCGATCTGGGTTCGTTAACCTGGGAGCGGATGATGCGCATCATCGGCGCGGAAACCCCACCAGACTGGCGGCGGCTCATGGATACCATCCAGCCCATGACACCCACGCTGGCCAAACAACTCACGCGATGCCTCCAAGCAGACGATGAACCGGAGTTCAGTCGGATACTGGGCATTGCCAATCGTGCATGGACGGAATCACACGTTCAGCCGGCCGTGATTCTGAATCCTCCCAGACCGGAACTCCATGCCTTTCTCATTCATCAGCCGGTTCCGGTTCATCAGTCCTTCTCACGTATCCTGGACGCAGCCAGGGATTGGCGGCACCGAAGCATCATCCGGGATCCGCTCGAAGAACATCGGATCAGATTGCTTCAGTTAGTCACTTCGGCACGCAAACGCGTTCAGCGGTCCATTCAGTCTGCGCAGCATGATCTGGCGAATCTGGATGATCCTCAGAGCATCCGGCAGCAAGCGGACTTGCTGGCAGCCAACTTCCATAAACTCCAGCCTGAACTGGCTGAAATTGAAGTGGTCAATTATTTCGATCCCTCACAGAATACGATTCGGATTGCTCTTCAACCCGGACTGCCTGCTCCCAGACAACTGGAACGGTTATTCCGGAAAGCCGGCAAAATCGAGCGTGCCCGTCCCCAGATCGAACAACGATTACAGATGATGGAAGCGGAATCCACCGAACTGGATCATTTGCACCAAAAACTTCGGGAAAGCACGTCAGAAGAGGAACTGACCGCGATCGAAGATCTTCTGGTTCACGCCGGGATCATCCAACTGGATACCCGAAAAGGATGGTCCGGAGCTGGCATGCTGACCCGACTTCCCTATCTGCGCTTCAGATCTTCCGACGGCTGGATCATACTGGTGGGACGGGGAGCGGTCGAGAATGATGTGCTGACATTCCGGGAAGCATCTCCGCATGATTTCTGGCTGCATGCCCATCAATACCGGGGAGCGCATGTTGTGATCCGGAATCCCATGAAACGGCGCGATGTTCCGGACAATACTCAACGGGAAGCCGGAGCTTTGGCGGTTTATTACTCCAAAGCCCGAGGTGAAAAAGCGGTTTCGGTCATCTTCGCACGACGGAATCAGGTCCGGCGGGCACCGGGGAAAATTCCGGGGAGAGCTGTTGTATCCAAACACCAGACACTCCAGTGTGATTCCCCGGATGAATCATTTATCCAGCATCATCTGATGATATCCGGACCAGCCAACTCCCAGGAACAGGACTGACAGACGAATACGCGGGTCACTGGGTTACCGTTTTCAACCAGCCATCCACCAGCGGTCCAAACGCTCCCATCGATCCATAACGCTGAGCAAACGATTCTGCCCGGCCATAATCACCGCTCCGCATAATCTCCAGCACCTCCATCAACAGTGCAGAATGAACAGCCGTGAAGTGTGTATAATCCAGAACCAGCCGATCCCCGTCAATCCGCAATGACCCAAACTCCTTCAGATAATTGAACTGAATCAAGGCCGCCAGAGCATAACCGGCACGGGCTTTTACCTTACGGGCCAACACACAATCCATGATATCCAATGCCAGATAAATGATGACCGCCGCCCGTTTTTCGTCCGGCGTGACCCATCCCCGGGATTCACAAAACCCGATCCATAATATCGGATACAGATTCGCTTTGAGTTCTTCATAAACATCCGTATATTTCCCCAATGCCGATCTGGCCTCGTAGCAGCCCAGGTTATGACCCAGTTCATGCGCGGTCAATGTCTGAAACAGACCCGTCCGAAGCATCTCTACGGTGATAGCCGCATCCGGAACATCAAAAAAATGATGGACCATTGACAGGAGTTCATGATGAAACGACCGGAGTGTATTTTCTTCGATGATGATCTGATGCGCACCGACTTCTGACCGAAGTGTATAATCGTTTGGCAGATTCCAGGCGCGAAGCTGCATGGAGGGCAAAGATCCACCCAGAACGATTGTTTTGTAAACTTTCGCATACAGGTTGCCAAACATCCGGGGTGTCCCCGGAAACGTCAGCGTCTGAACAAATGAATCCCATGTTTCCAGGGGTTTGGATACCATCTGCGTGAGACCGGGATCTTCATAAAACACGGCAGCATCAAAAACACCCTTGATTCCCATGAACCGATCGGAATAGGTTTCATCATAGGTAAACGGAAAACAGATCGGAGATTCTTTGGTATTCAGCCATGCATGCATCATCGTCTGGTAGGATTTCGGCGTCCCTTCGGACAGACAGCCAATCACCGCTCCCAGATATCGCTGAAAAGGAATGTCTGTTGACAACCGACCCGCTTCGGATAACAAGGGAATCATCCGGCGATAGTAGGTCTGATAGCGGATATGATACGGGACAGCTCGAAGCCCGTCTCCTGGCATTCGTTCGATGACTGTGTCGAACCGGGTCAGTTCCGGATCATGGGTTGCGGCCCGTTCAAACTCCTCACGGGTAATGCCAGCCGGATAAAAATTCGCACCCGGTTCCGCGGATCGCTCCTGTTCTTCCGATATTTCATTCACAATATCAATGACTTGAACGAGTAATTGTGTCAGCGTGCTATTCATGCGGATGATCTGCCTGTCCTTTCTGTTTATTCGAATCATCGAACCGCGCCGTCACCAGTCTGGAAATACCCGGTTCTTCCATGGTGACACCATACAGAATGTCGGCAGCTTCCATGGTGATGGAGTGGTGCGTGATCATCATGACCTGTGTATATTGAGAAACGTCTTTTAAATACTGAGTAAACCGGACGACATTGACATCGTCCAGAGGGGCATCGACTTCATCGAGAAACAGGATCGGAGACGGGCTGAACTGAAATCCCGCAAACAAAAGCGCCAAAGCGGACAATGCTTTTTCTCCACCGGACAACAGATCGATGGTGCGTGATTTCTTCCCGGGTGGCCGGCACACAATATCGATACCACTTTCCAGGGGATCTTCCGGGTCCAGCAGCGTCAGCGCCGCTTCCCCACCTTGAAACAAACGGGTAAAAATACTGCTGAAATGACGGTTGACAGATTCAAAAGCATCCATAAAACGGTCACAGCTCGTTTTATTTATTTCCCGTATTGTTTTCCGTAATGCCTGGTTAGATTCCTCCACATCCCGGATCTGATCGTCCAGAAACGCATTGCGCTCGACCAGTTCCCGATGTTCCGCTTCCGCAGCGAGATTGACATCTCCCAGTTCCACAAGACTCTGTTCCAGCGCTTCGATCTGTTGTCTCCAGGCGATGATTTCATTTTCTGCCGGGAGTTGCTCCAACAATTCCGTTTCACGGTCCAGATCCAGATGCGTCTGTTCCCGAAGTGCAGAACGGGTGGATCTCAATTCTGCGGAGTGTATCCGGGTTTTCGCCAGAGCCTCCTCCTGCAAACGGTATTCACTCAGCAGAGCCTGACATTGAATCTGGCTATCCTTCTGTTCGCTCCGGCACCCGTTCAACTGAATTTCCAGATGAGCGATCTGTTCAAGAAATCCGGGTTGTTTCGCCGAATTTTCAGTAAACTCCATCTCCAACTGATTCCGTTCCGACAGAATCCCCTGACTCAGTTCACGAAGCTGATCCGACCGCATCGCGAGGCGCTTCACTGATTCATTCAGCCGATGATGTTCATCCTGCAAGCGCTTGATCTCGCGGTGGCCGGCGGAAATTCGTCCGCGAATCGATTCCAGTTGAATCCGGATATCCGATAACCGCAACTGATCATCCTGCTGGATCGAACGATGTTCTTCCAGTTGCATTTCCAGATCACTGATCTGTGAAGCCGTCTCTTCCCGCGTATCCGTCTCACCGGTTTTCGTTTCCAGTTGATCGCGAAGCGCCCGGAGTTCCCGGGATTCATTGGTGAGCAGTCTCTGTTCGGATTCCACGGCATCCCGCCGGAGCTGAACCTGTCTGACCCGATGACTCAGATGATCCCGATCCCGTTTGGCTCCGGCCATGGCAGCCGTCAAGGATGAAAGGGTTCGTGTGAGTTCCTGTTTTCGGGAGTCGGCATCCTCCAGTTCCATCATCATCTGCTGAAATTCACCCCGCAGTTCCGTCAGCCGGGCTGAATAGCGTGCGCTTTCGATGCGGAGATCATTGATTTCACGTTTTCTGGAACGGTAGTGGGACAGGGAGGCTTTCCCTCCGGTAACCGCACCTTCCGGCCGAATCACTTCCCCGGCCATTGTGACGAGAGTGACTGGTCCGGATTCGTTCCGCCACACAGCCAGCGCTTCGGCCAGATCCGCCACCAGATAGGTCTGATGCAATAACTGACGGAACAACGGTTCGAACTCCGAAGGGGTCCGGATAAGCTCCATAACGGGTCTGGCGGTATGAGAGACCGCGAGTTCAGGTGCCTGGGTGTCGAATCGTTTCATGTGAACCGGGAGGAACGTACATCGGCCCCGCTCCCTGGAAGAAAGGAAATCGATCGCGGTCCGGATCGCCTGGGATTCCCGCACCACCACATCGTGCATCCGATACTCCAAAGCGGCGGTCACCGGTCGCTCGTAGCAGGGTTCTGTTTCGTATAAATCCGCCAGAACGCCCGCAATGTGCCCATTCACCTGAGATGTGGCACGAAAATCGATCAGAATCGCCTTGACGCCATCTCCCAGACCTTCTCCGGACGCATTCACTTCTTCCAATGATTTCAATCGGGAGTTGACCTCGAGAAGCCGGGTCTCGTTTTCCCGGATTCGGCTGCCGAGTTCATCGGCGGAACGCTTATAGACCCGATACGATTCGGTCACGGTAGTGATGGTCTCCTCGATCTCCCGAATCGACCGTTCCAGATCGGCCACTTTGAGGGCAGACTGATCCGCCTCGGTAAAAACCAGAGACTCCTCCGCCTGAACCTGACGCAGCTCCCGATCCAGCGCATCCATTCGCGAACGGATCCGGCGCAAGGCTTCATCCAGTTCGGCCTGGCGATTCCGTATCCGGGTTTCCTCTTCCAGAGCCTTCAGGTGGATATCCTTGAGCTGTTTGAGTCGCGTCTGGAGAACGGTGATCTGTTCGGCTGTTTCCTGTATCCGTGCCTGCTGTTCATCCAGCGACTCCTGCCGAACTGGTAACTCCAGATCCATCGCGTCCACATCGGCCTTCACGTCATGCTGGCGGGTATCAATGGATTGGCCTCGCAGGGTGAGTTCCGCTGATTCTCTGTCACACGCGATCCGCTCGTCAGCCACCTCGTTTTCGCGGAGCTTCAGATCCGCAATCCGTTTTTCGAGATATTGCAGAGTATAGGTATTCTGATCGGATGCACCCCGAACCGCTTTGAGTTCGCTTTCCAGGAGATCCGTCTGTTCTTTCAGGCGATTCATCCGGGCATCTTTTTGCTGAAGCCGTTCATTCAGGAGATGCAGTTCGGTTTCCCGGTCAGCTTCCTGTTCCATTGCGCGATTCAATTCCAGCATCACTCGGGCATACCGGCCGGTGATGATCCGGTGGTGACAGGCGTCCAGTTCAGAGCGTATTTCGCGGTACCGCTGGGCTTTTTTGACCTGCCGGGCGAGCACGAGCCTGCGGGAGCGGACATCGGATACGAGATCCTGTAATCGCTCCAGATTCCGTTCCGCCGCATCCAGTTTGCCCAGAGCTTCCTTTTTCCGGACTTTGAACTTCTGGATTCCGGCGACCTGCTCCAGCAACCCGCGACGCTCCTCGGGTCTGGCGGTGACCAGAGCATCGACACGGCCTTGTTCGATCAGGGAGTATGTCCCTTTGCCGACTCCCGTATCCAGAAATAAATCCGTGATATCCTTCAACCGGCACGGGGACCGGTTGATCCGGTATTCGCTCTCGCCATTCCGATACAATCGCCGCGTGATTTCGATTTCACGGTATCCGATGGCGAGTGCGCCATCGGGACACTCCACAGACAACGAAATTTCCGCCATGCCCAACGGCTTCCGGTTGGCGCTCCCATTGAAAATCACGTCAGCCATATTCTGAGCCCGTAATTGGGACGGTCCCTGTTCGCCGAGAACCCATCGGAGTGCATCGAGAATATTGGATTTGCCACATCCGTTCGGGCCGACGACCGCGCAGATCGGTGCGCAGAAATCCAGTACAGTGCGATCCGGAAACGATTTGAATCCTTGAATCGACAATGTTCTGAAACGTATTCTGGGAGATATCAGCGGAGAGGAATGCTGTTGGGACAGGGTTTCCCGAGATTGTTCCTCCAACGATTCCGTATCTGTCTTTTTTACACCGGGAATGGTTGTGGAGTCACAATCGATGGTCTCCGATGCTGATCTGTCGAGTTCAGTGTGATGTTCCAATCCATTGACTCCGCGGCGAAAAATCTCCCGATGGACCATTCCTGTTGATTCGTGTGCGGAGTCAACGCCATGTGATCGGTCACAGAACCTGAATCGCGAGCAACCTCCGCTCGTGAAAACACCACGAGTCCCATATCATAGAAAACACCATGAGACAATAATGAACAGGGTTCCCGCGTCCGCATGAAAGGAGTCAGGGAGTGAATATCCGGTTACCCGATGCTGATTGTCAGTCTGGAGATCATATAACATGCGCATTGCTGGCAATGAACCAAAAGGGTATCAAAGAGGGTGTTGACACTGTTTCACGCGTTCCCCAAAAAACCTGTCAGGGTTGGATACGGTGACGCAATTTCATCGGCGCAGAAGGAGGGCTTGGGCTTGTGTCCCTCACTCCGACGGCCATGTCGATCGATTGCGCCAGAAGTGCTGCCGATGCCAGCGGCAAACTTCCCTCTCCCCGACGGCCATGTCGATCGATTGCCCCAGAAGTGCTGCCGATGCCAGCGGCAAACTTCCCTCTCCCCGACGGCCATGTCG
>CAZELM010000004.1:151749-152859 GCA_964512995.1 uncultured bacterium
ATCGATTGCCCCATGCTGTTCGGCCGGCGACCCTCTCCCGGACACTGCGTTGGGAGAGGGTGAAGAAGGAATCTGCATGTACATTTTTCGTCAGATATGCCAGGGCTTGGTGCATACCAGATGGGAAACCTTCACCACCCTCAAAGGGGCAGTTTTCATCCAAGGTTAAAACATATTCCCCATTCCTGAAATCATTCTCTGCCTTTTCGACTTGGCGATTGACGTCTCCAACAATCTCATGCGACACGCTCATAGATCACTTTTCCTTCACGTCAGGGTGGCGGACACATGCGCCTGTAATGTTCGTTTTGAGTAAAAATCTCTCCAGCCGACACGCACACATGAGAGACCTGAATATTTCCTATGGAAGATTTCCCCTGTTTGTTTAATTTTACGCAATTTTAGAGGAATTATTATCCGACTCTATCGTTTAAAATTTCAATTAATCGATATTGATGCCCTTTATCTATCCTAAATAGAAAAATACTAATAATCTTTTCTTGCTCTAAAAAAAATTGAAGTCGATTATCTGTTTTTCTAAATCGTATGATATCTTTGAAACTAATTTCTTTGGGAAGCAAATTGTTAAAAATATAGATGCTATCTTTAGTTACTATTATATAGGGTCGGCTGAAAAGTATGACTGAATTGACCAACCATATAACTGAGCAAAAAAACCAAATCAATGATTGAACTTCTTTGCCAACATCAAAATACAATAAACCTGCTAACAACATAAGGATACTGCATAAAAGGTTACTAAAACCCAAAATTGGCTTATTAAAAATGAGAGTCACTTTCAGTCCTTATCAAAAGCTCGGATGCCTTTATTGAAAAACAAACAAAATTTTTTGATCAAAAGAAAAACACGACTACTCACAGTTAGAAGCACCCCAATAATCGCTACAAATTTTTTCATATCTTTCGGTCATACACCTATTATGATATGTACATAAAACCCCAACCCCAGCAAATCCAACACCGAGTGCTGTTCCATAAGGATTACCCGAACAGAGAAGATTATAAATAGCCACTCCCCCTCCACCATATGTACACCTGTGTTGAGAGTCACATTATAAGACTGTCTTTCAGGCTATTTTCTCGAATTAA
>CAZELM010000005.1:0-904 GCA_964512995.1 uncultured bacterium
ACGGGTCTGAACCGCTGATGACGCAGATGAAGCGGATTGCGCTGATGGCGGGGGGTCGTTGCAGGGAGTGTATCCGATTAAAGGGGTGGAACTTGTCCATTTCATTGACGTTTGAATTTCCATATACTGGAAATAGATTGACTCGATTCAATCTACAAATTTCAAAAATTGAACACATTAATCAATCCAAGAGCAGCAGAACTGGATTAAAACCACTTGCGAAAACCATCGATGTAAAGTGACAACCGATTATGGATGAGAGTTATCTGTTTTCTGAAATCACTCAAAAAATAATTGGCGCTGCTATGAAAGTGCATTCGGCATTGGGTAATGGATTTCAGGAGGTTATTTACCAGAGAGCCTTGGCAATTGAATTGGAGAAATGCGGATTACGATATGGTCGAGAGATAGAAATGGCCCTCTATTATCATGATCAGTTGATTGGTACACGCAGAGTTGATTTCCTCGTTGAGGACAAAGTTATGATTGAAATAAAAGCACGAACGCATTTGGATGAAACGCACCTAGCTCAAGCCATAAATTACCTCGAAGCTTATCACCTCCAGGTCGGTTTACTTATCAACTTTGGAACTCCAAAGCTCGAATATAAACGCATCATTTCCAGCAAAACCAAGCCAACCACCCGGAAGATCGGCAAACAATCCGATGCCCAAAAGGCGTGAATCCCAAAACCGCTCAGCCGGAAACCCATCCATAACGAAGAAACACCAAAATAAAAGATAATCCGTTAAACAGCAACGCCCAAATGGCATCGGCAATACTCCCATCTGCGCCATCCGTTTTATCAGCGTAATCTGTGGTTTAGACTTCTGCCACGCACCCACCCAATGCCAACGCCAATCCCTCCATCTGCTTAATCTGCTTAATCAGCGTAATCTGCGGT
>CAZELM010000005.1:1004-6035 GCA_964512995.1 uncultured bacterium
CCCGTGCCAACGCCAATCCCTCCATCTGCTTAATCTGCTTAATCAGCGTAATCTGCGGTTCAGACCTCTTCCCTCGCACTCACCCCGTGCCAACGCCAATCCCTCCATCTGCTTAATCTGCTTAATCAGCGTAATCTGTGGTTCAGACTTCTGCCACGCACCCACCTCAAATACCAAAGCCACGACAGAATAATTGACACACTGGTGATTATTCATTATTTTCTTTATGGTTGATCGATCATCAAGACGGGTTTTTCGGATAATTGCATTATATAGTCATGATTCATCATCATTTTGAACAAGCCGGTGTTTTTCCCCAATCAGCAATCCCCAATGCTGACGGACATGATTCGTGCATCTCATCACAGACAAAGACATATCCAAGCCCGTGGTGCTGCTCGCTACCCATCTTTGTTAGCTTTTTTAACTATTTCTCACTCGCGATTGATTCTGAAACTCCATAGTGGAGTTTGTCATCTGTCATCATCAACCAGGGAGGTATTCCATGATTAGACCAACGGTTATGTGGTTGATCACCTTGCTCATCACGTGTGGTGGATGGGCATCCGATTTTTCTCTCGAAAAGACAATCGTTCCGGATCAACTGGACGCGGTCCAGGCTGCACCTGTTCTGAACGGTGCCCCGGAAAAGCCTCACGCATCAGAGGCTGAAACATCCAATCTGATCGGCAAAGATTGTTACAGCCAGATTCCCGGAGCGCTCAATGTTGCGAAACAGACGGATTCGAACTCCGAACGCGAAAATGGACCAGCGCGTCAGGCATCTCCGATTCAATCGGTGAGTCGGGACAGACAGGCGTCTTTGCTGAAAGCGTTGGCGGACCGGGGTCAGAAATTCGAAGGGCTCCAGATTCATCTCCGGCCGGACAAAAACCCGTCCCGTGATGTAGATACGACGTATTATTCATATTGGACCAGTTCACCAGAACTCTATTATATTTACTCGTCCAGCTTCACATCAGCGACATGGGTCGGTTCGATTTTTGTCCCATCCGATGATGGAATATGGCCATACAAAGTCACGGATTTCAAATTCTTAAACCGTCTCGATACGGCACCATGGCAGCATGTCGGTGTCATTCAGGATGGATCGTGGTATCCGACCACCACGGCCGGAACCCAGTTCACCAACTATTACGGTCCAGCCATGGACTGGGCCAATCTGGACATGCGCGATCACGATGTCTATTTTGATATGGACAATCTGGCCCTTCATGCCCTGATTAATTGGTGCGCGGGAGGTGGAAACTGCAACTCAATGGGCGCAGATCGCACCACACCCAGTACGGTTGACTGGGATACCAATTCAGTGGACGGTGTGAACTGGGTCACGTATACCAATCTCGACTGGATGCACATTCTAACGATCGAAGTCATGCCAGACTATGGCGAACTGGCGTATTATTTCCCGTTCCCGCTCGGGTCGACCATCAATCACAACACCTGTGCCAATGCAGCGTCCGGTGTGGAAAACGATTATTATCCCCCGAGCAGTTACACAGGCGGCGATGGTCCGGACCTGATCTACAACGTATACCCTCCCGTAAACATGAACCTGGGGATCAATCTCGTTCCCAATGGATGGGACGGCATGATCTACATCTGCACGGATTATGCGGATATCGAAAACACGACCATCGGATTCATGAACAACGGTGGACTGGGCATCGCTGAAACGCTCAATGGTATCGCACTGACCGCCGAGACCGATTATTATGTGATCATTGACGGTGTTGGCATCGATGACTGCGGGGATTTCGATCTGACCATGTCCGCCATCGGACTGGCTCCGCTCAATGACACCTGCTCGAATCCAACCAATATCACGACGCTCCCTTACTCCATCACCAGCAACACGTACAATGCGGATGATGATTATGATGGAATGACATGCGGATTGATCGCGGATGGCGCGGATGTGGTCTATCGCTATACTCCCACAGCAGAAGAAGCCCTGAGCGTGACACTGACGCCCATGGATTTCGATGGTGTTCTCTATATCACCACGGCCTGCCCGCCGGTCGATGAGGCCGATTGTATTGCAGTGGCCGACATGTATGGGGAAGGCGATGCCGAAGCGATCGCATGCTTCCTGGCCGTAGCCGGAACGACCTATTACATTTTCGTGGACGGGTATCAGATGGACGACAAGGGCGCTTTCGACTTATCCATCGACTCCGCGACAATCGCTGCGAATGAAACCTGTGCAACCGCTCAGACAATCATTCCCGGAGAGGAAATCACGGGCAATACCATGTGTGCCGATGATGATTATGACGGCGATTGCGGAACCGGACTGACCCTGGAAGGCGGAGACCTGGCCTATTCCTATACTCCCACGGAAGACCAGGTTCTGGCTGTCATTCTGGATCCCGTTGGGTTTGACGGAGTGATCTACATGGTCACAACCTGCACCAGTGAAATGACATCCTGTGTGGCATACGCCGATCTCGCCGGCGTGGGTGGTGAAGAGAATTTCTGTGTGGATCTGACTGCCGGAACGACCTACTATCTGATCGTGGACGGTGTCTCCGGTGGTGGCGATTTAACATTGTGGGCGCAGTTGACCACACGGCCGGTAAACGATACCTGCGACACAGCGGAAGCCATTCCCGCCATTCCCCTCACCTATTACATGTATGGCGACGGATACCTCTCATGTGGCGGTGACGACTATGATCCGACCGCAGCAGGCTGCACCGGAACCGATCTCCCGGGACCGGATACCGTTTACAGCTATACGCCAACAGAAAATCAGAACATCTCTTTCATGGCATCTTCCTATTATGGCGATTTCGACATCGCAGTCTATGTCACGACCGATTGCGTCGATCTGACAGGATGTGCCGGATCGGATAATGGCGGAATTGGTGTGGACGAGTTTATTCACTGTTATCCGGTGACTGCAGGAACAACCTATTATTTCGTCGTGGACACGCCGACAGTCGGGCTTCTGGGCCGGTACTACTTTGAAATCTGGCCGGTGGAAACGTACACCAACGAAGCCTGTGCTTCGGCACTGACGATCGAGACGCTCCCGGCGGACATCTATGGTGATACTAGTTGTGCGACAAACGATTACTCCCCGACCATGGGCGGATGTTTCAGCACTTCCGCTGACAGTCCGGATCTCGTATATGCCTATACCACCGGATCGGCAGCGGAAACGGTCACTGTGGTGTTTGATCCCTCGTTCTATACGGGATCGGTTTATGTTGTCACGGATTGCATGGATCTGGATAATTGTCTGGCTGGAGAATACAGCGAATACCCAGGTGCTCCTGTTTTGTTATCCTGTCTGGAATTCCAGGCTGCGACCACCTACTACATCATTGTCGATGGATCATTGGGAGATATGGAAACGGGACGATTCACCCTCCACGTCGAAAAAACCACTCCACCAGCGAATGATGATTGTGCGACCGCCCAGACGATCTCCGCATTCCCGGCCTTGATTGAGACCAACACCTACTGCGCGGACAATACCTATTCTCTGAACATGGAAGGCGAGTATTATCTTTTGGGACATGATCTGGTCTACCACCTCACTCCCACAGAGACCGGACTGTATACATTCACCATGATCCCACAGGATTTCTACGGCGCATTCCTGTTGATCGAAGGCGCGTGTGAAACCGGAACGATTATCGACGGATGGCTCTCCATTGATCCCGGTACATCGCGAAGCCTGGCCTGTGTGGAACTGACGCAGAACACAAACTATTACGTGATTGTGGATGGTGATGGATTTTATGACTACGGCCATTTCCAGTTCACGATCGAACAGAGCGGAATTCCTGCCAACGATACCTGCGCTGTTGCGACCCTGGTCGATGCGTTACCTTATTCAGTTCAGGGAAGCACCATCTGTGCCGGAACCGATTATGATCCGCTGGATGGCGGCTGCGCCACATATGAGCAACCAGGTCCGGATGTGGTCTATTCGTATACACCAGCGTCGGATGCGACGATCACGGTAACCATGTATGCTGACTCATTTGATGGATCCATCTACATGGTGACGAATTGCGCCGACCCGGCTACGTCATGTGTTGCCGGATCAGACAATTACATAGCCGGTTATGCGGAATCACTGGGAGTCGTTCCGGTGACAGCGGGTATTACCTATTACATCATCGTCGATTCTTGGGACACTTACGAATCCGGAGCTTTCACTCTGACTGTCGAGCAGGTCGAGATTCCCGAGAACGATACCTGTGAAACTGCCGCATCGATTTCCGCTCTGCCCTATTCAGTTGAGGGAACCACCGCCTATGCCGGAACAGATTACGATCCCGGCGAAGAAGGATGTGCGTTGTTTTCACAACCCGGTCCGGATGTGGTCTATTCCTTCGCGCCAGCCACCAACATGATGATCACCGTCACGATGGAATCCACAGCCTTCGATGGATCTGTCTACATTGTCACCGATTGTATGGATCCCGTGAATTCGTGCATCGCCGGATCCGACATGTATGTCGCAGGGTCGGCGGAAGTATTGCAGGCAATCACAGTCTCTGCCGGAACCCGGTACAACATCATCGTGGATTCTTGGGATACCATGGAATATGGAACATTCAACCTGACCGTCGATGAATATATTCCGCCCCCGATTCCAGCGACAGGCCCGATCGGATTGGGTATATTGCTGCTGGCAATCACGGGATTGCTGGGATTCCGTTCATCCCGCGGACGAAACTGATAACTGCTGACTGATCAGAAGCCTCTCCTCCGGGAGAGGCTTTTTTTTGGTATAAATCAATTGATCGGGGAAGGAAAACAATACCGTGATACTCAGCACAAACGCCTGTCAAGTCCCACATTCATCCTTGATCCGTTTCCCGGAGAAAAAGTATGATTCTATGTTAATTGACCTCATCCCCAATCCTTCCCGATGAATGGGGAAGGGCACATATGCAGGCTCCCTTTTACCCTCTCCCACCGGGAGAGGGTCGCCGGCCCATTCGCACGGAATAGTCAAACCACATGGCCGGCGGGGTGAGGGTGACA
>CAZELM010000005.1:6135-40053 GCA_964512995.1 uncultured bacterium
TGCCCAGAGATCGCGCCAACACTGCTGGAAAATCCATCATCATGGCCGGCGGGGTGAGGGTGACATGCCCAGAGATCGCGCCAACACTGCTGGAAAATCCATCATCATGGCCGGCGGGGTTGAGAGTATCGCGCTCATTCCACAATGATGACCCCTTTATGTATAGACCGGTGATCAAATCCAGCCGGATGATGATATTCTTATCGATTTTGGATCTGCCACTTTTCATTTTTTACCCTTCGGTGTAACATATTCCGGTCAGATTTTTAAGATTCGGAATCCCCCACTCGAAAGCACCCAGTGGCGAGGCCGTCCAGGATATCAGGTAATGGCAGTCAACCCGCCGTGTCATCCGTTTTCGACCATCAATTCTCGATATCCGTCTCTTGAAACTCTTCCGAAAAAAAGACGAGGAGATCGTATGAATCATTATCCACCAAAATTGGACCATATCCGCTTTACCCTTCATACCCGAACACCTCGAAGACCTCGATGGCTCCCCGCCGTCTGGATGCTTCTGATCGGTTGCTCGCTCATTCTGATCTCATGCCATCACAATGGGAGCGGCACAGGTCTGCAATCCAGCCCGTCCGATCCCGTCATGTCCGCCATCGATCAACCGACTGATGTTTCCGGAGATCAGGAACCACGGGCATCGCTGTATGAAGAACTGGGCACGCTCCAGCGCATGCTGACGTATTGGAATCAGCAGCTTTCAGAACAGCAGGTAAAACTCGATCAACTCCGGCAACTGGGAGACACGGCTCGTCAGGAAACACTTCATGCATACATCGCTGCTCTGAATAAAACCCAGACGATCGAGAAGCGAATTCTGGCTCTGGAAAACTCTCAGGACGACACCGCGCACTCGGAAGACTCTCAAGAAATCTCTATGGAGACGGCTCTGCGTGATATTGACAACCATCGGTATCCGATCGCGATGCAATGGCTGAAAACGACCATCGAATCTTCGGATCCCATGCAGCGCTGCACCGCCCGTCTCCTGCTGGCTCGCGCCATGTCGGATCGGCTGAACTGGAGCGATGCCGTGCAATTATATCTGGATACAGGCGAAGATCCGGAATGCCTCTGCCGCTCCCACAGTCTTCATCTGGCGGCGGATATCAAAGCCAACATCGCTGAGGAGACACTGGATGCGTCACCAGGTCTTGTTTCCGAAGTGATCTCCTTATATAAAGAAATTCTTTTCAATGATCGGGAATATCCATTCCGGGAGCAGGTGATGCGGTCCATGATGGAATTGATGGCTCAAAAGGAATTCTGGGAACAGATGCTGCGGATTCTGGAGTCACTTGAAGAAACCGAGGAGACGCTCTACCGGAAATCCCAAGCGCTTTATCAACTGGACCGGTGGACGGAAGCCGAGCCGTTCCTTCGGAAATACTGGATCGACTATCCCGGTGGAATCCATGCGGCTGATGTGGAGAAACGCTACCGGACTGTTCTGACACAATTGAAAAAACCATTCCCGGACATTTCCATCGAGGAGACGTTCAAAAGAGCCAAAACACTGGATAAGAATGGGATACGCGATCAGGCCGGAGCTGCGTTCACCGAGCTGTTACAGGAGAAAATCAGTCCGGAAATGGAAGCGGAATGCCGCCTGCAACGAGCGAAGATTCTGCATGACACGCGGCGGAACGAAGCCGCACTGACCGAATATGAGACATTTCTCAAGCGTTTTCCGAAACATGGCGCAGTGGCAACCGCATTGATTCGAATGGGAACATTATATCGGAGAATGGATCGGGATGCAGACTACCTGCGTGTGACCGGACAGATTGTGGCTAACCATACTAAAAGCAGTCAATGGCCGGATGCGGTGATCGGCAGAGGGGAATACTACCGGGGGTTGAAAAAATACGATCAGGCTGCTCGTGACTTTGACCTGCTGGCCAAACGTACCGATGAAAACGGAGCGATCGGACGGTGGAAACGGGCATGGATCGATTATGACCGGAAACGGTACAACGCTGCCATCACACAATTCGAATCACTCGCAGCCCGTGAAAAAGGAACCGGATGGGAACCACAGTGCCAGTATTGGATCGGCCGATGTCTGGAGCTGATGGGAAAAACAGAAGAAGCTCAAAAAAAATATGAGAGCATCCTGTCGAATTATCCGTGGGATTATCCGGCGCTGCTGGCTGAAAAACATATGGCTGCCCAGAACAGACTGCGACTCTGGGAACCTGGAGCGATCCCTGAGTTATCGGATGAACAGCGAACCATTCCGCAGGTACAAAAAGCCCTGATTCTGACTCAGGCCGGATATTATCACCGCGCCTCCGTCGAGTGGGACAAGGCTTTGACGCTGGATAAATCGAACCAGTCCATTGCCTATGAGACCGCCCGGTGCCGATACGAGGCGGGCGATATCTCGGGAGCACGGTCGCTGCTGACACGCGCGTTCTGGAAGGAACGTCGGAACGGCACATTCGCTCGGGAGGTCGCGGAAATGCTCTATCCGTTTCCCGCTTCGATCAAACCGCTCATCCTGGAAGCCGCGGATTCGGCATCGGTGGATCCCAGCCTTTTGATCTCCGTGATTCTCCAGGAAAGCGGGTTCGATCCAGCTTCCCTGTCCTATAATCTGGCTGCTGGATATATGCAACTGATGCCGGAGCTGTTCGACCGGATTACGCAACAGTGGGAAGAAGCCCCTCCGTCGATTGCCCGTTTCGAGCCGAAAACCAATCTCCGGGTCGGAGCGTCTTATCTCCGGCTGCTTCTGGACCGATACGACGGTTCCATTCCCCAAGCCCTGGCAGGATATAATGCCGGGGAGCAACGTGTGGATCAGTGGCAGAATCAATTCCCAAATCTGAACGATGAAGAATGGGTGGAGCATATTCCATTTCAACAGACACGTCTGTTCGTAAAAAATATCCTGGAAAACTATCGATGTGTTAGAATCGTTTATGGAGATGATGTGTCGCCGAAGGCGGCTGGGCGAGACAATTAACGAGGAGGAAACTGACAATGAAGCAATCGCTTATATTCATGATTCTGATAGTGATAACCACTGGATGGGGAATAGCTCTGGCAGAGATACCCCATCAGATCAATTATCAGGGACATCTTCTCGATAACGCTGGAAATCCAGTAACGGGAGAATTTGATTTTGTTTTCACTATCTATAATGTTCCGACAGATGGCACCGCGCTATGGAGCGAAACGCATGAAAATATTTATATTGATCAAGGTGTTTTCAGCGCTCTTCTCGGCGAAGTTCAACCGATTTCGATGCGTTTCGATATCCCGATGTGGCTCGGAATAACCGTGGGTGGCGAAATATTGGTACCCCGGCAACCCCTGACCAGTGTGGGGCAGGCGATTCAGGCTGAGGATGTGTATGGTCAGGATATCCATCCTGCCACAATCGCGATTCCCGGTATCGGGGAGATCATCAATGCATCCGGCCAGTGGGTGGGAGACCCAACGGGATTGATCGGACCACAGGGACCGACAGGTCCAGCCGGAGCCACCGGCGCCATCGGACCGCAGGGACCGACAGGTCCAATCGGTGCCACCGGTGATATCGGACCACAGGGACCAACGGGGCCAACCGGGGCCACCGGCGCTATCGGACCGCAGGGACCGACAGGTCCAATCGGTGCCACCGGCGCTATCGGACCGCAGGGACCAACGGGGCCAGCAGGAAGTATCGCCGGTCTCAACAAACAGCTCGCTTACAATGACGATGGAACAGCCGGGGGTGCAGAATTATACTACGACAAATCCACCAGCCGCATGGGTATCGGCATCGATAATCCGGAAGCAATCCTTGATATCAATGGCACGGATGCACTGATCGTCCCGAGAGGCAATTATTCCCAGCGGCCATCGACCGCGGCGGTGGCAGGCATGATCCGGTTTAATATCGAATCCAACGTTTTCGAAGGATATAACGGCACAAAGTGGGTGCGCCTGGACAACTCTCCCAGTACCTTGCCTGAAGAGGAGTTGACATTCTATGTTGATGCAGGGAATCCCGCCTGTTATCCGGGAAGCGGCACTGCTGTAGCCGACCTCAGTGGTAAAAATAACAATGGCACCCTTCTGAACGGAGTCGGATACAACGCTTCCAATGGCGGTTACTGGGTGCTGGATGGTATCAATGACCGGATCAACATCCCTCATTCATCCACTCTCTTCCCAACGTCGGAACATACGTTGATGATGTGGGGACGTCTCCATGCCCATAATTCGACCAATACCGGCATCATTTCCAAATACAGCGGCGGTGGCCCAGCCAATTTCATGTGGTCCAACGCGAATGGCACGGGAGGTTTCCATAACAATACGCCTCGCGGGTATACCTACTCCAGTGGTGGCCGATATTCTCTGAATGCGTGGGTTCATGTGGCGTTTTCATATCGGACATCGGATGGATACGGCCGATTTTATGTCAATGGTGTCGAAGTCTATGCCTGGAACGCCGGCACCGGTGGTATGGCGGATGTCACCACCAGCAATATGGCGCTCGGTGCCAGGGATGATGGCGTGGAACCGGCTTATTGTGATATCGCAATTGCAAAAGTGTTCAGTCGGGGTCTGACTGCAGCCGAAATACTGGCTCAATTCAATCTCGACAAAGCACGATTCGGATACTGATGAAAAGGGATATGAGAAAGGCTGTTCTATGATATTCAAGGGCTTATGCAAATTTTTTCTGCTCATGGCAATCGCGGTATTCTGCTTTGCCTGCTCCGATCGCATTCCGACCAACAAGCCGGAATCCGTCAGCAACACATCTAAAATCACTCCCCAAAAAAGAAATGCTCAGCGGAAGGCAGACTCCGGGAACCGTGGAACGGCTTCCACCGTAACCACCCCTGATCCCAAAAAGAAAATTCTCTCCGCTCAGAACTCAGAGGATCGAGCAAAATTTTCTCAAACAAAATCGTTGCAGGGCGATCGAAAACAAACAGCGCGACCCGGCGAGCCGGCCCGGAATTTCACAGCACAGACTTTTGACGGGAAAACGATTCAACTCAGTGATTATAAAGGTAAATATGTTTTATTGGATTTCTGGGCTACCTGGTGCCGGCCATGTCAGGCAGAGTTTCCGTTTCTGTCCGATCTGGTAAACCGGTATAAAGATTCGGATAAAATCGCCATCATTGGAGTCAGTCTGGATAAGGAAAAAGAACAAATAACGGAGTTCGTCCAGAAGTACAATCTGAACTATCCCCATATTTTCGATGGCAAGGCATGGGAGAATGAAGTCGGGCAGTTGTATGGAGTCACCAGTATCCCGTTCGCCGTGCTGATCGGTCCGGATGGCAATATTGTCGCGACGGGACTTCGCGGTACCAAACTGACGGAGACCATTGATACATTGTTTAAAAAGAAATCCTGAATGTTCTCCTGATCAGGTGTTCGAATTCAGACATGATGGATTGAGCCGGTGCAAACCGAACGGATCTGAAAATGATCCGTATAATATCCTTTGATTCGGCTCGCTGATGCGCCGGCCAGATCAAACATGTTTCCGGCTCCAGGGCCGATGCAGACCAACCCGGCTTCATGTATTCAAGCTGGTCATCGGCCATTCGGTAAATGCCCGGTTTCATCGGGGATAACCAGGTCAGAAATTCTCCCGGCACCGGATGTCGAAAGATCACCTGACCTCCGGCTGGAATCGGAGGATACTCCGGATCACTCCCCCATTGACTCTCACCGAATGTCAACAGATGGCGCACGAGAAGCGGTGTCCCATGGCTGGCAATTTCGAGCGGTGTCAATACGGGAAGGGAGGCGATCAGCCGGGGGTTGACCTCCACAGCCCGAATCCCATGGTCTCCGCTGGAAAGCTGAAAATCCATGCCGAACATTCCCTGAAAACCATTCCCGAACAGGACGTTCCCCATCTTCCGCATCATCGTCACTATCACGGTTTCACGGTCCGCATCGAGCCGGCTCCACAGATTGCCCCGAGAACCCATCGTTGGCGGAAAACCATCCTCTCCAGCAATAAGGCTGGTAATCTGGTAAAACGGGCGGCTGCACCGGATATCCCCGGACGGTCCGATACATCCATTGGCGGTCCACGTCTGCCCCTCCAGAAAGGACGATAATTTGCTCAAGCGGCCATCAAACCGGTCCAGGATCACCTGCATCTCCCGAGTATCCCGAATCAAAAAGGTCCGATTCCCCGAAAAGCCTTTTGCAAACTGACAGATCAGTGGCAGACCGAGTTCCCGGAACACATCATCGGTGTTCATCCGGCGGGATAGTGGGACAATGATATGGGGAATGACCGGAATTCCCGCTTGTTCGGCCAGTCTGGGAAACAGGACTTTATTTTCGAGCCGCCGGGAGACTGCTGCTGGAGCGTTCAGGAAATGGATACCCATCGGTCGCAATTTCTGTTCGATTTCATTCATCGGTTTGAAAAGCAGCAGACGGACGGGCTTTTCCAAAGTATTCAAAAAGCGGAGTGTCTCGGGGTGTTCCAACAGCGTCCGCGTGACATCTCCGGGATCCGAATCTTGTTCTTCCAGACAAAACACCCGGATGCCGGATTCCCGCCACAACGGTATCCAGGGATGCCGGAACGAAGTCACCAGAACCAGATTGGACAGCAATCCATCCATCGGATACACGTTGATCGATTCTGAAGCGGCAGACACAATCGTTCCCGGCCAGTGATTCAATTCAGAAATCCATCTCATGGTACCCTCACCAGACGATCCAGCAACCGGCGTACATCCAGATATGTTTCAACGAAGTGAACGGCTCCCGGACCCACGTCCGGGCATGCCGTCAAACCGGACGGTTCGGTTTCAGGGTAGTATCTGCCGGTGAGTATCACCAGTGGGACACCCTTCCCTCCGGCAGACCGCCACCGGGATACGGCCGCCAAGCATGCGGCTCCTTCAAGGGAAGTAAAAACAGACAGCGATTCCAATGTACGGGCCGCTGCTGTGATCTCCGGATCACTCATCTTCCAGGCGCTTCCACCGAAGTCACAGATATGGCCGATCACTTCTGGAATCAGTGGAGATCCTTTGATGCCTCCCCAACCTGCTCCCCGAAGGCATTCATCCGAATCCGGGTGATCCGATCGCATATCAAAATGATCAGCAAGATCGGTGGCTTTGCCCGACTGGACCGCATGCAATTCCGGGAATTGCCACGAAAGTTTCTGAAGCCGAATCCGGGCGAATGCACGAGCGATTCCCAGCATGGTGGCTCCGCTGGTGCAAAACAGAAAAACAGCCGACGGAGCCTCTCCCGGAAATTGATCGCATATCTCAAATCCAAGGCTCATGAATCCGGAAACAGCATGGGAATCAGTGGATGGCCGCAGATTTGGCAACTGAGCGATCCGCGCAGCATACCGGGCGAAATTGGCTGGTTTGCCGGAAATAATCGCCTGACCGCCGGCCTGGATGATCGCCGCAACTTTACCTCGCGGTGTTTCAGGCGATAAAAAAGCCAAAATTTTCATTCCACACGCAGTGGCATATGTCGATACAGCAATCGCCGCATTTCCGGATGAACTGATGACCGCTGCCGGAAATCCCTGTTCCCTCACCATACTGATCTGAAAACAGGCCGCTCGTTCTTTATGGGAGCCGGTGACATTCAGATCCTCGCGTTTGATCAGAAACTCACCGAAAGGTCCCGATTTCAGACGCTGAATGGGTGATTGGGCTGAAATATAGGGAATGCGGAATTGCGGAGCCGGTATCCGAGAATACGCATCACGATACCGCCAGGGGCCGGCCATGGGTTGAGACTGTGCCATTTCAGTGGCATCGATTTCCGGTGGTGTGTTCATTCCGCGGATTGTGTGGATTCCAGATCGCGCCGGATTTCCCGGATCAACCGCCGAAATCCCCGGCTCCCTGCCACAAAGGACGTATAGAATCCAGCGCCGGCTGGACTCAGGACGACTGAATCTCCGGGGAACGCGTATTTTTTTACCACATTCAGAGCGGTATCCAGATCCATGACCCGCTCAACAGGAATCTGACCGGAGATCGCAGAAATGGAGTCTCCCGCATTTCCCGGAAGCGTGATCAGGCATTTCACTTTTTGCTGAATCACGGGCTGCAACAGGTGATATGACTCCCGGTTGCCTTTCTGCTGGCCGCCACAAATCAGGATCACCGGCGCATTCAGAGCACGAAGGGCGGCTTCCGTTGCCGTTGGGTTGGTACTTGCCAGATCATCGTAATAGTTTACGCCATCGATGGCTGTGATAAATTGAATCCGGTTACGAACTCCCGGAAACCGTGTCAGCGCCTGATTCAAGGTATCCGGGGAGCAGCCGACCAGATATGCTATAATCATCGCTGCCAATGCATTGGCAATGTTATGCTCCCCAGGAATTTTCAGATCAGCGGCTCGAAACAACATCGTTTCATGGCCGTTCCATCGAATTCCATACCCATCACCCAACGGTCCGCCGCCGGTTTCCGGAAGTTTTCGCGTCGAAAAGGGGACCGGAATTCCCGGACATCGGGACAATATGCGATTGCCAATGGGATCATCGAGATTGACAATGGCATAATCTCCGGATGATTGCAGCATGAACAGACGTTCCTTCACCGCCGCGTAAGCCTCAAAGGAACCATGTTCCTCGATGTGATCGGGCTGAACATTGGTCAGCACTGCGTAATGGGGATGACCATCCAGTTCACGGAGTTGGCGGTTGGAAACTTCCAGGACCAGCACGCCCGTTTCGGGAAGTGTGGTTATCTGGTTCAGAACCTGGGGATGATAACGGTCATTCCCGCTCATCAGTGCCGGAATACCGGTTTCCTGGAGGAGGTGGAACAGCAGGCTTGAGACGGTTGTTTTGCCGTTCGTTCCGGTTACTGCCGCAATAGGAGCCGGTGAGAGTCCGAAGTACATGTTGATCAGAAAAGCGACGCGAAGCCCCTTGGTCCGGGCATCTGCCAGGGGTTGATTCCGGGCATGGGCAAACCAGTTCTGCCCAGCAAATGCCAGATCAGCGGACTCGATATCCGATAAATACGCATCGCCCAGCCGATATATCACCGGCATGTTTATAAATCGATCGAATGCCGCTTCCCGGTTGGATGCATTCCACGATACATGGGACAGCATGAATGATGACCGGAGGCTGTCTCCGGTATTCATGTCGTGAGCGATCAGATGCGTGAAACCCTGTTCATACAAGTAGTCGAGAACAGCAAATCCTTCCGCGCCGGATGCGCCGATAATATGAACGTTTTTTTCCCGATACTGTTCCAACGCAAATCGGTTCATCCAATGCCCCCTTTCCACTGCATGATACGCCGAACCGCGACAATCTGATACTCCGACTCGAACTCTGGTTCCGTGACCACAGAAACCTGTTTTCGAGCCAGACATGAGTGGATGATGCCAGTTGTCAACGCCAGAGCGACATGATGGATTCGCCGTTTTTTCCCATAGGCAAACAGCAGATCTCCGGACTGGAGGGTGTGCCGGGACACGCCAGTCCCCATCCGGCGCTGATCTTTGGAATGCCGGGGCAGGAGTATTCCGAGGCTGGATATGATGGATTGCACCAGAGCGGAACAGTCCATGCCGCTCCGGGACCGGCCGCCAAGCCGATAGGGAATTCCGAGATAGGTTCGGGCGATATCGCTGATGGCAGCGGGATCATGGGAGCAAGGGACCATGAAACCGGACTGAGCGCGCTGGATCGTTCGCCATAACCTGCGTTGCGCTTCAGGAGTGGGTATCATTCGCTGAAAATACCGGCTTTCAGCCCACCCCATGGATAAATCGGGAGCCTGAATGAGAATCCATGGGTCATGTTCATGAAGAACACGAACCGGACCATCCTCGGGCATCAACTGGGTTGCCAGAGTTCCACCCGGATAGTTCAGAATATCCTGAGGATACTGATCCGGAATCCCCCATTCCATTCCGTCGATCACCTGATCCGGATCTGAGAGCAATCGAATATCGAAACCAACCGGGATCTCGGTCTCACGGCATAGTTCCTGAAGCCGCTCCAACTGCCGGACAGCCAGGAGTGATCCGGAAAAATGCAATGCGCTCGTTACGGGATCAAATACCGGTCTGATGGCGATGACTGGAAGCGGATAATGGTTATGTTCTTCGGAGGAAAACCGTTCCAGGATATGCCGGCCGTGTTGAATGGATCTGGAGTATTGCCTTAAACGAACCAGAACCACCTCATTCTGAGTCATCGAAAACCCATCTACCGTGCAGGTTCGTTCTCTGGTAACCCCATCGACAGCTCCCCCATCGACCAGCCGCTGGAGCTGCTTGGATTCATAAGCCGGATCCGGCAACAGATCCGTGCGGATGTTCAGGATTTCCAAAGCGACAACAAGCCCATAGGCAGCCCAGTTGGAGGTTGTTCCCAGCAGCATATGATCGGATTTGACGGTCGTGATGGATCGTTTCTCCGGAAGGAATTCCAGCAACGCACCCAATCCCAGCTCATTCCCGCCGTCTCCGATCCCGATGGAACAGCAGCCCGTCATGAACGGCTCCAGATGAGCGGTTTGTTCGGTGATATCGATATCGCGCATCGTGAGAAACCGGCCAGTTCGGTTGGGACCCGGCCGCTCCACCGATATGACAACATCCGGCTGACAGGCAATCAGCAATTCGTCGGCATACCTGCGGCTGGAATCTGGATCTGTGATCGGAAATGGAATGATATTGGGACAATGAAGGGCGTCCAGAAGTCTTGTGCCATGATCGTCAGAAATGTAGAACACTTTTTTCCCAAGCCGTGCGAGTGCTGAACCCAGTGCGGCTGCTCCCAATGGTCCATCCGTTTCGGCACAAGCGGTTTCCGGGATATAAAAACCCGTCAATATAAATACGGTTGAGGCTGCATGTAATGCCTTGGCTGCATCTGGATAGGGATCTTTCCTTAAAATATTGCGGTATTCGAAGAGACCTCGCGGGTCGCCTTCGAATACCAGATGATCAATCACGTTCGTTATTTCTCTTCTTCTTCAAAAAGCGAAAATTCCAATGGATCGATGGAAATCACTTCCAATTCAACGCCACAGTCCGGACATTCGATGATTTCGCCCACATCGAACCCATCATCTTCTATTGCAGTTCCACATTCTGGACAATTTTCCATATCGCATTCTCCTTGATTTCAGATAACCCGTTTTCTCTGACAATGGCCGACTTTAAATCATACAATGCAGCAAATTCAATCTCTGCTTGTATGAAAAAAAAAGAAGCTTATACCGATACGGCATTCACTCCATCGGCTTATTTAAATCATGAACAATGAATTGTCCATATTTTTTTTAGGAGCTGCTCCACATCCTGAAATCATGGGAACATGGGGCACAATGGCAGCTAACTTCGATGTAATGCGAAGGCGTCCTTCCGGCTGCGATAATCCATGATAAATCGAAATATCATTATCTTCTTCCTATAAGATATCTGCTTCTGCCGCATGAATTCTTTCGCCTTCCCTTCTCAATCTGGACAATTTCAAACATTCTAGTATATAGTGCGGCCCAGGTAAGATTTCTGTCACTTTATTCATCGCGATTCAATAATCGTTTGGATAATATCATCATGAGGAGGAGGACATAATGAGCAGCGTGTATTCTGAGATTCAGTCGGTATTGAAAGAAGATGCGGAATTTTTGCTGGACTATCGAAACCCGAAAGTAGCCAGGGAGTTGTTGCATGTACCATCTCCGGATTTCGTCGACCGGATTTGGACGCAGTCAGACCGGCCGCCGGTTGTGCGTCGGAACATGCAAACGTTGTTTGATCATGGCCGGTTGGCTGGCACCGGTTATCTTTCCATTTTGCCCGTTGATCAGGGCGTGGAACACTCCGCGGGAGCATCTTTCGCTCCGAATCCCATTTATTTTGACCCAGAGAACATAGTGAAACTGGCGATCGAGGCGGGGTGCAATGCGGTCGCATCGACATTGGGTGTTTTAAGCACCGTGGCTGGAAAATATGCACATCGAATCCCGTTCATTCTCAAGCTGAATCATAACGAACTCATGACCTACCCAAGCAAATATGATCAGATCAAATTCGCTTCTGTGGATCAGGCATTCCATATGGGTGCTGTTGCGGTGGGCGCCACGATTTACTTCGGTTCCGAAGAATCCTCTCAGCAGATCATCGAGATCGCAGAAGCATTCGAGTATGCTCATGAGCTGGGTCTGGTGTGTATATTGTGGTGTTATTTACGCAACTCCGATTTCAAAAAAGACGGAACAGATTACCATACGGCATCGGATCTGACCGGTCAGGGAAACCACTTGGGAGCGACGCTGGGAGCGGATATCATCAAACAGAAGCAGGCTGAATGCAATGGCGGGTTCAATGCACTGAAGTTCGGAAAAACCCATCCCAAAGTGTATACCGATCTCACATCCGATCATCCGATCGATCTGGTCCGATATCAGGTGGTCAATAACTACATGGGACGAATCGGTCTGATCAATTCCGGTGGAGCATCCGGAAAAGACGACCTGGCTCAAGCGATCCGCACAGCGGTCATCAACAAACGAGCCGGCGGCATGGGATTGATTCTGGGCCGGAAAGCATTTCAGCGCCCGATGGATGAAGGCATCAAACTGGTTCACGCGGTTCAGGATGTCTATGCCTGTCCGGAAGTGACCATTGCGTAATGGATGAAGGAGTGATTAACGATGAACGCATTATACGATAAAATATCGCACCTTGTAGACCGGACAGCAGCCAATAACACCTGGCGCCAACACCAATGCATCAACCTGATCCCTTCGGAAACAACACCCAGTCTCCTGGTAAAACTCTGTGAGATTTCCGATCCAGCCGGCCGTTATGCAGAACATCGGACGATGAAAGGAAATGAAGTCTACTTTTATCAGGGCATTGATTTCATCCGGGATATTGAAGACGAAGCACGCGCTGCCATCTGTGAATACTTCGAGTGCTCTCAGGCAGAACTCCGACCGATTTCCGGCCAGATGGCCAATGAGATTGTGTTCAAAGCCGCGACCAAGTTTGTCAATAAACGGGATGAAACGAATTTCGAACGGCTGCATTGTGTCATGAACAATGATCTGGGAAAAGGTGGTCATTTATCCAGTCAGCCCATGGGTGCTCTGTTCAATTATGTCGCTCCCAATCCAGAGACGCAGAAAGAGAATTGTGTCAATTTTCCGATCATGAAAGATAATCCATACCGGATCGATATACCCCGGTTGTTGGATGTGGTGAGTGAATGCAGACCGGATCTGGTTGTATTCGGCAAGAGCATGTTCATTTATCCCGAGCCAGTCAAGGAACTCTATGAAGTGGTCAAAGACTGGGAGAAGCGGCCGCTGATCATGTTTGATATGGCTCACGTGCTCGGCCTGTATGGAGCATTTCAAGCACCCCTTCATGAGGGAGCGGATGTGATTACCGGATCGACTCACAAGACCTTCTTTGGACCACAACGCGGCGTGATCGTTTCCAATATTGGCAAACAAAGTGTTTTCAGACCATTCTGGCTGGAAGTGAAAAGCCGGGCATTCCCGGGATCGACATCCAATCATCACCTGGGAACGCTGCTGGCACTGCTGATGGCAACATTTGAAATGAATGCCTTCAAGGATGAGTATCAGTCTCAGGTCAAGAAGAATGCCAAAGCCTTCGCCAAATACCTTGTCCAGAATGGCATGTCGGTCGAAGGCGATTCTTCCGATGGATACACCGAAACCCATCAGGTTCTGCTTCGGGTGAGCCAATACGGAGATGGCCAGGTGATTGCTCGAAGACTGGAAGAAAACAATATCATTTGCAATTATCAGGCACTCCCGGATGATGAAACGTTTCTGAGTTCCAGTGGATTGCGAATGGGTGTCCAGGAAATGACCCGATATAACATGCTTGAGTCTGATTTCGAAGCATTGGCTCAATTTGTGGCGGATGTGGTCATCAGAAATAAAACTGTCAAGGATGAGGTATCCGCGTTCCGGAAAAACTTCCTGATTCAGAAATATTGTCTGCCGATAGAACAGGCGGTGGAGTTTGGCGCACGCATGTTGGGCACGATTTTACCGCATTCGGAGTATGCCAAGCTCTTCGCAGAAAAACTCCAGCACGCAGCTACAGTGATGTAACATCGCGAATCCCAATTCCATCACTGACTTTTTCGGTTTAGCTCCTGGATCGTCCTGATCGGTGCAGAATCAGGTTTGTCTTGTAGATTGTATACATTCTATCTGCTGAACCGTCGGTTGACCGACCAGCAGATACCGGGGATAAAGGAAAGGATCACAGGGGAAGGGTTTACGAATCAACCAATCTTTTCTATACCGCCAAGTTCTGAGGTCAACCATATGACTCCACGATCAATCCAATTATCTCCCGGCGCAGTCGGCCAGATCGAAAAAGGGAAACGTTCATTTGATATCGGTCAATGTCTGACATATCCCGACACCTGCATTCCCGGAGAACTCGTTCAGATTCTCGATCCGGATGAGCACTGCATCGCACAAGGCTATTTCAATCCACAATCAAAAATACCTTTGCGGATATTGAGTTTTACGGATAAGGCCATTACTGACGCATTCTGGTGGGACCGGATCGTTTCCGCTCATCGTTATCGCCAAAGATTCTATTCGGATGATAATTCATATCGACTGATTTACGGTGAAGCCGATGAGTTACCCGGCCTGGTGGTCGACCGATTTGAGAATCACCTTTCCGTTCAGATCACCACGGCCGGAATGGAGCATTTCACGGATACCATTGTATCCATCCTTAAAGAGCATTTTCATCCGGATTCGATTACCCTGGTAAACGATAGCCTTCCCCGAAAAAAAGAAGGATTGCCACTCTACCGGAAAGTGGTACATGGCAATCTGACTGGCCCATTCAAAGCCAAGGTCGATGGGTTAACACACTGGATCGACACCCTGCACGGACACAAAACCGGATTTTTTCTGGACCATCGCGAGAATCGAGAAAAAGCAGCCAGGTTATGCACAGGTAAACGCGTTCTGGATATTTTCAGCTATAGCTGCGCGTTTGGAATCCGAGCAGCCCATCATGGGGCTTTGCGAGTTGATTGTATTGATATCGTTGAATCAGCTCTGGATCTGGGACGGATGACTTTTCAGGAACATGGATTGTTTACAATAGCTGATTTGAGAAACACCGAAGCGTTTCAGTTTCTGGCGGATCCCATGCATTTCAGAAATTGGGATCTGATATTTCTCGATCCTCCCTCTTTCGTCAAAGGGAATCGAAGAGCCCGGCGAAACATGTCCAATTACCGAAAAATAAATACGTTGGCAATCAATTGCCTAGCACCTGACGGCATCCTGGTCACCAGCAACTGCTCGTTCCATGTCAGTCAAGATGAATTTCGGGAGCTGGTGGGAAGCGCCATGATGGAATCTCATCGATCCGGACGCATTTTTTATTCCGGCCAAGCCGGACCCGATCATCCGATCCGGCCTGGAATGGATGGTGCCGACTACCTGAAATGCCTGTTTATACAAATGGATAACTAATGTCTAACATGAAGCGGCACTGGAATCGGCTAAATTTAAATCAAGCCGTTTGGAACCATAACATCATCTCGTAATCGGCTTCCTCAGCGTTCCCGGATGCATGGATGATATTCTCCACGGACCGATCTCTGGATGTAGCATAATCTGGCGAATCCGAAGAAAAATCTGCTCGAATGGTACCGGGAGTTGCTTCAGCAGGAATTGTATACCCCGCCAAGCTTCGAACTTTTTTTATCGCATGATTACCACCAATGATCATCGCTACCAGTGGACCTCCGGTCATAAATTTCATCAGTCTGTTTTTTACGACCCGGCCGACATCGATCGGTTCCACTGCCCCAAACTCCCGATGTAAATCTTCCAACGACTTCCCGCTTTCCAGATAACTCTTTCTCGTTTTATTTCCCACTCCAATCAGCCACTTATCCGTGCTTCGATAGTGGTTCGATATCAGTTCTGGTGTTGCTGGGTTGAACATCCGGATGTCCAGGATATCCAGGTCTGCACTTTCCAGACGATCGATAATCCGGCCGACCAGTTTTCGCCGGACCGCATCTGGTTTCAATAAAACTAAGGTCTTCTCGTAACCCATAATCCCCCCTTATTGCGTGCTGATTCTGCCCGTAAACGTATCAAGATATCCAGATTGTGTTAAGGAAAGCCTGTTGCGTATTATTTTTTCCGACTGAACGGAAAGAGTAGTTGCACAACAAAACCAAAAAAATGAAATGTACATTCTGGCTGATCCACATAACTTTTGTCATTATAACAGAAACAAACACAAATGGCGCATCTAAATTGATCACCAGTCCCAGATGGTCACTGATCGAACTCGCGAGACGTGTCAACCCGGATTTCCGGGGATCATCATCGTATCTTGATGGTGGGGAGTCGATCATCGTATCCGATAATTCCCTGATGCATATTCGGCATAATTTAGATATAGTTGCTACCGGTCACTATCAATCATCCGATCAGAAAACCGGGAGATGAAAAATGGGAATGATCGCTGCACTCAGATTCAATAAAACGATGGGCGCTATCGTTTCTGATGAAGGCATGTGGAATCTCCGATTCAGAAGGAAAGCCTATCTGGATAATATTCACCGTCTGCTTGACGATGACATCGCTGAAAAAACGGGTATCGAAATCGCATATGGTGGATCGGGCTATCCGAGTCTTCATCATGAAATCGTGACAAAAACCCGACTCAAAATCCGGGAATTATGGGATTCTCAATGGACCGATGGGCAATCGAGCCCGCCATTCAAAACAGTGGAAGATATCAGCCGGATCACCTTACAGATCATGCATCAGGTTATTCGGCGCCGAATAGATCTCCGTCTGAACTTTTTCTATGGATTTACTTCGGATGATCTGCTACAGGGAACTTTTACCACCCATGATGAATCGATTGCGATCAAGCAGGACGCAATTAAAGACAGAGCACTGAAGATCGCTCAGGGCGAAGAAGGTGGACGGCTCAGCAAAGCATGGTTCAAGTCCCGGGCCACTACATTCGGCTATGATTCGGAACGTGGCATCACCGGCTATTATCTCGATCCGGAAAAAGGTGTGATGTGCTACAACCATGAAGGATGGGATGCGTTTGGAGCCGGGAAGTATGCATCCGGGCTGGTCATGGCACAGTATCTCAACCGGAAACCACTCCAGACCCGGAGAAACGGAATCGATCCCGCGGAGGGGATACTCACGCTCCTCAATGCCGGATTGACCGCAGTCGAAACATTTCAGGAAACCGGAGGGACTATCCATATCGTATTGATTGATGCCGCTGCAAAATCACCAGCCGACCAATACCGGGAGATCTTTGACGATGTATCTGTTTTAGCGTGCGAAATCACACATGCATGGCGTTGGCAGTTCATCACTCAGGTTAAGGCACAACACCTGATCCATGACTTGATTTTCAATCGAACCGCGACACCCATTATCGAAAAAAATCTTTATCAGTGTATTAAAAATCCGGGAGCTTTTGAACTGGCACTGCGCGGGTATAAGCTCGATGAAATTCCATACATCAGCGCACGGGATGATATCAAAGAAACGGAAAAGAATGGAAGGAGAGACTGATCATGACTGCGATCAATGCCATTCGATTTGACGATAAATCCGGGCTGCTCGTTTGCGACGAGCAGCGAACCTGGAACGAGGAAGAATTGAAGATCAACTCCTGTGACAAGATGCGTCCGATCGTTCCGGATGATATCCTGACAGCTACCGGCATTACTGCATGCTATGGCAACACCGGCACATCCACACTGGGTGATGAATGGTCTGTGAATATGGCAAAAACGATTACAGCCAAATTCCAGTCATGGGAAAAGACAAAAGTACCGAGTCATTTCCTGACAATTGAAGACATTGCAGAACTGGCATTCCGAGAGCAGACCAAACTCAAGCATGAACGAATCGATCTGCAGCTCCAATCCAAATTTGGGTTCACCGCTCGTGATTACATCTCCGGTTCTGTTCAGAAAAACGGAAAAAAAGTAGAACTCAAGGAGACCAAAATCCTTGATAAAATACCCGAATACCTGACATGGTCCTCCCGAAGCGAGAATGTGACCGGTGTATTCCTCAATGCAGGCATTATCGCTGGGTATTCTCCCAAAGACGGATTCCGCATTTACCTTCTGTCTTTGATCGATCCAACCTGCGAACCCGTCAGCGAAATCTATCTGGCGGAAGGATCTGGACTGGATATCTGCGATCACCTATACACGGATTACGCCAATGCCCGATCCATCCCGGAACGTCGCGAATGCATCGATCGAGGAATCGGAACACTGAAAATGCTGGAAGGATTGAACTATGCAGCGGATCTCTGTGCGGGAGTCGGTGGCTATATCAAAATCATCTACATCAACGGACATGAATCCACATATGAAAACCGTGTGAAAGAAATATCCGACTATCGTTCCAAGCTGGCATCCGAAGTAGCGCTGGCATATACCCGTCGTTTTATCCGTGAACCGGATGCCGTTCGGCTAATTGACGGGATCCTCTATCAGGACCGGCCATTCCACGATGTCAACGCGGAACTGATGCAAACAGTCGATGATCGGGAGGCATTTATCCGATATTTGAGAGGCTACAAGGCTTCTTTTGCTCCCCATTGATACGGCGATTTCTTCGCATTGTCGCGACTCCCAAAACCGATACGGTGTGCGGTATCTGATCGATTAGATCAATCTGTGAGCAGGTCCATCCATATGACATCATCCATCTGACTTCCCGCGCCAATATTCCGATGGATGGAGCGATCAGGATTGTTATCCGGGGATCAAAAGCAGTGAGCAAACCCAGCACATCCGAATCAAATGGTTTTCGCATCCCGTGGAGAACAAGACAATCCGCCTTGATACCACGGCCCAGCAGCTTCCGGATTGCATGATGAGCACGGCCAGTCAGAAACATCGCATTAGACACTCCGTGTCTATCGAAATTCTCCCGAGCATTCCGAACTGCTGCCCAGTCATGATCAATCCCAATCAGTAAACGGCTTCGCGAAGCCAGTTTCACCGACTGAAGCCCTATCCCGCAACCAATTTCTACAATGCAGTCCCACGATTCACCCGCCATGACTTGCTCCAGAACAGCGGACAGTTGCTCGGACGATCCATTAGAAACCGGTGTCCAGACGCCGGGAGATGCTGTGAACAACAAACCAGCATGCGAAAACAGGATATCGGTTTCGCCCTGCAATATCACGGGATAATATCCCGTTGTCTTTTCCGATGGCGGAGCTGACTGAAGAACGTGTAATGAGAACGCTGGAAGCTGTTCGACCAAACAAAATGACAGAGCGTCTCTCAGAAACATCGGAATGGAATTCACCACAAAAGTGATACGATGTGGGCTGTCTTCGGACAATTCCACACATATCCACCGTATTGTCTCTGTGAAATGAACGGTCATGAGATGATCGTCAAACAGAATATCGTGAACCTGTCGGAGAATGCGGTTCAACTCCATGCGATGATTCGGACAGTGGGAAAGATCGATGGGGTGGCCATCTTTTTCATGAGACATCATCCCCATAACAATGTTATATTCGTTCGGAATGATTTTGACGGTTACACGTCTCCGATAACCTGTTAATACAGGATGAGGGAAAACCGGATCGAGACGGGACGGCAGAATTCCACACTCCATTTCCATGATATGCTGGCATTTACGATGCAACCACTCCAACTGAGCGGGATAGGTTAACTGACGAATCTGACATCCTGGACATATGTGGGCAAATTGACAGGGATCACTGCAACGGGTTGGGGCCGGTTTGGAAATCCCAAGAAGATACACGGAAGCATCTCCCAGATCGTTCTGCTGATACCTAACGGAGACAATTTCACCCGGAATCACGTAAGGTAGATACCATTTCCGATCATTGATCCGGCAGACACCCATTCCATGCCGTCCCCATGCTTCGATTTCGACGTGATATTCACTTTCAGTCATTATCTGAATCCTTGATTGAGATCTATTAACTCCGAATGCTCTTCGGACTATGAATTTGAGTTTTACATAGAACCGGATATCGAGTAAATTTTATCTGCACATGAACCGGAAGATATCTCTGATAAAACACTCAATTTTGATCCTCACAATCGTATTCATATCAGATTGCGGATCACACAGACAAATACAACATATTTCATATTTAGTTCACTGGACTCCCAACAAGCCTCTCCAGATGGAAGTCCACGTTTCAAGCCCGGAATTTGCTGGCGACTCGATTCGATGGCACAGAATTCCTGTTACCCGTTTGGATCATGATCGCGGCTGGATCGATTTCATCACTCCCCACACATCCAAAACCGATCCGGAGACATGGATCACCCTGCTCTCCCCCGATTTATCGTGTGTTTATCATTACACTTTTTACCAGGCCGGTAATTCAACTCCCGATTTCTACATCAATTCTCATGCAAGTCACTCCCATCTTTTTATACAAACGATGGATCTGTTCTGTATCCCTGAAAACCTCCACCCGGATGCTCAAGTTGACATTACTCTGGTTTTCCCGGATGACGTCACCGTATATACTCCCTGGCTGTCCGCCAATTCCATCTACTCCATCGATACCTACCAATTATCTCATTCATTCATCGTTGCAGGGGCTTATCGTGAGAAGCTCATCACAATTTCCAACCACTCTGTCCGTCTGGTGATCGATAAACAACGGAACAGCACTGAAGATGGATCCATTGGACAGTCACTGACCGCATCATTCACAAATCTGCTTCAAACGCTTCCAGCCCCCAATTTTCACCACTTGCTTGTAATCGTTCAGAGTATCGATGGGTATGTCAGCCAAGCGATGCGAAGAGGGAATACTATTTTTATCGGTATCCCGGAGTCCTCCTCGTGGGATAAGGAGCATCATAAAAAGATCGCACATGAATTAGTTCATCTGTTTTTTGATACAGAACATGATGCGGCATGGTTTGAGGAGAGCGTGTCGGAGTATCTGGCTTGGATCACTTTGGTAAGAAGCCGTCAAATCAGCCAGGACGATTTTTATCAAGCGCTCTCCGAAAAATGGATACAGGTGACACACAGTGAGTATTCCGGTTCCTTGACCGATGCCAGTGATGCAAATCGTGAGAAAGAAGCCAGAAATTTTCTCTATTCCTATGGCACACTGATCATATTCGCGATCGATATTGAACTCCGTACCGCACCAAATCCTCAGACACTCAATGATCTTCTGAATCGATTGATGCAGCGATCATCGGAAAGTCTGGTATCTGAAAATCTTCTCTTTGATGAATTGACACAATTGCTGGATTCTAGCAGTATCAAGAAAATAAAAAGGATGATCGATGGAAAGCAGGATATTCTGCCTGTGTTCGAAAAAGCAGGACTTACTCTGAAAGAGACCGGGTATACACTTCTGGATATCCGTCAAGGACCGAGGCAGGAGTATGGCAGGATTTTATCGACAGATACACTGATCTCGATTGAGTATCAGCATCTCGACAAGAAGCAATTGCAAAAGTATCTCCAGGATCACCTCAATCAAGTCGTTACTATTCAGCTCGAACGAGAAGGTGTTCGGATCGAACAGAAACATCGCATTATACCAAAAGTAACACTCACTCCAACTGATTTTCGTACGGGCGCTGTCTGGAATCAAATTCTCATCCGGTAGCGACTTATCGACATAGGTAGGCTCTCACGGGCTTTCCCTGTCACACCCCCCGGCATGCGGGTCCGTACCGGGCGGTTCGGTTGGTTTAGATTGTCATTGAACGACCATCTTTGGAAGCCCCAGCGAGTAGAAATACGAGTTGGATAGGGCGATATGTAGAGCGAGCGAGCACGCCAGTCTCCAGGCCGTGTAGACTGCCCGTCGTTTGTGCGGCAAGGTCCTTATTCACTCCCAGTTTGACTAGCTCCCTGAACCGCACTTACCTCGTTTCCACTGCTTCCAGATCATCGCCCTCAACCGGCGTCGAACCCATTGCTCCAGCTTCTCCAGCGTCGAGGGTGTTTGGCAGTGTCCAAAGTATCCCAGCCATCCGTTCAGGTAGCGGGAGACCTCCTTGATCATCCGTTCCAAACTCACTCCCCGTGTCCGCTTCGTCAGTTCCCGGATTCGGTCTTTGAAGCGGATTAGCGCTTTCGCTGCTATTCGCCTTTTGGGTTCCTTGTGCTTTGTGAAACTGAATCCCAGAAACTTTCGTTCCGACGGTCGGGCCATCGCTACCCGTTTCGCGATCGCCGCCATCAGCCTGTCGTGGTTGACTCGGTCAAAGAATTTCTCCAGGTCCACATCCACCACCCAGCGGTAGCCTTCTCGTTGTTATTCCTGCGCCTTTTCTACTGCCTGATGCGCCGACCGTCCCGGGCGGAATCCGTAGCTGTTCTCTGAGAATGTTCTGTCCCATCTGCGCTGCAATACCTGCATGATCGCCTGCTGGATAAATCAGTCCAGCCCTGTCGGTATCCCGAGTTTACGCTTACCTCCGTCCGGCTTGGGTATCTCTACCCGTTTTACCGGGCTCGGGCAGTAGCTTCCGGTTAGCAGTTGCTCCCGGTTTGTCTCCCAATTCTCTTTCAGATATGCCGGGAGTTCTTTCACCGTCATTCCGTCTATCCCTGGGCTCCCTCGGCTGGATTTTCTGATGCTTGCCGTTCATGAGTTGCGCGTTCTATTCACCTCTCCATTTAACCCCCTGCCAGAGGACCGTTCGGGCCTTCTCTCCAGTCTCCTGATGCTACTAGGCCCTCTGCTGACTTCTGCTGACCGGTCAGGGTGCGTCGCCACACCCTCAGTCGTTTTTTCCCGACAGTCAGCAGATCTCCCGAGGTAAGCTCAACCGCCTTCCACGCACAGCCGCCGGATATACAACCAGCGCTCTCGATGGATACGGACTTCGCTATCATTGGCTAGCTCGTCCAGTGCTACTTGCCTCCTATCCGGTTCTTGTCCATCGGCTCGCGTTTTTTGCTACACGCTTCCTTCAGACCCCATCTTGCGACGACGCCCTTGCGGTTCGCTATGACTTCACCTCCATCAGGTTGTCAGGGGGACTTCCACCCCTGAGCTGTTGAGCATGCTCGGCGCACCAAAAAAAAGCCCGGGGAATCCCCCGGGATTATTCATTCATTTTCCGAGAAGGCGTCGCTTCCTGAATCACAGGACATCGGCATATCTTACAGTGGAGATGGCGTCCAGCCCGTCTCAGGATCAGATACACCGAACCCGGAATTCCGTGTCATGGATCAATAGAAACCCCAATCACAGTAGTCATAGTCACCCAGGAGTTGAGCGCTGGGAGTGAGATGGGCAAACCAGAAATAGACCGGATAAAATGCACCGACTCCGGCTGGCCACTCAAAACTTAAAAATTCCTCATGGCTGTATCCACTGGGGATCGTCACATTGTTATAAGCGATATCTTCTTTCACGTTGACATAGGTCGGCCAGCACCAGAATTCGGAACCGATCTGGAGCAGCATCCATCGCTGAGCCTCCACTGACGCTCCAGGATTATACACATTACCGAATACAGCGAAATGATCCGGGTAGGGTTCGATCCCTTCCAAGACATTGTAAGTATACATTTTCTGGGATGTTTCAACATCTACGAGAATATGATCCACGGGTTTTTCTGTACCATCCATCAACCACTGGATCCAGTTCGGTAAAACACCATTCATGTTTTCCATGGATTCCAATGGATAGGACAGGTAGATCATCCGATAAGAAACACCGGAGGTACTGTTTCCGGCCCAGCGGATCCCACAGGCGCGTTCACTGAGTTTTACATTATCCGCATCAAATGACGATTGGATATCTGTACCATAATCTGCTCCTGGCCGAACAGGCGGGCCTGAACGAAGAGTGATTACCGCATCCTCCTGAGGAATCATATTATCCGGCCACCAGTTAAATTCCTTCGTAGTATTATAAATCATCGGATCCAATGTATCGGAAAATCCGATCGTAATGGGATCACCGGATCCCCCAGCCACCTCAGTGTACCAGTTATCATGTTCAACCGCTTTGATATGCAAGTAATTATAGATGAACCAGTGGAGGTATTCAAATCGATCATCCGGATTCGGGGTCGCATCGGGATCAATGTAGACGAGATCATCCGCGTCTCGATCGGGTCTCGCCATGACATAGAGAAGTTCATGGGAGGTGATCATAAGATTTCCTCCATGATCCATATATTCAACGAGTTCCGGCAGAAACAGGGAAGCCAGATCTTTTTGAGCTTGTCCCGTCTGGCCGGTATACCATATGACGGCATCATATTTTCTCAGTTCCTCAAAAGTTGGAACCTTCAGGAATTCAACTGGCTCCCAGGGATACCGGAATTGTTCTTTTGTTTCGGCATTGATCTTGGGAGTTGTATCGAAAACTTCGAATGGAATATTGGCGGACTGAAGTGCGTTATAGATTGGCTGCCATGGTGTAAGCCGAGTTCCGGCGTATCGGTCATCTTTCCAGATCAGCAACCGGGCCGGAGTGACTTTTGCGTTGAAGGTACGAGTGATTGTGGGCTGTTCATTGCATGACAACACCGCCTCAAATGTCACAATCTCCTGAACAGGACAATTGCCAGCGATGGAAAATGTAACCGCAGTCTGAGGTTCTGCGATCTCATTGCTCACAGTATCGGGATAGGTGACTCGGTCGGTGATCATCGTGATGTATGAAGACGAAGTGGATACCACCGCTTCAATACCGGTAGCATCGGCAAACAAAGGCATGAGCTTCAGATTCATGCTCACCGTTTCACCTGCTTCCGGCCTATAATTGCCATTTCCCTGACCGGCTGCTTCGAAAACTTCCGCCTGGCGCACCACCAATTCGACTTCCGGTTCCGCTACAATCGCACGGGGAGCATCGATGCGGCCAAATCCATGGATATAATCATATCCAGGATATTCATCTGCATTGATATCAATGCATGTTGAATTGACTTTGTTGCGAATATCCTTCAACGATAGCTCCCAACCCATCTGGTTGCCATAGGATAAAATCAATGCCGCCAGACCCGCTGCATGTGGTGATGCCATCGAGGTTCCAGAAAATCCTTTCATTTTGCCAAGCGTCAGGTTTGGGAAATCGCGGGGTCGGATCGTCTGCTGCCAGATCATGTCATCTTTACCACTGCCATCCCGGTCTCCAGACATATAATCGCCGCCGGGAGCCAAAATTTCGAGAGTGTATCCGTACTGAGAATAAGGAGCGGGTGATTCGGACATCGGGTCGCCCGTCACAGTAGCATTCTGAGAAGCTCCAACGCCGACAACGCTGGGATATCCCGATGGATACCCCACGCCTTGCATCTCAGGTCCCCACATTCCCGTGTCAGCATCATTGCCTGTGGAGGCATAGATCATCACTCCGTGTTCTGCAGCATACACACATGCCTCATATTCCGCACTGATCGGCGGTCCCTGGCCGACATATCCGGAACCCAGACTCATATTGATGATGTCCGCACCATTATCCGTTGCATATATGATAGCGGCAGCGACATCTTCCATGACAGAACCACCTTCCCTGGCACCTGTTTTCAACATCATCAGCGTGCAGTTGAACGCCATGCCAGCTCCAGCTTTGGCTTCTTCCGGCTCTCCCGAATCATTGTTTGTGCTCTCGATGATCGTGCCGGATACATGGGTGCCATGTTCATTGTCATCACATGGAAAACCATTCGCGTTCGGCCAGTTATACCCGAAAAAATCATCAACGTATCCATTCGCATCATCATCTATTCCATCCGGTACTGGATTTTCCTGACCTTTGATCTCCGCTTCATTCCGCCAGATATTCGCATTTTCAAAATCCGGCAATTTTGCGAAAGTAACCGTTATAGGGTTTCCATTATCATCAACATAACTCGTTGTATCGACATGATCCCAGAATCCGCCGCCTGTATCAATCACAGCCACGACAACACTGGGATCGCCACCATATAAAGGAGGTTCAGTATCCAGATCCCAGGCCTCCGGCATCCCGATCACATCGAAATGCCATAAATGGCCGGATTGATAGTATGCATCATTGGGCTGCCAATTCGGATGCCGGATATAGTTGGGTGTCACATATTCTACCCGGGAATCCTCTTTTAATCGAGCAACCATCTGAGGAACTGCCTGATCAGTTTCCTCAGGGATGGCCATGACATACCATCCGAGTTTGGGAAGTTCTGCCAGCAGACCCAGTCTATATTCCTGTAAAACGATAGCGGGATTCTCAGGTTGAAGTGCTGGGATCAATTTAACCAACACTTCACCTGGTTGATAATCGATTCCCGGTATCAGATTGAAGTCTCCTTGTTCGGGTCCTATCCGGGCATACATGCTGGACCAGGATATCGACGCAAATATAATCATACCAATCAGAAATCTTTTCACAAAACACCTCCTGTTATTCATGAAATCTTACCTATCCGATATAGATAGATCCAATGAACTTCTGTCACCGTTTGCCGATTTCACATTTCCCCTTCCCCATCAAACAAAAAAATGAAATTGATCGAGAAGAAATGTCAAGGGATTTTAATGCTAAAGATATGCCAACAGATGTTTACGCAACGGTTAATTTATAAAAAACAATCCGATTCGATCGGATCAAATTTACTGTAATATCAACAATATGTGGATCAAACTGCGTTCCACGGCATCGAATCAACTCGGAAATAACATCGATTGGATTGGAATTGCGGCGATATGGACGATCGCTGGTCATGGCTTCTACCGCATCGGCAACGGCCAAAATTCGAGCTCCCAATGGTATTTGATCTCCAGCCAACCCCCCTGGATACCCTTGTCCATTAAACCATTCGTGATGATATCGGACCAATGACTCAATGGAGCCCAATTCCGGTATGGATGCAATGATATTCGCTCCAATAGTCGGATGATTCCGTATTATCTCCCATTCATGCTTGTTCAAGGAATGGGGTTTATTGAGAATATCTTCCGGTGTCCCGATTTTCCCAAGATCATGAAGGATACCAGCCGCCCAGATTACTTCTTGTTCCTTGATCGAAAGTCCCATCTCCTCCCCGACTATTTTTGCGATTCGTGCAACCTGCTCCGAATGATTCTCCGTGTACGTATCTTTTGCTTTCAGTGCTTTAAACAGAGCTTGAATGCTTGTCTGGTATAGATTCTGGAGTTGATCAAACAGGGTACAATTGCGAAGACATACAGAGACATGACTGGCCAATATCGCCAAGAAGTCACTGTCACTCTGAACAAAAGCAGGCTTATCACTTATCGTTGTTCGATTCACATTCAGAACCGCTCCAGGATATCCCTCGCGATAAATAGGGATACAAATACTCGATACGATCTGATGATTCCGGGTCATCATTTCGCTTAATTCCGGAGTGAGTATTGTATTTTGATTTAAAACCAGAAGAAAACCCCGACTGATAGCCCACCAAGCGATGCTCTTTTTAGATGGAGTTAAATAGCCTTCAGCATATTTTGAGGGAAGCCCAAGAGCTGCCATTGTTACAAACTCATCATTCGGCTTATTTAAAACCATGAAGGAAGCGGAGTCCGCATTTGCGATTCGGATGGCATAATCCACAATTTTCTGCGCTAATTGCTCCATTTCAAGTATCGAAGAAATATCCCGTTGAGCTTCAGCCAACAGCGATAATGTTTCTTCACGCCGTCTCTCCTCAATCAACCGTCGATTGGCCAAGGCGGCCTGGATGGCGAATCGTATCTCCTCATGGTGATATGGTTTAAACAGACACCCGGATAATCCCAGTTGAAGTGCTTCGAATGACGATTCTAAAAAATTCTGTGTGGTAATACCGATGGATATGATTTGTGGATACAACATCCGCAGTTGATACAAAAAATCCAATCCACCAGTTTCAGGAGAGGACAGATCAATGATAACAAGCTGAGTTTTAGATCCCTCCAAGTGCTTGATTGCCAGATCGGAACAATCGGCTCCAATAACATGATGCCCTTCTTTTTCAAGAATCTTTTTTAATGTGGAACGATCACTTCGCTCAGAATCCAAAATCATAATTTTTAAAGAAGTCGATTTTTCATCCATTATGTCATTCCCTCCCTAAAATCGAATTCATTAAAAATTGAAATATATCGCCGCTCAATACACTGAGACCATTCGATCATTTCCGGGAATTCCCGGAAAATCTCTAATTTCACTATGCCGACTGATTGAGTTCTACACAACAGAAAAATGATGATGCCTAATCAGTGAATTCTCGGATCACCCATGAGATCATCATGATAACACCAAGAACCGAAACAATAGTGAACGCAACGAAAATGACAATCTTTAAAATAAATGCGGCGATTCCTGATAGTCCCCACAACAGATTCAAAACAATACCGACCAGTGGTAACAGGATAACTTTAAGAATGAGCACTCCAACGATAACCGCAATGATAATTCCAAACCATTTCAACAATGAATGTCCGCCATGACCTGCCATGTCTGTCCCTTCCATTAACTTGTCTTTTTCGCCTTACCCGGTTTTTCTGGCTTTGTTTTTTCCGGCTTTTGTGTTTTTTTCTTGTTTGGTTTTTCAGGTTTTTCTTTTTTTTCTTTATCCGGTTTTTTTGCTTTCGATTTATCATCATCGACCGATTTTGCCTGATCCAATTCACTCGGTTTTCCATTGTCCGGTTTACAGTGATCACAAGCAAAATATCCTTGAGACAATGCATCATCGAGTGCTCTGAACCAGATGATTTTGCTATCGGGTATCGCCATCAATCCTTCCGGAGTATGGATCTGCTCACAACTTGGTAAATGAAACTTTTTATTCTCTCGATCACCCACAAATGCACCGGGTAATGCCTCCTCGGTCGGCGCAACTATTTCATCAGGATCCATCTGATCCATTTCATCTGTCCACCAGTCGGGTTTTACATTTGAGATATGTTGAATATTATCAATGTCATGCCAGATATAAACATCAGCATAGCCCACAGATGAATAAAAACACATCACCCATATTCCCAACATCAATTTCCAAACGGTCCGATTAATATCACAATAGGTCATAATTAATAATGGAATTCTGTGCATTGCCCCCACATCCAATCTCACGAAACTTTATTCCAATACCTATATTACGGTTTCTTGCGTTTACTCTTACCAAGCAGGAAATCTTCCAGTGCCTTAGCTGCCAATTTCTCCGCTGTAACATCTTCTTTTTTATGTATTTCAGAAACTAATACACATTCTATCTCAAGTTTAAGTTTTAAATTAACCTGAGAGACTTCTTGATCCTTTATTACTTTTATTGGAATTCGAATCTTTTGAGTTACTTCTTTATCGATAACCAATCCTTCTGCATCCGCCCCATCAACCATTCCTGCTTCATCGATCATATCCAAGGTCGATGGTCTCTGAATGGAAAGATTTATACGGGGAACAACATCCGACCGAATCGTTGATTTTCCATCTCCATGTTCTGGTAAATCTTCAGATTTCATGGGAACTTGGTCGTCATGCTTGGAACTCTGGATGGATGCTTTTTTCATCGAAGAATCGGAAACTCGGGCGGAAATTGAATCTTCTGGAGTTGACAGTTTCGGTGTTGCTACTTTTAAAGCCGGAGATTCTGATCTGATATCAGCGAGATCTTTTCCCGGTTTGGATACAATCGTGATTGGTTTCTGATCCTTCGATCCTTGTGATATTGGTGGCGTCATCGGTGTTTTGTTTGATAACTCAGTGGGAGTTTCCCGCTGATCTGTTCCTTTACCAGTCAGAGCATTCATTAACTCTTCTTCAAACAGAATAAATGCTTCCTCGTCATCCAGCACATCCTCTCCCGCTTTCTTTCGAAGATGCTTGAGTGTTAAATTGGCAATACCAACAAGGGTATCCATCACGCCAATTCCCTGAGTCGCAACTGATTCATAATAAGGAACATCCATAAAATTCAGATGGCGATTCAAATTATCGATCGGTAAAATTCCAGGGAGATCCCGTTTATTGTATTGAATAACCCAAGGTAACTTTCGGAGATACAACTTCTGCTCAGCTAAATTTTCCTGCAAATTTTCCAGACTCTCTATATTTGCATCTAACATCGGCTCTTGAGAATCAGCAACGAAAACGACTCCATCCACACCTTTCAAGACCAGTTTCCGGGTGGAATTATAAAATACCTGACCAGGAACAGTGTACAGCTGTATCCGGGTGCTGAAATCCCCTACCTTCCCCAAACGTAAAGGCAATAAATCGAAAAACAATGTTCGGTCAGTTTCTGTTGCCAGTGATACCATTTCCCCACGCCGTACTTGTGGCATCTGATTAAAAATCCACTTGAGGTTGGTTGTTTTACCACATAAACCCGGTCCGTAATAAACAATTTTTGCTGACATTTCCATTGTTGCATAATTAAAAAATACCATAAGAGTCCTAATCTCCTGATTTGTACTCAGCCAAAGTTTCAATATCTCAACACATCAGAAACATCCCGAGCCATACGGATAGGATTATATGTAAAAGTCATTTCAAGGTCAACATAGGCACAATGGAGTCATTTAGTCATATATATCATATATTGTGATCTGCTTGATACGAATATGCATTCAGCCAAAACTAACAAAATTTTTTCTTAACTAATTGAATAATAATAACTATTTCATTTTCAAGATAAAATGATCATGTCAACTATCCATTGACAATATTAGACTGACATGCTACAAAGATGACCGTGGTACGCTGTTGTATATTATCCGTAACAATTTATATCGCTAAAAAAATGACATTAAAAATATTGGATAAGGTGAACTATGTTCTTGATGGTTCAGAATCAACCGATCATCGCCATTGTCTTTATCTGTCTAACTCTACCCGTTTTGTGCAATGCGGAGATAGTAATCAATGAAGTATTTTATGATCCGATGGGGAGTGACACCGGATTTGAGTTTGTTGAAATAATCAACACAGGACCAATCCCGATCACCCTCACGGGATATGAATTAAAACTTGCTGACTCAAATTATTTCGTATTTCCACTCTTTTCGCTTCCTCCGAATCAGCGGGTTGTTATTCATAACAACACCGATGGAATCGACACAGAAATGGACCTCTACACCGGAGCACTCGCGAATATGGGGAATACCCATGGCAGCGTAGCTCTGTTCTCCGGTTCACATTCATCAACAAATATCATTGATTATATGCAATATGGCGGCATGAATGAACAATGGGAAAGTGCAGCTATTGATGCTGGGATCTGGACAGATAATGATATGGTTTCTCTTGTTCAACCCGGTATTTCCTTAGGATTGGCCCCAGATGCAGAAGATCATAATCAATCGGCTGATTGGCAGGGATGCCCACCGAGCCCACTTCAAGTCAACTGCATCTCAGAAACACCAACCAATACCCCCATACTGACCCCGACCGCTCCGCCACCGACTGCCACACCGACTCCTCAACCGACAGATACGCCCACCCTGACACCGACGCCTACATCGACTCCTACTGTCCCATCATGCCTCGTCATCAACGAAGTATTCTACGATCCACCCGATACCGACACCGGGCTGGAGTGGGTCGAGATCATCAATATCTGTCCCGATCCGATCGAGCTGACCGGATACGAGCTGAAACCTGCGGGAGCCACTTACTTTGTATTTCCGGAGTTCACACTGTCCGGTGGAGCGCGGGTGATCGTTCACATCAACGCATCCGGAGAGAACACGGATACGGAATTGTTTACCGGCCCCTCCTCCAACATGAGCAACACGGCGGGAAGCATCGTGTTATTCAGCGGTGCAACTCATTCTGTGGATACGCTGGTGGATTTCATGGAATATGGAGCGGGTGGGCAGACATGGGAGAGCACCGCTGTTTCAAAAGGGATCTGGACTGCCGGGGACTTCGCTCCGGATGTGGCCGAAGGTGATTCGGTCAATCTCCAGCCCGATGCCGAAGATCATAACTCCGGCGCGGACTGGACCGCCTGTTTCCCGTCCCCCCTGGAGATCAACTGCTCGATCACTCCCACAACTCCACCGACCGAGACACCGACTCCAACCCTGACTCCGATTCCAACCGACTCACCGATACCAACAAACACGCCAACCAGTCCACCGGTCCCGACCGATACACCGAATCCATCGCATACGCCGGGACCTACGGATACCCCGACCGCTCCGCCACCGACTGCCACACCGACTCCTCAACCGACAGATACGCCCACCCTGACACCGACGCCTACATCGACTCCTACTGTCCCATCATGCCTCGTCATCAACGAAGTATTCTACGATCCACCCGATACCGACACCGGGCTGGAGTGGGTCGAGATCATCAATATCTGTCCCGATCCGATCGAGCTGACCGGATACGAGCTGAAACCTGCGGGAGCCACTTACTTTGTATTTCCGGAGTTCACACTGTCCGGTGGAGCGCGGGTGATCGTTCACATCAACGCATCCGGAGAGAACACGGATACGGAATTGTTTACCGGCCCCTCCTCCAACATGAGCAACACGGCGGGAAGCATCGTGTTATTCAGCGGTGCAACTCATTCTGTGGATACGCTGGTGGATTTCATGGAATATGGAGCGGGTGGGCAGACATGGGAGAGCACCGCTGTTTCAAAAGGGATCTGGACTGCCGGGGACTTCGCTCCGGATGTGGCCGAAGGTGATTCGGTCAATCTCCAGCCCGATGCCGAAGATCATAACTCCGGCGCGGACTGGACCGCCTGTTTCCCGTCCCCCCTGGAGATCAACTGCTCGATCACTCCCACAACTCCACCGACCGAGACACCGACTCCAACCCTGACTCCGATTCCAACCGACTCACCGATACCAACAAACACGCCAACCAGTCCACCGGTCCCGACCGATACACCGAATCCATCGCATACGCCGGGACCTACGGATACCCCGACCGCTCCGCCACCGACTGCCACACCGACTCCTCAACCGACAGATACGCCCACCCTGACACCGACGCCTACATCGACTCCTACTGTCCCATCATGCCTCGTCATCAACGAAGTATTCTACGATCCACCCGATACCGACACCGGGCTGGAGTGGGTCGAGATCATCAATATCTGTCCCGATCCGATCGAGCTGACCGGATACGAGCTGAAACCTGCGGGAGCCACTTACTTTGTATTTCCGGAGTTCACACTGTCCGGTGGAGCGCGGGTGATCGTTCACATCAACGCATCCGGAGAGAACACGGATACGGAATTGTTTACCGGCCCCTCCTCCAACATGAGCAACACGGCGGGAAGCATCGTGTTATTCAGCGGTGCAACTCATTCTGTGGATACGCTGGTGGATTTCATGGAATATGGAGCGGGTGGGCAGACATGGGAGAGCACCGCTGTTTCAAAAGGGATCTGGACTGCCGGGGACTTCGCTCCGGATGTGGCCGAAGGTGATTCGGTCAATCTCCAGCCCGATGCCGAAGATCATAACTCCGGCGCGGACTGGACCGCCTGTTTCCCGTCCCCCCTGGAGATCAACTGCTCGATCACTCCCACAACTCCACCGACCGAGACACCGACTCCAACCCTGACTCCGATTCCAACCGACTCACCGATACCAACAAACACGCCAACCAGTCCACCGGTCCCGACCGATACACCGAATCCATCGCATACGCCGGGACCTACGGATACCCCGACCGCTCCGCCACCGACTGCCACACCGACTCCTCAACCGACAGATACGCCCACCCTGACACCGACGCCTACATCGACTCCTACTGTCCCATCATGCCTCGTCATCAACGAAGTATTCTACGATCCACCCGATACCGACACCGGGCTGGAGTGGGTCGAGATCATCAATATCTGTCCCGATCCGATCGAGCTGACCGGATACGAGCTGAAACCTGCGGGAGCCACTTACTTTGTAT
>CAZELM010000005.1:40153-84392 GCA_964512995.1 uncultured bacterium
GATGGAACAGCTACACCAACTCCAACCGGAACAATTCCGACATCGACCCCGACAGGAATACCCAGCTATCGATATGGTGTTGTGATCAATGAAGTGCTGCTGGATCCCGAAGGCACGGATACAGGGATGGAATTTGTCGAATTGTATAATAATACTGATCAGCCAATTGATTTGACAGGATATGACCTGAAACCTGACGGAGCCAATTATTTCACATTCAGTGACTTTGTTTTGGAATCGGACCGTTATGTCACGATTCATATCAATGCCGAAGGGACGTCCACTCAGACCGATCTATATGCCGGTATTTCTGTCAACATGAGTAATGCGTCGGGTTCCATTGTTCTGTTCAGTTCGACAACACATAGTCAAAGTACTATCGTTGATTTTATGGAATATGGGGAAGGTGGGCAGACATGGGAATCTGCAGCAGTTCAGGCCGGTATCTGGACATCAGGCGATTTTGCCGAAATTGGTGATGAGGAAGGGAAATCATTGAACCTGTGCCCCAATGGGATGGATTTGGATACCGGATCTAATTGGCAGATCGATGTGATCAGCAATGGTGATAGCAATCCATGCAATACTCCCCCAGACACACCCACACCGACGATGACACCCACATCGACGGCTACGCCCACAATCACACCCACTCCCCATCCGACCATTGAGCCAGTCATTTATCTGGCGGGATTTGGTAACACGCATTACCGTGCTTATTCTGGTGGAATTATTCAGATACTCGCATGGATTACTGATCCATTGAACGATATCACATCGGTGAAAGCATATTATGGAGGGGAACCCATTCTGGAACTGTGGGATGATGGAAATCATGGGGATTTTGGCGATGGGGACGGTCTATATGGATTTGAAATGACAGTACCACCCCCCGATAATCAGGGTCGTTCATCTACAGGGGACCTGTTACGGTTACAGATTAAGATCGTTGCTGAAGATAATATGGGTTATTCCAGTTCAGCATGGCCCTATCTAACGGTTTCAGACGGTCGGGTACCATCATTTCCTGCTCCGGAAACCCCTGATTGGTGGCTCGATGCTTCAATGCAATGTGGCAGGTATCAGGCATCTTCATCCAATGGTCCGAACATATTCGCAGCCGGTTTCATGAATTCGCGAGTTTACTCCGAATCCGGAGGTACTATTACCTTAGTGGCGGTTACGACCGGCTCTATACCGGTTAAAGAAGTCGAGATGTATTATAATGGATTACCGACCGGCGTATTTCTTCAGGATGATGGTCAGCACGCCGACTTCGGACCGCATGATGGTGTGTTTGGCCTGATTATCCCCATTTCTGAAGGGATTCTGCCACCGGGTGAAATTCTGATCCAGTTGATGGCAAGAGATTTTGACGGTCAAACCAGTGATTTGTGGCCTTACCTTACGATTAGTGATTAACATACTGGAAAGGGCTTATGGAAAACAATGTTATGTGAATTTTCGATAGCACCGATCGGTTCCGGAGAGTCGCTGGGTGAAGATATTGCTTTAATTATCGATATCATTGACCGAAGTGGCATGACATATCAGACTCACGCAATGGGAACACTGGTGGAGGGAGATTGGGAATCCATCATGAACCTGATCAGAACATGCCGGGATCAGATGAAAAAAAAATATCACAGAATCTCGATCCGAATAGCCATCGATGATCGTGATGGCGTCACCAATCAATTGAGAAAAAAGGTAGAAATTCTCGAAGAACATATGGGGCGGCACATTCAAAAATAATGGGAAGCCCTTCACGACACCAGTTCAAACGGATTCATCGTGCATTATCATCCAAGTTAGCAGGATCTGCCTACTTTGATGATATCATCCGCCATCAATACTCTACTGCTGCCTGTAGTTATCGGATTATCCCGATGGGAGTTGTTTTTCCGAAATGTATTGAGGATGTGATCCACATCGTTCGTGTTGCACGAGATTTTTTAATTCCGGTGACCGCAAGGGGAGCAGGGACAGGGCTTGCAGGCAGCGCGTTGGGAAATGGCCTGATCATCGATTTTTCTCGATTTATGAATCGAATCACGGCGATCGATCTGATCAATCATCGGATTAGAGTGGAACCGGGTGTTATCCCAGACAACATCGATCATGTACTGGCATCTTCTGGATTTTTCTTTCCCCCTGATCCTGGAAGCAAACGATTTTGCACCATTGGTGGCATGGTCGGAAATAATGCAAGTGGTCCCCATACCATTCAATATGGATCGACGCAGCAGTATGTCACCGGAGTTGATCTGGTCCTGGCAGATGCAGCGGAATATCACTTTTCGGACAAAATGAAACTATCGACATCTGACCAATCTTCCAATCGAATCATCAACGGTATTGACAATATTCTTACATCCCATCTATCGAAAATCACTCGATGTCTTCCCCAGACATCCAAAAACGCCAGCGGGTATCTGCTTCGGAATATAAAAGATACACAAGGCAATATAAACATCGCTGCATTAATTGCCGGGTCCGAGGGGACACTCGGTCTCATTACATCACTGGAATTACAGATCCTCCCACTCCCCCATAATAAAGGCTCACTGATTCTGTTTTTTGATTCGATGGAAGCAGCGATTGATGCTGTTTTACTGATTCGAACGATGAAACCAGTATTATTAGAGATGATCGGGGAAACCATTTTCAATATCGTGCATCGAAGCACAATCCATATCGATATCCCGTTCCCTCAGAATTACCAGGTATTGCTTCTGATTGAGTTTCATTGTGATACGCTCGATGAACTCAAATCGAAATTATCTGAATTAGAAAAACTCATGGTTGGCCCCGGACGGCTCGCTCGTTCTGCCTGCCAATTATTAAAGAAAAAAGAAATCGATCAGATGCATGCCATTCGTAATATGATCAGCCCTTTGCTCTATCGAAATGCTTCTCTTACCCCCATCCGACTCATCGATGACTCAGTTGTTCCGATTCAAAACCTGCCTCGTTACGTCAAAAGTCTTATTAAAACCATAAAACGGTTTGATATTGAGGGAACGCTATGGGGACATGCAGGTGAGGGGAATCTCCACATCCTTCCGTGCATGAATATCAATAGATCCGATTTTGTATCCAAAATGGAAAATTTAGCACAGGGGATGGTCGATCTGATCAAACACTACAATGGGAGTTTATCTGGTGAGTATGGTGATGGACTGCTCCGAAGTCCATTTCTTCCATTCATGATGGGGGAAGCCTATAGTGTTTTCGAGGAATTGAAGACGCTGTTTGATCCGACGCATCTTATGAATCCGGGTAAAATCGTTGGCGGTAATCGCGATCATCTTACCGATAACATCAAGTTATTCGATCTATGGAATATCCGAAAGACAGAATCCCGACTGGATGAGCCATGGATTTTGGAATCACTGAAACGCTGTAGTTCCTGTGGTGTTTGCCGATCCTACTGCCCGGTTTTCCTTTCGACTCACGACACCATGAGCACACCCCGAAGTCATGCGAACTTGATCGGCCGGATACTCAGCAACCAATCTGACACAAATCAGGGAATTGTTACGCCACAGGATCGGTATTATCTGGATTTATGCATTGCGTGTGGATTATGTCTGACAGAATGTCCATCTGGAGTTGATATTCCTGGAATAGTACAGATCGCTAAACAGGTCAACAATGAAAATTGGGGAGTTTCACTATCAGATCGATTCATTGCATCATCTGGATTTACCGGTTATCTTGGGAGTCAGCAGCCCAGACTATCGAACTATCTTTTAAGTAACCGTGTGTTCCGATTTATAATGGCGCAGGTATTAAAAATGGAACAACGAAGAGGTTTACCCTCTTATTGTGAGAACACATCCAGCCACTATACAAAACTCCCATCACTGCGCACGAGGCGTGCCATCGTTTATTACCCCGGTTGTTTTGCTCGTTATCATGATTTTCACGGTGAAAGTAAAGCTGTTATCGAAATTCTATTATTGCATGGTTTTTTTCCGTTTATCCCGCAGATTCATTGTTGTGGGATTTCACAAATCATCAATGGACGTGCTGAATCAATCAGGAAAAGTGCCAGCGACAACATCACCACGCTCCATGATCTGGTGAAAGGTGGCATGCAGATTATCACATCATCTCCATCGTGCGGATTTGCATTCCGCCATGAGTATCCCATTCTGCTTCAAACTACTGAATCTGTTCAGGTAGCAGAACAGATGCTGGACATCCACGAACTGCTTATAAGGCTCCTTGGTAAAGGTAAGCTGGTAACTAATCTGAAGCCGCTTCAATATTTCCTTGCCGTGCATAAGCCATGTCATATGCGGACGTTGGGGGTGGATGACATACAAGTGAGTTTGCTGCGTATGATCCCAAATCTTCAGATTCATATTCTTCATCCCCATTGCTGTGGAATGTCTGGGAATTATGGCCTACAAAAGACCAATTTTGATCTATCGTTTGCGATCGGGGAGCCACTGTTTGATGAAATCAAACAGGTACAACCGGATTTTGTGGTGAGCGCTTGTGGAAAATGTCGAATGCAGATTGAGCAGGCATGTGGCATAAAAACATCCCATCCGATGAGTATACTGGCAGAATCATATGGCTTGATAGCACACCAATCGGGTCTTGAACTGAAATATGGTCAACGTAAGAAATAAATCAGACCATTTGAAGTTGTGCGTTGTTAGCAGAGGAAAAGCAAATTGCGCTGATAATGCTCAAACCACCACGAACAAACCCAAATTGGAAACGACCGTTCGGTTGACTTATTCCATCAATGTGCTTGCCAATACAACAAAATTCTTGTAGTAATGGAAGCTACAGCGGGATGGGAGTGATGATCGATATAAAGCTTCCTGAACTCGCTTCTCTTTATATCATCCTATTTTAGGAAACGAGAAGAAATGATGATTCTGAGTGGAGGTTTTCATTGTGAAAAATTCAGACTCCGATGCTGGTGTTTATCTGGTATGTTATCAGACAAAGACGATTCGGCTTCAACCGAACCAACATATCACCATTGGACGAGAAAAATATAATGATGTTGTCCTCAATGATCTTCTTGTCTCCCGGCAACATGCAGAGATCAGTTGGAAAAAAGATCAGTTTGTTATCAAAGATTTGAAAAGCCGAAACGGTACCTATGTCAACAACAAGCAAATCACCACAAAAGGTCTTACGGAGGGTGATGTTATCAAAATAGGAGGGTATGAGTTTACTCTTCGGACTGCTACACATATGGATGTCGAACAATTTTTGCTGCGTGAAAAAGTCAGAATGTCCACGCAACAAACATTGACCGGTTCCGATTTAGGACTTCGATTCAGCGATAAAGGATTCTCCGGCAGTCTCGCGGCTTTAAGCATGGAAGAAATAGTTCAAACCCTTTCACAATGTTTAAAAACGGGAGTTTTGACTATCAAAAAGCCGAAAGAGGTTGAGCATTCTGGATTTTTATATTTTGAAAACGGCGAGATAGTCCATGGAGAAATGGACGGGCTCGATGGCTTGGATGCGGTCTTACATATTATTAATCTCAATGAGGGACAATTTGAGTTTCAGAATGACATCGCGCCACTCAGTCACACCGTCGAGCAATCGACAATCAGCATACTACTCGAAGCTGCACGGAAAAAAGACGAATCACATCGGAGACAGACTCAATCCTAAAAATACTCCCTAATGATTATTTCTTTAAACGACAGCACTCCCCCGAAATCAATCAAGACTGCTCAGATGAGGATTAATAGTCGTCATCATCCTGTGAATTAAGCATCAATTCTGCGAGACCACATGTTGCCAATTGAAGTTCAATGGTTTGCATGGACTGATATCGATCATCTGGTCTTTTAGCAAGACATTTTAAGATAAGATCATTAAGCCATTTAGGGATATCATTATTGTGATCGCTTGGCGGAATCGGTTGAGAATTGACATGGTGCTCAAAAATCTGCTGAGCATCAATTTCTGAGAAAGGAGGAAATCCCACTATTGATTCATAAAGAATAGTTCCAAAAGAATAAATATCGCTCCTTGTATCTGTGTATTCTCCTTTGACCTGTTCCGGGCTCATATAATCAGGAGTTCCTACTACGAAATTCATATTATTTTTCTGATCAGATTCCATAACGATCGCGATACCGAAATCCACAATTTTGACCATACCACTGTCATTTATCAGGATATTTTGTGGTTTGATATCCCGATGTACGATTCCTCGCTGATGCGCCGCCCATAACCCTCGACACACTTGTGTCATGATTGGAATAGCTTCATCAACCCTTAAACATCCTCGGCTTCGGATGAGTGATTTGAGGTCGTAGCTCGAAAAGAACTCCATCGTGATATATAAAAAATTTTGATATTTATCCAAATCATATAATTGGACGACATTTTCATGATGGATCTGCCGAGCAAAAGTTACTTCCTGTTTAAAGCGTTGAACTATCATGAAGTCATTTGAGTATCTGGCTTTTAAAACTTTCAAAGCGACTTCGATTTCGAGTTCTTCATCGTAAGCGCGATAAACGACGCCCATTCCACCAGAGCCGATTTTTTCTTTGATGATGTATCGATCAGTGATTTTACCACCCTCCTCGAATGAATTGTTTTTCTGCAAAATCGATGAATCTAGTAGCGATTCATTGGGAATACCTGTCAGGGATTCACGATTTGTCATCAATTGATCATGATCCTGATTGAACTCTGCCAAACGCTCAAAAATACGGAATGCATCAACGATGTGACCATTTTTTTCGAGTGCACAAGCGAATTCATACATAATATCTCGATTGCTGGCATTCACGGTTTCATATAACAAATCCTGTAAATAGTTGTCACACGCTAATTTGAACTGATCCTTTCGAAGATATGCCAATCCAATCAGATTTCGGATTGCTGTACGGTTCGCGGTGTCTTTCGCTTCGGATTTCTGAAGTGCTTCCAGCGCTCGATCAATCTCATTCATTCTGAATAAAATGGCACCTGCTTTGAAATACTGCTCTGCTCTGCAGTATAAATCAACGGCACGATCAAATTCTCCCAACTTTTCCCGTAACTCCGCAGCCTTTTCAAAGTCACCGAGATCCTCCAGGATTTCAGCAGCTTCAAGCCAGTCGTGAGAGAGCATGAGCGATTGAACTGCTTTCGATGGTTGGTTTGCTTGAACGTACATTCGAGCAGCCCTTGAAAATTCATTCATCTGCTCATAGGCTTCAGCAACTAACAGTATCTCTTCGGTATTAGAAACCAGATTTGCTGCTTGGGAGTATTTTTTTTCATGAATCAAGCCTCGAATTTTAATTTCTCGCGCTTTATCGGTGTCTCCTGATTCTTCGATCAATCTCGCAGCCTCCCGCCATCGCCCTGCTATTTCAAAGTATTTGAGAGCGGATGCCAAATCTCCCCCCATCTGAAACATCTTTGCAGCTTCAACAAAAGCATTTGCATGGATGTAGTAGTTGGCTGCAGGGATAAATCGTTGACACAACTCCAATGATCTTGCACAAAGCAGATAGATTTCACGTTGGAACTCGATGTTTTCTCCCGATTTTTCAGAAAATTGGCTGAATTCCTGTATAACATGTTCAAAACAATCTGCAGCTTCTGAATACTGACCATATTCCAGATAAATTTGTCCAGCACGCAAGTAATTGCCTTTTTCTACTAATTTCAGAGTGTATTTCAGTATTTCGGAATTCACAGCATTCCTTCCCGTTGAAAAGCCTAATCATTATACCTGATCATGCTGGTGTGATTAAAGAATTGTTTAACAATCAGATTGGTTTTGTTAGAATGGATCGATACGATTGTGGAGGAAAACACATGCCAGCCAATTTAACACCCCAATATAAAGCAGCCGAAACACGATATCGGGACTCGAAAACTCCAGAAGAAAAGCTCGATGCACTGGAGGAGATGCTTCGTACAATTCCAAAGCATAAAGGCACGGAGAAGATGTGCTCCGATATCAAAACGCGAATATCCAAAACAAAAGCACAAATGGAACAAGCGAAATCGAGCGGTCGAAAAGGAATTTCGTATCATATCCCCAAAGAGGGGTCTGCCCAATGCGCATTGATCGGCGCTCCCAATAGTGGCAAATCAACCTTGTTTCACAAACTGACAACCACTCATGCAGCAATCGGTGATTATCCCTATACCACAACTCGACCACAACCGGGTATGTTTACATATGAAAATCTGAAGTTTCAATTGATCGATCTTCCTCCGATTTCCGAAGAGTTTTTTGAGCCTTGGATGCCCAGTGTGATTCGTGTAACTGATTTGATCTTGTTAGTTGCTGATCTGGAGCACATTGATCATCTCGATATCATTTTCAACCGATTGAATTCCGCGAAGATCACATTGGTCAATTCATACTCTGATTCAGAATATCATGACCGGGTTGTCCGAATTCCGACGATTCTGCTTGCCAATAAAGCGGATAAACCGGATGCGGCCGCTGCAGTCCAATTGTTGGAGGAGTCGTATCCTCAGTTCCACATTATCCCGACATCTCGAGTGGATTCATCGGATGGAGCGATCATTGGTCGTGAAATTTTCAACACATTGGAACTCGTTCGCGGTTACACCAAGCCCCCCGGGAAACAACCTAATTTTGATCAGCCCATCGTGATACACCGCGGAGCTCAGCTCAGTGATATCTGTCGTGAGATTCACAAAGACTTCGAAAAGGATTTAAAATATGCTCGCGTGTGGGGTTCTGGTAAATTCGAAGGTCAGAGGGTGCAGCGAGACTACATTGTATGCGAGGGTGATGTGTTTGAATTTAAAGTATAAATTTTCTATTTTATTTAGTTGGGTTTCGTTTCAAATTCTTTTCTTTTTCCCGTAGAAATGAAGGGAACAGCAGTTTAATCCAGATCAGGAATCCTTTTAAGATGAATTCTTTCCGGGGAACACGCCGAAACAATTTCCACATACGAAGAGGATTCAGATAAAAATTTACATTGATTCTTCGGATATAGGATGGCAATGAAATGCCAGTCGCTCGCTGAAAAAGAGACTTTTCAGTGAAGAATCTTCCGAGATCCTCGTTGATATCCATGTCTTTATAGACTTCTTTCGCCCATGTATAGAGTTTGGTGCCGGGGAAGATCGCAACTTGTGAGACTTCGAGCCGTGTAAATGGAGTTTTTAATGCGTATTGAACCGTTTGTTCCAATTCCTCTTGAGTTTCTGTGGGGAATCCCAACATAAAAAAGCCGGCTGTTATCAATCCTGCCCGATCGCACATTTTCGCTACCTGTCGTAAATGATTTAAATCCTGCTCCTTTCCGATCAGTTTCTGAATTCGGGGAGAGGCTGTTTCAACACCAAATCCCATATAATACGTGCCTGCCCGTTTCAGTTTGCGTATAAATTCATAATCCAACAAATCGCCACGCAATCCACTGGGGAAAGATATTGCCAGATTGTATTTCCGATCAGCTATTTTATCTGCAATTTCGATAGCTCGTTGCCTGTCAAAATTGAAGACATCATCCTGGATGTGAATCTCTCTGATACCATAGTTATTATAGAGGATATCTATCTCTTTGAGGACATTATCGGGCGATCGGGGACGAAATTTCTTACCGAATACATGGTGACAATAGATGCATCGGAACGGACACGCTCGAGATGTAAAAATTGACATATAACGTTTGGCTGCCAGGAAAAAGCTTGATGATTCCAGATTTTCAAAGATATCGATATCGATCAAATCCCATGCAGGGAATGGGATGGAATCTACATCTTGAATATATGGGCGAGGCTCACCGATGAAAATCTGCCCATCCTGGCGAACAGCACATCCCATCGTACGGGCCAAGGGTTCTCCGCGATGATACCGCTCCAGGAGTTCAATAAATGTCAGTTCGCCTTCTCCCACGACGGATACATCGATTTCAGAATCGATGAGCATGGATTCGGGATCAATCGTAGGATGTGCACCACCTGCGATGATCAGGGCTTTGGGATTCAATCGCCTGATATGTTTTGACAATTCCTTTGCAACCTCGACTTCACAGGTTTTGGCACTTAGCCCGACCACATCCGGAATTTTGTGTTTCAGCTCATCAATAACCTCGGTAACGGTCATTTGTCGAGTCCGCATGTCTAAAATTTCGATTCGCGAAGTCACCTTTGTCCATTCTCTGGCAACCGATGCAAGATACATGGTGCCAAGATGATGACCGAAGGCTGGTCGGACTTGAATTGTTCCGCATGGAATCAGCGTTACTTTCATAGGACCTCCTTATCGCACATTTCTATTCTGCTTTTTATTCTTTGCTTTAGGATTTCCAACTGATGTTTACAAATCCTGGAGCGACAGTCTCGAAATTTCATCCAGGATCGAACATGCGCTATGGTTCCATTCCAGAACCCGTGTTTTATAAAAATCCATATAAATCAAACATTCCCACTTCGCACCAATCGAAACAAATCATAATTCGTCATCTGCCCTAAAATTCGATTGATCTCCATGCCGTTTCGAAGCAGAAGAACCGTTGGCAGGATCTGAATACCATACATTCGTTGACACATCGGATTATAGGACACATCGATGGTAGCCAGAAATGAATCAAATTCACCAGCAAATTCCTGATGCCGGAATATAGCATAGGCTTCTTTACTATCAGGATCCCATGGAGCCCAGAACAGACAAATCACCTGCTGTTTACAGCATTTTAGGAACTGAGCCATATTTCTGTCTTCCAGTGGGATCGGATGTTGCACTCTCATAGGGAATTCACATATCGGGCAGATCACATCTTGTTTTCTGTTATCCGAAAAACCAGGATTCCGATATCCACAGACTAGACATTTCAATGTAGTTCCGAAAGTTTCCATCATTTATTGCACAATACCCAACCAGTCTTTGAAAAGAAAGACAAACCGGCCGATTGCCAGAGAAATCCGAGCCATAACTGTCAGCCCGAATGATGCTCCAAATCCGACCATGACAACCAGAATACCGATATTACTGATTGGCTTGATCACTCCAGTATGTTCCGTTGAAAAGAAAAAATATATCAAAGTGGCCAATGTCCCCAGGAAGACCAGAATGACACTGGATGCGGTCATGAATCCCGCGTTGAACATCTCCCGGACGACGATAGACGCTTCCAGTTGTCTAAGAATGGAGGCTTCAAATGATGCAGGGATTGAAATGGCCGTATAATATCCCAATGTCAACCCAATCGGGATTCGGACCAGCCATGAAATTTTCGGGATGAAGCGAGCGGCGTATAGCGAACCAACAAAGATGGGAAGAATTACAAAAAAGTTTGCTTCTTGAAATGGATTCAATACATCCATAGAAAACCCATTTTGTTTAACCGTTTTGGTTGCATTGACCAATGGATCGATCATGGAAGGGATGACTACGTTGTACCACATGAGAGTAATGGAATATCCGTTAGCGACTCCAATGTACAGGTGCTCAGCGGTTCGATATGCAGGATTGTCTTTCCAGAGAAATGTAAAAATGGATATAGTGAGCAGGGCAGCTACCCACGTCCAGAAATCAGTAGCAACTATCATTACAGCATCCTCCGTCTCTCATACCGGCGTTGCATGAAAAAGCATACATTCCCAACGATGATCATAAGGATGATCGCAATATGCGTAGTAGATTGTGCACTCATCCCTTCTGTCGCGAGCCGTCGCCCATCATCCTCCGGGAATTGATCGACAATCAGTTTTTCATATTCCGCAGCACCTTTCATTCCCTCCAGCATTCCTGTCAACTGACCGGAATCCAGATATGGATAGAAATCGGCTACTGATACTGCAGTCACTCCACCCGTAACCGCGATTCCATAGCGTGCTTGGGCATACGCAATATAGGTGATTGGGAGTGAATTAGCCGCGATGGAGCCAATCATATCCATATCGCGATAGCTTTTGATATTCTTCATCATCGGAAGAGAGGTAAGCTCTTTTCCATAAAAATCTTTAGGGAATACGCCGAAAATATTTTCTCCGAGACCCAGGATCGGGACAATTGGTGGTGGTTTATAACCCAGAAACACATAATCTTCTCCGTAGACGATCCTGCGGCCTTTTCCACGGGCTGCCCGATTGTTGAATTCCGTTGCCACCTGATTCAATGCCTGTTCCGCCAAACCCATGGATGTCGGATAAAGACACATCACCAGCACTTTGATTTCCCGATGAAAACAATGCCGAATCCAGGAAACCATCATGGGGTATAATTCGGGCTGATCTTGAGGACTCAAATCAGCGGAAATCAAAAATACACCCCGTTGATCTGGAAATTTATCGATCGAATCAAACAATTTTCGAGTGGTCCGGTCTGAAATTTTCAATGGGAGATCAAATGGGAAGATGATCGGTATAATCATGACCAAAGCGACGACAAGATAGATCACCCGGCGATCGATCTGCATCATTTTTTGCCATATTGTTAGCGGCGAACTCATTGTTCATCTCCTCCCAGCCAAGCCCGTTCAATCCCCAGCAGTATTTTGAATGAAGTGGCCGATGCTCCCAGCCCAACCCCAATCATAATACCCCGCTTGGAAGCCAGATTGGGAACATCCAATATCCATTGACGAAATTCATGTAATCCGGGAATAAACGCTGTAGCCAGAGGGATCTGTCCCAGCATGACAATAAAGGCAGATACGAGTAATACACCTGCATGTAAATTCCGCATCCGGAACGCTCGAAATGCAGCAGAACACATATAAAACGCCAGCATGGCAAACATTGTGGAACCACAGGGGACGAGGATCCCTTCATATAAAGACTGCAGACTAATGCTGAAATCCTTTTTAAACTCCACAATCTGCCCGGAAATCGGACTGATCATCGGTGGAACAGGTTTATTGGCGAGCGCTAACACTTTATTGTTCAAACGGATTTCATTCCTCAACACAGATGCATTATATCGGGTCAACTCTCCATCCATCTCCGGAGGCAATGCCATCACCGCTTTTTGGGCATCTGCATACTTATCGGGATTTTGCTTGAAGGTTTTAAGTTCCTCTTTATCTATAAACGCATAGACATTTTCCTGATGTCCATGGAGAATGGTGCCACCAAAAATCGTCGGCAACCACTCTTCACCACGAACACCTCCGCACAATCCGATAAAAGTGGAGACAATCAAAGCAACCATAGTTACATAACTATATTGCCAATACCGAGCTCTCCGCTTGATCTTGGTCGTATGATGAAAAATCAAGCTCCCCAATCCGAGAATGATTGCAAAAGCTCCAACGATCAGCAGCAGCTTATTCCGGATCAATTCATCTGCATTGTGTATAATCTCCTTCCCAACAAAAACAGAAATACCTCCCCATATCGCCGATAGAAACATCAAATACAATGGTAATGTCCGCTTCATCCTTACCTCACTTTTATGAGAGAAACTATATCCCATCCGGAAATGAGAGCGATCAGTGAAAATACCACCATGATAACCATGAAAATCAATTTGCCGTAATCCTGTGATTTGAGTGTTCCAAGGAGTAGCGGCTCACGAGAAAGATAGGCCGAAGCAGCGTAAAGCTCTTCGCCAATCAATGTATAATCACATGCAGTAATGAAGAAAGGAAGCTGTGATGTGGAGTCGGTCCCGCCAATCTGAACCGCTCCCGTCGATGCCCCTGTCTCTGCCATGATCAGTGATTCTGCATAGAACATCCCCATCAAGAAAATCGTTGCAGGTTTCTCCCTCACCATAATCCCATTGACGCCAGCAGCAAATGCGAACTGGTCGGGAACCATGAAGAAAACGGAGTTTGGGTCGAAGGCATCCGGCCGACCCTCCGAGGCATATGTCTCCTTGACAATCTCCCGTGCGATGGTATACACAATCGGGTCCTTATTTGGGCAAATGATTCGCACATCATAATGCACCGTTCGCCGAGCTACTTCACCTAAGATATTCAACGCAGCGAGTGTTGCGACATCCTCGATAGAGGTAGTTCCAGGCACATATAATACCGGTTTCCCCATTTCTGTGGCCCGTCCAATCGCATCCTCCACCGCGTTTAATCCGGAAATTCGTCGAACAAAGAGGTAAACGCCCCGTCGAGCTGCTCTCAACAATCCCATGAGTATGATCGTGTAGATAAGAACTGTTATGTAGACAGGCAGCTTGCCGAGTTTCAGCCAGTGATCCATCGGCTGCACATCGGGAGTTTCTGCTGATTGGATCTGTTGTTCACCATACAATGCCACTACCCGGAATCGATAGGGCTTGAAATTCTCCAACTGGGGCACGGAATAATTGGTCAACACGGTTTTTGTCACTTTATTCCAGATACCATCTTCACTCTTTGCCATTTCCAGGATGTATCCATCTGGTCTGACATCTCCAGTGGGTGGCTCCCAGGCAATGGCGATTGTTCCTCCACTGTCATTCGGAACATCCATCGCGATGACATTTTGAGGTGGATTTAATGCGGGAGTCGGTATTGGTGTCGATATATGGATCTCGGTTTCTGATACGGCGGTTTGATCGATATTCCCCGGATTCCCTATCTCCGGTCTACCGTCGATTTCCTGTGTAAATCCAATGGAACACATCCAAATACAGAGCAGTATCCCCCCGCCCCGGATCGGAATCTGTAACCGTTTCCCTTTTATCTTATCAAGAATGATCATCCCTCTAAGTCCCTCCCTTTAAGATCGATTCCAATACTACCGAAACATCCAGATTCTATCAAGAGATATGCGTTGGTTTTGTGCAAACGTTATTAATCCCGTGCATGGTTATTGGCGGTTGAAAGCATTTTATGCCACAATCGGCATGCTGCTCATGCCGCAATCCTCACGAGCCTGTGATGGAACTGAAAAATACCTCTCTACTCCTGCCAATTTTTCGTTCTTTTTCTATTTTATCGGAAGATCCTGTATTTTATTAAAAATGTAACCGCCTGTTTCGGCTCCCCAAATTTGATTCCCTTTGTCATCAAACCCACGATCCCAGGAGATCATATACGTTGATGTGATTGTAACTTCTGAAGTCATGAATCTGGCACCCTGAAAATCGTTGACACACTCCCGGGAAATTGTGCTTCCGATAAAAGACAGGTTGTCTTTGGATTTCAGAATGATCTCACATCCATCCAACAGACGCAACATATCTGGAGACAGATTCGCCAGAATTTCAGGATGTTGCCAAGCACCGATAAAGTTTTCAGGATTGTCAATTGAATATACAGTGCTTTGGATAACAGCATCGTTCAATCTGGATAGATGATACACTCTTTGGCGATAGGGATCCCTGCCGGCAACCGCCTGTTCCACGATAAGCCAGTATCCATCATCCCGCTCCGGCCAAATTTGAGCCATTGTCAGTTGAATATTGAAATAGTCCGTGTTACTTCTCGATTGCGCTTCACTGCTGAAAACGCCTGTCATATAATCAGCCAATCGGCCGAGATTATCCAATGGCTGTGCGGGAGAATCATGCGACACATGCACAATACAACCCTGAACAAGAACAATCAGCAAAATACTCAGTAACCGATTCATCATAGAACCCCTCCATTCCCGCATCGCTAACACCGCCCCCCAAAATCCACATTCCACTGTACAGATTCCCTCGGCGATCCTGATTTATTCTGAAATAATCTCAGTCCCCGTGACAACACGACCCGCTACAGGAGTGTGATGCATGCTCACAGGGCTCCTGACGTCCACAACACAATTCATGGGAATGGTGTGATCCTTTGACATGAACAGAAATTTGAGACAGCAGTTTTTTGACATTTCTGCTATGGCAATGTTTACAAGCTGGTTGCTCGAACTGGTCAGCATTTTGAACTAAAATTGCCGTGATCCGATCACAGTCTAGACACTTGTATTCAAAAATCGGCATACCTTCCTCCTATCCATCCCTTTATATTTATCATATTGTATAATCAAAATCACGGACAAATACCGATCTTCTGGATCCTTCATGAATCATCCGTGGTTTTGATTCTGAAACGGGGGTTCAGACATTTATTCTATGGACTTAACAGAAGGTTTTAAGTAGATTTTTATTATCTTGTTCTATTCTGGAGGATTTTATGACAACACACCATGGGCTGATACGATGGTTGGAAACAGAAGCTCGAACCTACAAAGACCACCGGATTGGATTGGTTTGCAATGCCACTTCTGTGGATCTGGATTTCAATCACTCCATCCAACGATTTCTAAACCATCCGGATATTCGCCTGACTACGGTGTTCGGCCCTCAGCACGGTCTGTTTGGTGAAACGCAGGATAACATGGTGGAGTGGCAGAGCGTTGTTGACTCCAATCTCGGTATTCCGATCTACAGCCTCTACGGAACGACTCGTATGCCAACTCCCGAGATGTTCCACAATGTCGATATTATTGTCTTTGACATTCAGGATATCGGGAGCCGGTATTATACGTTTATCTACACCATGGCATCTGTCATGGCTGCCTGTGTGCGCGACCAGAAAAAAATGATAATTCTGGACCGTCCCAATCCTCTGAACGGAGTGGACATCGAAGGCAATCTTCTCCAATCGGAGTTCACTTCGTTTGTCGGGATGTATCCAATCCTGATCCGTCACGGCATGACCATTGGCGAACTCGCACGAATGTTCAATCACGCTTTCGGAATCGGATGTGACATGGAAATCATCCCCATGGAAAATTGGTCCCGTACCATGTGGTTTGATGAAACCGGCCTGCCATGGATTCTGCCTTCTCCAAATATGCCGACATTGGATACGGCCATTGTATACCCCGGTATGTGTCTCCTGGAAGGAACGAATCTTTCAGAAGGTCGAGGAACAACTCGTCCGTTCGAAATATTCGGAGCTCCTTTCATTCATGCTCAGCATCTCCGGGACTATCTCAGCCATCAACATCTGCCTGGCGTCAAATTTCGGGCTGTGAGATTCCTGCCGACCTTCCAGAAATGGGAGGGGCATTTATGTGAAGGAATTCAAGTTCATGTCACGGACCGCCGCTGCTTTTCTTCGATTCATCTGGCTCTGATGATCTTCCAGTATATGCACGATCATCACCCGGAGGAGTTCAAATGGCGGCAGCCGCCGTATGAATACGAATACCAAAAATGGCCAATCGATATTTTGTCAGGTTCGTCGAGCCTGCGACTGCATATCGATGAGAGCCGATCACTGGATCAATTGTTCGCTGCATGGAAACAGGATGAATCTGTGTTCCGTGAGATGCGAAAACCATATCTCATCTACGACTGATCCAAAAGGGGATAACATGCCCATTATGGACATGCTCGAAAAAATTCAGCGCTCCAATAAGCTGATACGGTTTACTGCCTGGAAAAAACTACCGCCTTCTGAACCCCAGTGGGAGGATTTCCCAGATAATCTTCATCCAGAACTGAAGTTTGCTCTCGAACAAAAAGGTATCCGGAGGTTATATCGGCATCAGGCTGAATCGTTTCACTGGTGGAGCCAGAATAGAAATCCGGTCATCGCCACACCAACCGCTTCAGGGAAAACCCTGTGCTACAACCTTCCGGTGCTGAATGACATAATCCATAATCCCGGACATCGCGCACTTTACTTGTTTCCAACGAAAGCGCTCGCTCAGGATCAGCAGACCGAATTATCGGAAATCAGCCGGCTGTGCATGGGCCGATTCAAACTGGCCACCTACGATGGAGATACACCTTCTGATGCCCGGAAATCCATCCGGTTGGAATGCAACATTGTATTAACGAACCCGGACATGTTGCACACGGGAATCCTCCCCCATCATTCCAAATGGCATTTTTTTCTCCAGAATCTTCGCACGATTGTGATCGATGAACTCCATCATTACCGAGGTGTTTTTGGAAGTCATTTATGCAATGTACTGAGACGGCTGATTCGTATCTGTGCATTTTATCAGGCAAAACCAACTTATATACTCTGCTCGGCAACCTTGGCGAATCCCCAGGAGCTCGCTTCACAGATGATCGGCCAGGATACTGTCCTGATCAGCAACTCCGGAGCCCCTTCGGGTGATAAGGACTTTCTGTTCTTCAATCCACCGATTATAGATGAAACGACGATGGTTCGCCGTTCCTATCTTGCGGAGACCGTTGATTTTGCACAAATATGCCTCGAATCCGATGTCCAGACCATTATTTTTACCAGGAACCGCAGAAATGTAGAAATTCTGCTCCAGGAAATAAAACATCGCATGAAAGGCTCAGAGATGGAGGGGACCATCAGGGGGTATCGGGGTGGGTATCTGACAGAGGAGCGCCGGGAGATTGAGCGAGGGCTGAAGTCCGGGGAAATCCGATGCGTTATCTCAACATCCGCTCTGGAACTCGGAATCGATATCGGAAAACTCGAAGTGTCGATCATATCGGGGTATCCCGGAACAATAGCCAGCACCTGGCAACGGGCAGGCAGAGCGGGTCGACGGGATCACCGATCTGCAGCCATCTACATCGCTTCATCCACTCCTTTGGATCAGTTCATCGTACGAAATCCCGACTATTTTTTTGGTAACTCTCCGGAATATGGTCTGGTCAATCCCGATCATCTCCTGATTCTGCTCCACCATATCCGATGCGCTGCATTCGAATTGCCGTTCCAATCCGACGAATTATATGCAGGAAATCCAAGCACGACGGATATATTAAACTATCTTGGAGAAGCCGGAGATGTGACCGGGACTCAAAATCAGTGGTTCTACACGGGAGGACAATACCCTGCGGATCAGGTCAATCTCCGAGCAATCTCGTCGGAAAGCTTCCTGGTTATTGAACAGAATTGCGATAAATCAACAGTTATCGCACAGGTTGACGAAGCATCCGCACCATCACTCCTTCATCCACAGGCCATTTATCTTCATGAAGGAAAACAATACCTGGTTCAAAGTATGGACTGGGAAAGCCATCGAGTCCTCGTTCAGGCGATTCAATCCTATTATTACACTATCCCCTTGGAACATGCCAGTGTCCGGATTACGCAGATCCTGCAAAACAGCCAGAAAAACATCCCGATAATTTATGGCGAATTACAAGTCGCCTCTCATATTGTCGGCTTCAAAAAACTTCGTTTTCATACGATGGAAAATCTTGGAAATGGCCAGGTCTCACTCCCTCAGCAGGAATTACTGACAACCGGAATCTGGTTCACATTCCCCATGGAACACCTCCTCAAAAACAAGGACTGCATGTTCCAGGATGCCGCTGCCGGAGTTGTTGGTGCGCTGTCTGCCATGCACAGCATCGCCTCTGTGATGTTAATGTGTGATCCTCACGATCTGGGAACTTGCGTAAACTCAAGCTCTGGGAACTGGTCTGCACAGATGGATCATCTGGGTATGGTAAACATCACAGTCTATGCGGACATTCTGGAATCACAGCCAAGTGCACAACTTTTTATCTATGATAAATACCCCGGAGGCATTGGACTGAGTGAAAGTCTTTTTGAACGAACTCAGGAACTCGTTTCGTCAGCGATTCAACTGGTAACGCAATGTGAATGCCGGGTGGGCTGTCCTGGATGTGTCGGACCGGTCAATGTGTCGGGATCGTCACTGAAATCCATCGCACTCCAAGTACTGTATCACTTTACTCCGAACGATCAGAGGGAACTCGGCTGCTCAGATATTCCACACTTTTGATCGTCCGGAATAAAATCGCTTTTAACAATGGCAAATCAGAAGCATAGAGGCTAGATCGATATAAGATATCATTTAATGATGTTAAAACACTGTCTTCCTGAGTGCCTTTGAAAAATCCAACGACATCCAGAAACCGTTTCACCAGACACTGAAACTCCGCCAATTCATCCTGGCTGGGACGCCGCGGTTCCTTACTTGGCTCACAGCCATATATACAACGGGAGATCTCATAAAGAAACACTGTTACAGAATGAGCCAGATTGAAACTCAAATCATCATGCGCCGGTATATTCGCCAGATAATGGCAGAGATCGATCTCATCCCGCATCAATCCATTGTCCTCCCGGCCGAATACCACAGCAGTCCGTTCTGACCGGATGCGCGACGCCAAGGTTCCTATCACCTCCCATGCAGGCCTTGGTACCGATCGATGGAAGCGGACCTGATGGACAGTGCCAATCACCAATGAACAATGTTTCACTGCATCCAAAAGAGATGTATATCGCTGAGATTTCTCCAGAAGTCCATATCCATACAATGCCATTCGTTTCGATTCCAGGCATAAAACATCCAGATCGCCGATGATTTTGATCGTCTCAACGCCATAATTCGCTGCGGAACGCGCAATCGCTCCAACATTTCCAGGATATATGGGTTCAACAAGTATAATCTCCAAATTGGGTAATCGCATGAGACCTCTCCGATCCGATCATATAGAAAATTGCTCCTACCCGTGCTGCCCCATGAAGCATCGAAATGTGACTTTGTATCATGGGCGGAGATTCCAAGATCATCACTCCTGCACACGGACATCTCATCATGGCAAAGTCACCACAGAAATGTCCACAGACCATCAGGCTATTTTACGATAGTGCTGCGTTTTTAAAATAATGGAGAGGGCAATTCATTTGACTCTCTCCGATAATCATTGTAGTTTATCATAGGAGGTTTTATGAAGCGTTTGGGGGAACTCCTTATTGAAAAAGAGCTTATTACCCCGGAGCAGTTGGATATTGCCCTGAAACGGCAAAAGGATTCCGGGGGAAGTCTGGGTTTGAATATCGTGGAGCTGAACTTCCTAGATGATATTCAGTTGGGTGAAGCACTTGCATTACAAACCGGAACACCGTGCGTCCATCCCCAGGTGCTCGAAAAACTCAGTCCCGATATATTGGAGTGTTTACCTATCCATATCATAGAGTTTTATAAAATTGTTCCATTCAAGCTGGAAAGCCGCAGAAGACTCCATGTCGCGGTTTTCAATCCCATTGATGTCCAGACTCTGGACGAAATCTCCCAGAAGTCACGCTACGTCATCAAACCCTATATCTGTTCCGAACGAGTCCTTTTTCGTGCACTCTATCTGCACTTTCATATCTACCCGCCGATCAATCAGCCGATGATATCGTCGGTTCCTGTCACTTCTGCCAATGCTCCTTTATCCGGAGGTATCATTCAAACAGGTGAACTGAATAAAAATGGATTTGTCTGGATCAATGAAACGGATCTGTTGGGGAAAAAGACCAAGGAATTGTTCCTTGAAACGACTTCCGATGATCAAGTGCTGAAGATATTTGTGGAATGTCTCCGTTTTACCTGCGATAAACTGGCCTTTCTATATTATGATAAAGATAAAAATAACCTATGGCAGGATGCCGTTGCCTTCCGGGATGGAAAATCAGGGAAACCATGTGGGGAATCAGTCAATAAATCCCAATTCTGGAGCCGTTTTTTGAAGAATCCCGGTTTTTTTTATACACGATTGCCTCGTCCGGGAAACGAAATGGGCTGGGTAGCCAAAATGCTGGATATGCAATATGTCAACAGCCTGTTTATCGCACCCCTGGAGGTTTCAAAGGAAACCACAGGCATAGCCATTGGCGGATCATCAGACATCGCGATGATCGAAGACAACATGGAAAAAATAAAAAAACTCCATCTGATGGCCATCTGTGCCTTAAAAATCCAGACACTCCGAAAATACATCCTAGATATCCATTAATCTGTTTATATCAAAATAAAAAATCCCGAAACATCACAATGATGTTTCGGGATTTTCCCTATATCACATCAGAACTTAATCAGGATTTCCGAAACGGAACAAGACCGATCAAAACAGACAGAGCCACAAGAAGAATACCGATTCCTATGGGTCCCGAAGCGGGAATGACTGGAGGTTGCGTGGGAGATGGAGGCGGAGTCGGTGTAGATGTCGCTGTCGGTGATGGGGATGGTGTTGGTGTTGGTGCGCCATCGATATCCAGATAATCTCTCGGTTCTAACTTGAAGTTACTGAAGCTGTAATTCAATGTCCCCTGCACAAACGCGAGGATTTCGTTCAATATCGGATCATAGCTGTAATAGCAGTCATCGACTCGGATCGTGCCGGTGCCGTCGTTAATCTGCCATTCGCCAAAGTCATCGGGATCATCCGGATTGATGTTTGTGACCGTAATGGCCTGTGCCCGAATCAGAACACCTTCCCAGTGCTCCTGAGCCATTTCTCCCGTGGGAACGATTTCCGGTGTTGGAACAACACCGGATCCTGTCACCATGATCCGGGACACGGGATTGATCTCGGTCATTCCGTAGTATTCCATGATGCTGCCTTCAACCTCGATGATGTCTCCGATCTCCAGCGTGGGTATTTGCTCAGGCAGATACACTTTTACACCATTCCAGTGACCGGCTCCATCCTGAATGTACATTTCCCGATTGCTTCGCTGAAATGCAGTGATCACACCATGAGTGACCACATTCATCCCCACATAGGGTGAATCGCCAGTTGGATCCTCTGTATACTGAATATCGTAAATCGTCACAGACATCGCAGTCGGGGTAGCTGTCGGCGGCATCGTGGGAGTGGGCGTCGGACCGGATTCGCCACAGAGTTCAACGACATCTACATACACCGTCGCCGTTCCCAGCCATGAACCCGAAACATCATACATGCGAATCTGATAATCAAATGTCACAGCACCAGCCGGTGCGATATTGGAGCCGGCAATGATTTCGAGAGTCTGCCATCCATCCATATCAACGGTATAGGCTGTTTCGACAGCCGCATCAACTTGAACACCCAGACTATCCTTCCAGTATCCATATAACCGGATCCGTCCTGCCGGATCATTGTCGTATGCATGGAACCGGATATCGTAGGCCGCGTTTTCCATCACCGGTATCACCTGCGTGATCGTCTGGGTGGTGGTACTGGTCCATGTCAGATTACAGGAATACATCCCATCGAGAACGATTACGGATTCCTGTGAAGCGGTAAAGTCAGCGGTCAAGTTCGTCCATCCATCCGGTGGTCCACCCGCGCCATTGAGTTCCCAACTCTCAAAATCACCATTCATCACGATATTGTTTGCGCAGAATGTGGGAGTGGCTGTCGGGACGGTGACCGTCGGGGTTGATGTCGCGGGACCCGGAGTGGGTGTTTCAGTCGGGACAGGTGTCGGACCTGTTGGAGTAGCAGTGGGGGGTTCTGTTGGGGGAGTAGTCGGCGGGATATAGCAGTCCGCGTTCGCTTCACCCGGACTGACCTCAGTATCACAGAAGTCCGTGAAGTTGTCGTCCGTATCCGATCCATCGGGCACCCGGGACACGCTATGGTCAATAAGAGGTTCTGGTTCAGATACGCCTTCACCACAACTATCGGGATATGTTGTGGCGCAGTCCGTACCACAGCGTACGCCATCCGCTCTCTGGCCATAGAACAGCAGCCAGACGCCATCGCAAGGACCATTCTGCAAAGTCGTCACAAACTCATCGTGAACGAGGTCCACATTAATCACTCCGGTCATTCCAATGACAAAATAACCATCATCCGGAATCGTATAACCACTCAGACTGACAGGAACTTCAGTTTCAGCGCACAACTGATTCACCGGTTGCACGGTAAATCCATCCAGAGAGAGTCCTGCCGGACCTTTCAACTCGACGAAACTGGATTCATCTGTGCTGTCATCATCATAGAAAAATTCATTGATCACTACATCGGGAATGGGCGGATAGGTCGGTGTTTCTGTTGGCGTGTTGGTGGAAACCGGTGTATTGGTCGGACCACCGGTAGTCGGAGTCGGTGTAGGCGTACTCACACAGTTCGATCCATTTGCCGACGGCGCCATGACCATAAAACTGCTGGTATTCCGAGCGCCGCCTGCTCCATCCGGGCATCTCTGAATCGACTCATTCGCCGAATTAAGATTGGCGTTCTCGTCGATCTGAGGCTGACCCGAATTCAACAGAACCAGCAGTCCCGTATCATCAAGGTCGCTGGTATCATAGACCACCGCATCGATCAGATTGGTCGTTGTCACCGCAGTACCGGTCGGAAAACTGGTTGCATCCGCGGCATACAAAGCCACTGCATCAGCCCCATTCTGCAACAAGTTATTTGCAAACGTCATACTCACTCCCGGTACCAGGGCATTGCCGATGGTAAAAAAGCCGGAACTATTGGTGGTATGCCCATCGAGATCAACGGCATAATACGATGTATCGCCACTCCCGTTATAAAATACAAGCGCTAATCCATTCAGGGATGTGTTTCCCACTCCACCATCATACAATTCAACGAATTCCATAGTATCCGTATCAAATGTGTCCGCATCCACTTCATTGATCAGAATCGATGCCGATCCAGACGGCGTATTGGTTGGGGGTGCCGGAGTATCCGTTGGGACTGGCGTGTTCGTTGGGCCACTTGTGGTTGGAGTCGCAGTCGGCAGGCAGGCGTTATTCGATGCATGGGCGGAAGGAGCCATTACAACGAAACTGCTGGTGTTCCGAGCACCACCCGCACCATCCGGACATCTCTGAATCGAATCATTTTCCGGTAACAAATTAGCGCTCTCGTTAATCTGAGGTTCACCCGAGTTTAACAGAACCAGCAGTCCTGCATCATCGGCGTCATTTGTGTCATATACCACGGCATCAATCAGATTGGCAGTGGTCACCGCCGTGCCATTAGGGAAACTCGTTGCATCTCCGGCATACAATGCGACAGCGTCCTGACCGTTCTGGATAAAATTGTTTGTGATAACAATGCTGACACCCGCCACGCCTGCATTGCCAACGGTAAAAAATCCGGATGCATTTGTTGAATATCCATCCAGATCCAGTGCGAGGTAGGATGTGTCACCATTCCCATTATAAAACACGAGAACCAGGCCATCCAATGAAGTCGTTGTGGCATCGGTACTATACAATTCCACAAATTCAAGAGCGTCTGTGCCCGGGGTATCCGAATCAACTTCGTTGATCAGAACCACGGCCAGAGCGCTTGGCAGCCAGAACAGCATCGCCAATGTCAAACATAATAAGCTCTTAATCTTCATGAAACGTCTCCTTTCATAAACCATTATTGAGAGTATATTTTAATGACAGATGGTCTTCCCTCCCATCCGTCATTACAACTGATTTCCGCCCACTTTTATTGAACACTGGAAAATGCGTCCCGAACAGATTCACTCGTAGCGTAACGCAGTCAGGCTAGTTCCATTTCTGTCTGAATCTGACGCAATTTACCACACTGCAATTCCATCTCTCTATATACTTGATAATTCGTCGTTAGGCAAATATCCTAGAAAGAATAACTACCCCCTGAAGATGCAATCAGAATCCACATCGTTACGTCTCTGAATATCCACATCTTGCTATTTTTTCATTCGGTTACTATCCTGAAAATTCCGCGTTTCACGGAAAATCCTGTAAACGGTCTTCAAAGTCAAACTCTCACGATATCGAAACCTGAAATGTCTCCTCATCTGTTTTCATCCAGAGGCAATTTATGGCGGCAACTCCCGATACATTACGAAAACGAGCAACGATTCTGCGTTGTATCCGGCGCTTTTTCCACGATCACGACTTCCTCGAAGTCGAAACACCCTATCTGGTATCTTCGCCGGGAATGGAACCCTATCTCGAAGCGTTCCAGACAGTATTCACTCCCGAGATCGGTCAAAAAGTGATCCCGTTATTTCTGCCTACATCTCCGGAATTTCACATGAAACGACTCCTGTGCCTGGGCTGCAATCGAATTTTCCAGATTGCACGCGCTTTCCGGAACGGTGAGACCGGAGATACCCACAACCCGGAATTCACCATCCTGGAATGGTACCGTTCACACGCCGGATACACAAAAATAATGACTGATATCGAGCACCTTATCTCCATCACTGCCCGTGATCTGCATCAAACCACAACCATCAGCTGGAAGGGGCATCGGATCGAACTTGAACCTCCCTGGGAGCGGTTGACTGTAAAAGAAGCCTGGCTCCGATTCACCGGGATTGATCTGGATGCCATCCAGACACCAGAGGCATTTCGTTCCGCTGGACAGGCGATGAACATCCCCCATCTGCTCCCGGAGGATTCATGGGAGGTTATTTACTTCAAAATTTTCCTCCATTGCATCGAACCATATCTGGGAATTCACCAACCTGTCATTCTCTACGAGTATCCTTCTACCATGGCGGCTCTGGCACGATTAAAACCATCTAATCCAACCGTAGCTTTGCGTTTCGAGGTATACATCGGTGGCCTGGAACTCGCAAATGCATTTGATGAGCTGACAAATCCATTGATCCAACGGGAAAGGTTCATGGAATCGCAGCGTGACAAAACAGCCATGGGCAAAGAACCTTTTCCTGTCGATGAAAAATTCCTCACCGCTTTGGAAAACGGAATGCCCCCGAGCGCTGGGATCGCAATGGGTGTTGACCGACTGGTGATGATATTGCTCGATCAGCACCAGATAACTAATGTGCTGGCATTCCCCTTTGTGGATGAGTTTCTGGCACCATCATCACAAAATGAAATCTGTAGATAGAAAACGCGAATGCCTCCGGGTCAAAATCGACCGGATGAGTTGTTTATTACAGTCGTTCTGCTTTGCCGCAACTAATGTTCGGATAGTAAAAACCCGCAATGCGTCTGACACCGATAATGTTCCTTCCGCCGAGTCTTTCCTACCGGTGAAGGGAAAGACATCCGGTCCTCGCTGGCACTGACAGTTAATGTTCACACGGCACACCTGATTGACAAGCGGATCGATCAGCTCTGCGATCATTTCCGGGTTCGTCCCAAAAATGCTGACTTGTTGCCCATAATTGGATTCTTCGATATACCGCATTGGCTCTTCAATGTGATCAAAAACTCCAACAGGGATCACGGGACCGAACTGCTCTTCTGTGTAGAGCCGCATTCCGGAAACGACCGGATAGACAACAGCAGGATGCATGAATGTTGCGAGATGGTCACCTCCTCCCACATTCCGAATCCCAGCTCCCCGAATAACCGCGTCGTCAATGAGATCCTGCAGATACTGAATTTTCCCTGGTTCCGGCAGTGGTGTGATCTGAACACCGGATTCCCATGGCATTCCCCGGTGCAGTTGATTGATGGATTGACAAAACCGCTCCAGAAATTCATCCACCGATTTTCGATGCACAAATAGAATCTTCAAGGCAGTGCACCGTTGACCATTGAATGACAGGCTTCCGGTGATACATTCGGAGACCGCCAGGTCCATATCAGCATCCGGTAGAATGATTCCCGCATTTTTTGCTTCGAGTCCCAGTACGCAGCGAAGACGATGTGGCTTTGGATGCTGTTTTTTCAGGATATCAGCGACCCGGCTGGAGCCGATAAATGCCAATACGTCAATCTTACCAGACAGCATCAGGGGGCGGATCACGGTTTCTCCATCGCCATACACTGTATTCACAACCCCTTCGGGGAACGATTCCTGGAATGCCTTCAGAAGCGGCTGATGCAGGAGAACGCCCAGTTTGGGAGGTTTAAAAATGACCACATTTCCCATGATTAACGCAGGAATCAACGTCGTGAATGTTTCATTGAGCGGGTAATTATACGGTCCCATACACAGCACGACTCCCAGAGGAGCCCGACGGATTTGCCCGATGACATTCTGGGCAATCACAAATCGGGAGGAGACACGATCCAGTTCTTTGAGTGCATCAATGGTATCCCGGATGTAGTCGATCGTGCGATCGAACTCCTTTTCCGCATCCGGAAGCGGCTTTCCGATTTCCCACATAATGCATTCCACGATCTGGTTTCGTACCATCTTCATGGCAAGGGCAAAATCTTCCACACATCGAATGCGTCCCTCAACACCCATCGTCGGCCACTCACCCCGGCCATTGTCAAAGGCCATACAAGCGGATGCCAGTGCGTCCAGGGATTCATTTTCGGTCAATAACGGATAGCTCCCGATCCGTCGTTGACAGAAACCCTGATCCGTCTGAATGCAAACAGGGGAAACCACATCCTGGCACGAACCCTCCCATATCCGTATTTCCCCATGGCTCAAATAGTCCCGCTGCTCAATCGATTGATGAAACGCATGGTTTTCCGGGATCTCATGCTCGAAGGGAAATAATGAATGGTTTTGATTGGATCTCATCTGTTCTTGTCCCCCAGACTCATTGTTTTTCGATTATTGTTTTTTTTCATTCACGACATATCGGAAAGCCGATCTCATGCGTCACATGATCTGCTGAAAAAGCTCATCCCGAGGCCGCCGGATGATCGCCCGACCTGCCAGCATCCCATCAGCTCCGATCAATTCAATCGCGGCATTGACTGCGGCTTCGATCGATGCGACATCACCGGTCATCGTGAAATATCCCTTACCACCGACCGCCATCGCCAGATGAATCTGAAGCAAGATAACCTCACCGGCTTTGGCGGCAGCATCCGCTCCTTTTATAGCGGAGATGGCGGAAAAAGTTTCCACAACACCCAATGCATTGCGCAGGCCGGGATCCAGTGCAACAGTGCCACCGAGAGCCGGCAATACATCCGGATGAACATATGGCAAAACCAATTCATCGACAACGAACCCGGATGCCACGGTGCAACCGGACTGAACCGATGCCTTGACCGCATCGACATCTCCGGATACAACAATCATAAATTTACCAGAACATATCGTTCGAGCAAGGACCAACGAAACCGCTCCTGCCTTCAACATGGCATCTTCCGCTTCATACCCGACCGCGATCGAGGAGCATTCCAGAATACCGATTGTACTAATCAATCCCATAATCTCCTTTCAGAAAAGAAAAAATCAAACCCACTGTTTCATCTCCCTTGACTACCACCCGGATTAACCACCTGAATCGTGATGGTGTCGGTGACGTTGGTGACAAAACCGGTGATGGATGCATGTACCGCCGCTCCCAGTTCACCATCCGGAATGCGTCCGATGAGTTGACCAGCCTGAACTGCATCACCCGGGCGGACCACCGGTATCGCCGGAACACCCACATGCTGTTTTAATGGAATGGAAACCACTGTCGGGCTAATCGGAAATTGCCGGATTGGAGCTGCATCGATGAATCGGTCCAACCCCAGGCGCCGTTTCAGTGCCGTGAGCGTCGGTTTTCGATAGTCATAGAGCGGATTGGGCTGTGGTGGATCATAAAGGGGAGTGACTGCTCCCGAGGCCAACAGCCGCCGTCGATACCCCATGGTTATGATCCCCGGATCCAAATCCTCCGGGCAGGACCAGAAGGAGCATAAATTGCAGCCACAACAGAACCGGCTTTCCGGCGGCGGAGGGATCTCCCCGGGAGCCATCATCAGGTGCCGCATAGCCAGATGTGGCTTTACCGGATGTCCGATCAGGTAGCGGGGACATAATTGCGTACAGAAACTGCATTGATCGCAGACGGACTTTCCAATCCGATTCCGGGATGTGTCCGGCCGTTGATATCGTCGAAGCAGCGGATGATTTACGGGGAGGACAATGAGCCCGCCCAGTGTCTTTGTCACGGGACTCTCCAGGGAAGTTGACAGCTGCCCCATCATGGCTCCACCCATCAATATCCCGCCCGTTTCGGAGCAGCGGCATCCTGATGACTCCAATATCATCCGAATGGGAATGCCCAAAGGAACGAGGAATGTGGCGGGATTGGGAACATCCCCCGCTACCGTCACCCATTTGTGCGTGACCGGCTGCTTTGAACCGAGCCAGTAGAGCGTCTCTACATTCATGACGACCGCTCCGACATGGATCGGAAGATCACCGGGATATGGTATTCTGCCGGTTGTTTCGTGAAGCAATATCAGCTCATCACCCGCTGGATAAATATCCCGCAGAATCTTCAGCCGAATACTGGAATCCATCAGAGGCGAAAGCGCTTGAATGGCGGATTTGGCCTTATCCTTGACTCCGATGATTGCGTGGTGAGCACCTGTGATCGCCATGGCCATGCGCAACCCATCCACGATCACGTCCGGTTCCGCTGACATCAATTCCTTGTCTTTATGAAGCAACGGTTCACACTCGGCGCCATTTCCAATGATGATCTCCGCCTGGCCACGCAACTTGATATGGGTGGGGAAACCAGCCCCGCCGGCTCCCACCAGACCCATCTCCCGGATGTTTTCCAGGAGCTTTTGTGGAGATAAATATGTGTAAAAATTTTGTGTCATTCTCTCTCCCATCGCAAATCCTACTATACCCTGAATGCCGGTAAATTGTAACTGGTTTCATTCAAGATTCTGTTTCCATTTTCAAATCTTTTCATTCATAATAGCTACCTGCATCGCAACTGTCCGTGACAGGAATTTGATGGCATTCACGGGTTCCCGTAAACCCTGAAATAATTCGGATTTTGAATTGACACACCTGGCCGAATGGAATGGCCAAACTGTTTCGAGGTGGTATTCATTGATCAAAGATTATCTGATCCATCTTCGATGCCCTGTATGTTCCGGCGCGCTCCGACCCGGACGCTGCCGCGTATCTCGAGGCGTTATACTTTCGGGTGTTTTGAAATGCCGGACATGTGGGTACCGCGGAAGTGTAATGGCGAAAATTCCGGTTTTATTGCCTCCGGGAGTTGAGGCTCGGTATCGGCTGCCGTTTGAACGTACCATCGGTAAAAACTGGGTGTCTTGGGCACGACGAAAAGGATGGGACCAGCTATTGCACCAAATGTCTCAAGAATCCATGAACAATCGGGATCCCGTTACCAGGATTGTATCTCCTTATCAGTTTCACAGAGCCATCTTCGTTGGATCGGATTATTACTATCATCGATACCTATCGCGATGGGAAGATGAAGAGCCGGATCGATTGGATGAAAATCTGATTCTGACTCATATCCTGCGAACTGCTCCACGCCGAATCCTTGAAATCGGTTCCGGCAATGGCCACTTTCTCGAAAAACTCATGCGCTGGCAGCCGATCGGAGATCTCCTGGTGACACTGGATATCGATTTCGCCAACATGAAGATCGCTGATGGGAGAATCAACCGGGCGGATATCCACCCGGACACGTTTCCCGTTGTTGGAGATGGTCGAAAACTGCCATTGGAAAGTCAATATTTCGACGCAGTCATCTCCTGTTTCGGTCTCTGTCACATCGAAGGCATTGACTCCACACTTCAGGAGATTCATCGGGTTCTCCGGAAAGATGGATTGTTTCTGGCAGTGGAACCCATCTGGGGGAGCGATCTCCACACAAAAGGAAAACTGGGGAATCTTCTCCTCCATCTGCTTCGAAGTCATCTGAATATTCATCAAGGCGTTTATGATCTTTCTGAACGATGCCAACGGCTCGGATTCAAAAATATCTCCCTTCAGCCCCAAACCACCCCGACTCGAACATATATTCTCCTCTCGTCCAAAAAAAATTGAAGATTCAGTGATCCTTGCTTACTCAATGGAATCTGTGCTAGTGAATGAAGAAATTGCGTTTGGACTCTCGATTGAGATTCCATCCGAAACACCGTTCGATCACATTGTTGATCCAGCAAAACCCCTTAAATTTTACCTGGTTGGGGGGTGACATTGGAGTGAATATGAAAGCATTATCTGAACGTATGAATAATCTCGGCACAGAAAATGCCTTTGTTGTACTGCAAGAGGTGAACAGGCTGACCGCACAAGGCCAGCGAATCATCAATTTCTGCATCGGCCAACCTGACTTCAGGACTCCGGAACATATCTGTGAAGCAGGTAAAGCAGCCATCGATGCCGGGAAACATGGATATACAGCATCCTCGGGAATCCCGGAGTTACGCGCCAGTGTTGCGGATTTCTTTCACCGCACCCGAGGTATTCGTTATGATCCGGATGACATCGTGGTTGGATGCGGAGCGAAACCATTCATCTGGTATTCCATTTTTGCAGTAACCAATCCCAATCAGGGTGATGAAGTGATCTATCCCAAACCAGGATATCCAATTTATCAGTCCATGATTCAGGCATTGCAGGCAGTGCCAGTGCCCATCACACTTCAGGAAAACAAAAATTTTCATTTTGATATTGACCAGTTACGCCACAGAATCACTCCCCGGACAAAGCTTCTCATACTCAATTCACCTCACAATCCCACAGGGCGGACGCTGACCCAGGACGAATTGGTAGAAATCAGCGCAATGTGTCAGGAACATGATATTTGGGTATATTCCGACGAAGTTTATTCTCAGCTCGTGTTCGACCATCCGTTTGCATCGATCGCCTCCATGCCCGGCATGAGAGATCGCACGATTCTGGTCGATGGTGCATCGAAAACATATGCCATGACTGGTTGGCGGATCGGATTCATGGCCAATTCAATATTGGCACCGCATATCGCCCGGCTTGTCACCAACTCCGACAGTTGTGCGCCATACCCCAATCAGGCAGCGGCCGTAGAGGCACTGGATGGACCACAGGATGAGGTTTATCAAATGAGCCATACGTTTCGGGATCGGCGAGATTATATCGTGAATGCATTGAACCGGATCGAAGGTATTGAATGTCAGACTCCCGGTGGCGCTTTCTACGTCTGGCCAAATGTAACCCAAGCCTGTAATATGACAGGATGCGCTAATTCTGAAGCATTTAGGAAGCGATTACTTTATGACGCGGGAGTCGCTGTCCTCAGCGATATTCATTTTGGCGGATATCCATCCGATGACGGGCAGCATATTCGAATATCGTATGCATCCGGAATTGAGCAACTACAGGAAGGCATCGACCGGATACACCGTTTTATCAATGGACATCAGAAATAGCCTGTTGGAAGGCCCAATGACACGATCTCCTGGTTCCGCTGGATTTTCATACACCGTAATATCTGCATTATTCTTGGGGCTGATTTTACACATCCTGTTCTCTGAAGTCAGTCTTATCGCGTCCGGAACAACCCAAACCGAGTCATCTAAGAACAGACTCCTTTTTCGATGGAACTTCCTGGATGCGCCTCACAAGTCATATTCACTCCAACAAAAATTGGAGGCGCAACGTCATTTCTTTGATTTTGCACATAATAAATGGATTGCAGCTCCCAGCGTCATCCAACACGTTTCCGGGAATTGTTTACTGACGAGCCAGGGTGACGGGAACGCCATTGGCCAATTGACGCTTCGGATGGATCGAATGGGAGAGAATGAATCAGAATCAGTGGAACATACCAGACCCCAGACTCCTTTATCAAATAGTGACTTCATTGTCACGCCGACCGGTGTCATCCAGTCTTCCGGAAAAATGCAAGATGAGACGTGGCTGATCATGAATCTTCTCCTGAACATTCCGGAGAAGTCGTTACAGGTTCACGAAACGATCCAACAATCCTTCCAGGATCACGCACAACGTACCCAATTACCTTACCAGGGAACCATTGCGTATGAATTCAAGGAGATCGAGCGTGTCCATGGAGTCGTTTGTGCCGTGTTAACAGGGACACTGGATATCCGTAACCGACTGAACTCCGATCCATCAACCGGGACTATCGAGTGGAAAGGAACCGGAACTATCCATTTCATGATCAATGAGGGATACATGTCTCGATCGAGTTGGCGTGTAGCAAAAAAAACAGAATATCATTCGAAGACATCCGCAATCCCGTCACGGCTCTACGAAATTTACCAGATTGAGCTCAAACAGAATCTCAACGGGAGGAATCCGGAATGAAAAGTTTGACAGAATATTTATGGTTTGAAACATCAGCACGCAGAGACTTCATCAATATCACTCACCAGATTGAACATTTAGTGAAGGAAAGCGGTATCCGCGAAGGCTTATGTCTGGTCAATGCCATGCACATCACCGCCAGTGTCTTTATCAACGATGCTGAATCGGGGCTGCTGAATGATTATGAAAAATGGCTGGAACAACTCGCACCGCATGCACCAGTGTCACGTTATCAACATAACCTGACCGGAGAAGACAATGGAGATGCACATCTGAAACGAACAATCATGGGAAGAGAAGTCGTGATTGCCATTACCAATGGCAAACTGGACTTTGGTCCCTGGGAACAGATTTATTATGGAGAGTTTGATGGGAAACGCCCGAAACGGGTTCTTGTAAAAATGATTGGTGAATAATTCTGATGCGATGTATCTCAGTAATACCATGGTATATCACAATCATCAGATCATCATAAAACGACTGATATCGTGAACCATCTTGTTATTGATCTGCAATCAGATCAATGAATACCGTTTAAAATGCGGACATTTCTGGGTGTCATTTTTTTACAGATGACATCATTTCGTTCCATTGAACCGGATATAAGTCGAAAAAAAATCTTTGGGAAGGCAATTTCCTGCTGATGACGTCTGGTCCGTTCATTTTTCAGTAACAAACACGGGATTGATATCAACAATGGCAAGTGTATCAATTTTAAATGAATCTGTTTCCCATTTGCACGCTATTCAAATGATGCGAAAACTCATTTTTATATCAGTCTGGCAACGAATCGATTCTGTGAAGCGAACGATCATAACCTCTCGAAATATGCTTGACAAAGAATAAAGCCAATACTATTGTAGCATTAAGTTTGGGGGTAAATGGTAATTAAAGTCCAGGGTATCAACTGGTGGGTTTTCTGATTCATAAGCATCCATCAGAACTGATATATTATTGTTTCATTTACAGAAATAGGGGTGTGTTCCGTCAATCGCTCAAGTGGCAAGAAAGGAGTATTTTGTGGCGCTTGACAAAAAAGAGATTCGGAAATTGTATACCGATATAGAACAATTCCTGGCTAAAGAAAGTGGTCAACATCGTTGTCACTGTGGCTGTAATGAGATCATCGGATTAAAAAAAAGCCACTTCTGGAACGGAATTCCGAAGTATATTTTTGGTCATGCTGCTCGAATCCGCACTGGCGCTCAGGGTTATGAAAAGGATTTGTTTTATTGTGTCGAGGATATTGCCAAGCTCGCTGGAGTGAGCGATCAAACGATCCGGCTCTGGAACCGAAAGGGAAAACTTCGATCAGCCAAGACTATCGGCCGAAAAAATCTTTTTTTAAAAAGTGATATTCATGCATCATTGAAGGATCTGCCCAAACGGAAAACGTTTGTCGCGGAAGATTTTGTAACGGTTCAGGAACTCAAACGGATGGGCGTTTCCCGAAGCAAGCTTCGGATTCTTGTCCGCGAGGGCAAAATTCAAGAACCCCTTCATTATGCTCGTAAAACACATTATCTTCGAGAGGAAATCAGCCGATTTCTCGGACAACTATTGGAAGATCCCATTCCGATGCGGAAACCATCCCGGAAGCCAGATCCGACATATAAACATTTATTGAAAAAGATAGATGATTTGGAGCAACGTGTTTATTTACTGGAGGAATTTATCAATCGTTCCATGGAATTTTGCTGATCCGGAATCCATCCTGATCATCAGAATCTCCAACGACGGAGACTCTTGATCGATCCATTTGTCGAATCCTCTTCGTTTGATTCAAAATGCAGGGGAGGATTCTGTCTGTACGATCTGGCACAATCCTCAAACTGCCAATGGCAGCCATACCGCAAATCCGATCGTGAAATAATGCTCACTTCTCATCATCTTTTATGATATATTAGTTCTGAAAATTACGGCGGTTGTTTGGGTTCTGATTACCTGAATCACCAATGTCAAATCCATCTGAACTGGGACACCGGATCTTTCCCGCGATTCAGATGGTGCCGGTGAGGATGATCAATGGTGGTGTTTTGGATGATTTCAATTGTTGTATTATCCATATTCATGCTCATTTCATCATCGCCTCGAAAACAGTTTTATTCATTCATTCTGATTCAGGTTGTAATCCTCGGTCTGTATTTTGACCGATCTGCATCAGCAACTGCTCTTTTTAAAGTATGCTTCCTAAGTATCAGCCTGATGAGTCTCTATTCCTTTCATAAGAAAAAATCAGCCCATTCATTATCCGATTACTCACGATGCTGCCAGAAACCACGAATCAACGCCTCTGTGGCAATCCTGTTATCCAGCATTGGATTGTCTGGTGTCGCCTGGATTGTATACGTTCTCCTTTCACAACCGATGGGTAGTCCAGGCGACCATCCATTGAATCAATCCCATCTGTTGAATCCCTGGCATATCTTCAAAGTCTTTTTAGTCGACCACTCCCTGATACTGGGAATGGTATCCATGCTTCTTCTGCTGGCTCTGAGTCACTCCCATGATATTTTCAACACTGTCGATGAGAAACCATCATCATGAATTTGTCCATCCCACATTTCATGCTCCTGTTGAGTGGGCTTCTTTTTCTGATCGGACTGGCGGGGTTTCTTAGATTCCGAGACCAACCCGCTGCTATTGGAGCACTGTGTTTGATCTTTGAATCCGCTGCCATCAATTTTATCGGAAGTGATGTTTCATATCATTCGGGAACCGGGCAGATACTGACCATTTTACTGATCATTTCGACCATATCGAATATACTCATTCTGGCATCCTTTGATATTGACTCCGAACCTGCTCCGACTCCGCCAAAGCATAACTCCGATCCATCCGAATTAATGCCATGAATGCCATCTCTCTGTCGTGGTTGATCCCGGTTCTGCCATTATGCTCCGGCATTTTGTTGAATTCAGCCATCGCCAGACATCTCCCCCGATTCATCACGAAAGTAATCGCAGTAACAAGTATTTTGATCTCCACATTGCTTACTCTGGCATGTGCCATTGTCATTGTTGTACATCGAAATGACGCGTCCTATTTTGTTCAACCATTCGGGCAATGGATGATGGTCAGCCAGATTGCGATACCCATCACGTTTCTTTTGGATACACTGTCTGTCAATGCGCTTCTCCTGATCAGTCTCATGAGCTTATTCATTCATGTTTTCATTTCTTCATTATGTAAAACAGAACAGAGTGAATCCTATCTTCTTGGCACCCTGAATCTGCTCCATGCCTTTACTGCGATCTATCTGCTGGGCGGCTCCATATTAGTCAGCTACACAGGCTGGACTGCGATGAGTGTCGCGATGCTTTTCCTCCAATTGGTGATTCGTCCATCCGATGAATCATCTGTTGACAATCCGGGCGTGATCTCTTTCCTGATAACCGAATCCATCGCCTTGACAGGTATATTGATCTTATTTTCGGAGTATCGAAGTCTGGAATATGAACATTTCCTCAGATTCAGCTCCATGCGTCCCGATATCCCCATTCCGGTTTCAACCATCATCGGGACCGTCTGCCTGTCAGTGGGAATTGCCATGAAAATGGCTTTGGTTCCATTCTTTCATTGGCTTCCAAGTTCCAATTCTCTGCCGATTGCTGCACGAATATTCATTCATGGCATCATCACACCATCGGGGATTTATTTTCTTCTGCGAAATGATATCCTGATCGGACATATCCGTTTCCTGACCGCTTCTATGCTGATTATCGGGATAGTTACCACCCTGTTCAGTATCTTTTTTGCTGCAAACATCAAAAACCTCCGGCTGTCTTATCCCTTTATCAGCATGGGCGTATCCGGAATGCTCGTAATAACGCTGTCGCTGAGCGATTATCAAACAGCGCTTCTGGCATGGATGCTTTCGATCATTCCTCTGACATTGATCCTGAGCAGTATCGGACTGATGCTGCGGCGTCAGGAACTGGCTGGATTGCACGATATGAACGAAAGCTCTGTCCATTCCACAAATGTAATGGAATTTCAAAACTCCGGCCTCAAAATGGAGCACATCGTGGTTTCATTGGCTGCTGTTTTAACGATTATCTCCATCGGCATCGCATATTGTCTTTTTATTCTCGATATGCCATCGATCCATTTTCTGCTTCAGCCTGTATGGAGCAGCTTTTCCGAATCAAGCCTTCCCGGTCTCAAACGATTTGCTCTCTTCACCTTCAACCTGCTTATGCTTTGGTTGTTAAGTATCTCTGTACGATTCTCCCGCCGTAAATTACACACCCACATTTACTTCTACTGGCTGCAATGGATTGCTGTCCATTACGCATGGATCGACATTTTTTTCCAGTATGCTTTTGTCAAACCTTTCCGGCAGCTCGGTTATGGTATCTGGCGTTTCGAAACGTGGCTGATTACAGTGTTATCAGACGGAATACCCTGGGTGATCAGAAAATGGGGACTGGTTACCGGATTATTTGACCAATGGTGCATTCATGGTATGTTTGAGCAAGGGCTGAAGGTCATTCTATACGGAATCGGCCGAACCGGGTTATTTTTTATTTCTAGTGATCATGCTCGCTATACAGCCATCATTACTTCGGTTTTGCTGGTATTTTCGATGCTGATTCTTCTATTGTAAGGAATGAATACGCATGGATAAACTCGATGGATTATCTGGAATGCCCGTTATTTCGGTGATGATTTTCTTACCGGTCGCAGGAGCTTTCATACTGAAATTCCTTCGATCCACCCAGACCAAAATGCTTGTTTGTCTGGCAATTACCAGCACCGTCCTCCTTCTTGCTCTTCTGATTCCTCTGGTCTTAACACAAACCCCGACAGAACTCCGATGGGAAGAGACAGCACCATGGATTTCCAGTATTGGAGCAACCTATCATGTCTCCATCGACAACCTGAATATCTGGTTCGTGATCCTGACAGCGTTGACCGGATTGGTTTCAATATGTTACGCATGGCGCATCGAGCATGCCGATTCGGATCGGCATTATATTTCGCTTCTGCTCATGTTAGCTTCAACAATCGGCATTTTCTGTGCCACTGATACCTTTCTTTTTATTGTATTCTGGGGAATGGGATTGGCTCTTCCCTATTTCCTCCAAGGATGCTCAACAGGATTACGGAAAGGCACTGCCGCCGGACGGATTTTCCTTTTCCAGTTTTCCGGACTGATGCTGCTGATGATCGCCTTCGTTTCTTTATATCTGACCCACATTCAGATCGGCGGATTCGCCTCGTTTGACTGGCAAAAATTCGCTCAGATCAGTTTACCAGTCCAGACTCAACGATGGATTTTCTGGTTGTTCGCTCTGGCTTTTTCAATACGTATGCCGATTTTTCCATTCCATGGCTGGCTCTCAGAAACTATATCGGAATCTCCCGCTTCCCTGTCCATGTTCTTATTGGGAGTTGGGATAAAAACAGGTGCTTATGGGTTTTTACGCTTTACGATTCCCCTCTGTCCGGATGCCACCTTGGAGTATGCTCCGATCATGGTCTATTTTGCTCTGATCAGTATTATCTATGGTGCTCTTCTGGCACTGGTCCAGCCGGATATGAAAAAACGAATGGCCTTCTCCTGCCTCAGTCACATGGGATTCATACTGATCGGGATTTTTGTTCTCAACACACTCGGGTTCAAAGGAACCATTCTCCATATCCTCAATCATGGCATATCCTTTCTGGCGCTCTTTGCCATCATCGACTGGCTATGCATTCAGTATGGATCTTCCCTGATTCACGATTATGGTGGATACTGGAAAAAAATCCCCATGATCAGCGTCATGTTCCTGATCGCCAGCCTCTCCTACTTCGGTCTCCCGGGTCTGAATGGATTCCCCGGATTGTTTCTGATCCTGGCTGGAGTGACACGCAATCAAATGATCTGGTCGTTTATTTGTATTTTTGGATTTGCAATTGGCGTTACTTACATATTATGGATGTTTCAGAGCATTTTTCTCGGCAAAGAAACCTCTTTCTCCGACCGGTCTACCGGCGAAAATATGAAAAACCTGTCAGTATTGATCGTTCCATTAATCCTGCTCATTCTCTTTTTGGGACTTTATCCACAGATACTCCTCAAACCCATCGATCATACGACGAACGAGATGGAACGCGCACTCAAGTCTCATCAACTCTTGCATTGGCAGGATCTCGAAGAAGATAAAAATCTTGATCCTCTGGAACAATTCCTCAAGCAGTATTCCAAGAAGCCACCGCAATTCGGAGATAAAAAGTGATCGAATCAGCACTTCTCCAGGCTCTTGGACCGGAGTTTATTGTTGGAGGAATGGCGATGATCTTATTCGTTGCCCATCGATTTTCCGCCATACCCGGCAAAACCGCCTTCCATCTCTCCATCCTGTCACTCTTTTTCGCACTCCTGGCTGCAGCGTCTCAAATCCCTCATCGGCCCATCCTGCTGAATAATGCCTATATCAATAATTCTTTCACCACTCTGATAAAAATCCTGATTGTGGTATTCACCACTCTGTTTATTATCCGGCTGGCGGGAAAGATATACCACGGCATCATGACCTGCGTCTTTTTTGCGGATCTGCTTCTGTGCGTGACGGGAGTGATGATGGCGGCGGGTTCACTCAACCTGATCATGCTCTATCTGAGTCTGGAGCTTTCCATTATCCCCGCCATTCTGATCGTAAAGAAATGCTTTTCTCCCCGTGCTGGAGCGAAACTGCTTCGCCCGATCGTCCAACTGCAGATCCTCGGTTCCGGAATATCCACATTTGGCATCTCCCTGATTTTTTCGAATACTGGAGATATCACCTTCAGTGCAATCCTCGCTTTTCTCCAAATGCACCCGTCGACGGATCAACCGCTCCTGTTTCTGGGATTCGCTCTGATGGTTATCGGATTCATGGTCAAGTGGGGGAGCGTTCCCTTTCATGGATGGCTGACCGATCTGCTCTCTGTGGTTCCTCGACTATTTTTTCTGTTTATTTTCATAATATTATCTTTCGATTTCGTGATAATCACCGCCAGACTCTATTGTAAAATATTCTGGTACATCAGAAGCCCGATCATTCCAGTAATCGCTGTCTTTTCCGCTGTCGCCATGACCTTCACACACATCACCGCTCTCTATGACATCAATACAAAAAAGAAATGGATACTCCTGCTGATCGCCCAGCAGAGTTATTTTTTACTCGGTATCGTATCGGTGCATCGTCTTCAGCCCCTTTATGGACTGCCGGGAGGCCTTTCCGCGACCCTGTTTCACCTGATCACACTCTTGATGTCGGTGCTGGGACTCCTGTTCATCATACCACTGTCTCCATCTCCATCCACCACACCCGTTGCCTCTTCAAAATGGCTGACTTTCTCGAATTTCAGCCGGTATATTTTTGTATGCTCGATTGCCGGTATCCCTTTGACAATGGGATTTGTCAGCAAATTTTTTCTGATCGCAGCCGTTGTCACCGACCAGATATACTGGCTGGCAATCATCGGAGCATTGAATGCGGTACTCTCCATGATGGTGTCTTTCAGTCTGATAAATGACATGCACACCTCGTCGACCGATCCGTCAGCATCCACCGACCGTTTACCAAACCGATTCCATGCTGCCATTAGTCTGATCTGTGCGGGAGCCATTCTCTATCTGGGACTCTTTCCGGAGCCACTCAGAGGCTTCGTTCAGACAGCCGCTCGAGCGATCTGGTGAAACAGCTATCCATCCGGGTCAATGGAAACATCCGGCTGGTATCGGTTGACCCTGCTCTGCCGCTGGTCACGCTGTTGCGCGAACACCTGGGACTGACCGGCACCAAACATGGATGCAGTTCCGGCATCTGCGGAGTATGCACGGTCCTGATGAACGGACAGGCCATCAAATCCTGCCGGACGACTGCTGCCGAAGCCGATGGTCAGGATATCGTGACGATCGAGGGACTGATACAGAACGGCGATCTTCATCCCCTTCAGGCGGCATTCCTCAGAACCGGTGCGGTCCAGTGCGGATTCTGCACACCCGGAATGATACTGGAATCCCTGTCGCTCCTTCAGCAAAACCCTCACCCGGATCGATCTGCCATCCGGCAGGCACTCCGGAAACATCTGTGCCGCTGCACCGGATACATCCCCATCGAAGAGGCGGTTTTATCCGTTTCCGGGAGCGATCAGTCCGCCGCACCGGCTGCCATATCGGAACACACCGGCGTCGGCCAGTCTCCAATACGGACCGATGGAGTCGCCAAGGTGACGGGAGCGGCCATTTATTCGGCGGATTTCACATGCCCAGGGCTCTGCCATGGCGCGGTTCTCTGGTCACCCATCCCCTGCGGAAAACTCCATCACATTCACACCGATGATGCCGCTCAACAGCCCGGTGTCATTCGGGTGATTACGCACTCCGACATCCCGGGACTCAACCGGATCGGGAGATGGCATCAGGACCGGCCGCTCCTGGTGGAGGATCGGATCCGGTTCATCGGCGACGCAATCGCAATGGTTATCGCCGAAACCCCAGAAGCAGCCCGGGCCGGAACCGAAAAAATCCGGTTGGAGCTTGAACCTTGGGGCGGTGTCTACCACCCGGACGCAGCGCTCCAGCCGACAACTCTGCACATACACCCCGGTGGCAACATTGCAGCGGAGATTCAGATCCGCAAGGCACCGGATATCCCCACTCCACCCGATGAAAACAACCATTGGATTACCACCGCGTTCGAGACTCCGTTCATCGAACATGCGCTACTGGAACCGGAAGCGGCCGCCGCCTATTGGGATGGCGATATCCTGACAGTGTATGGCTCCTCCCAGAATGTCTTTTTCGACCGGCTGGAGATTCAGCGCATTCTCGGAATCGCCAACCGGGACCTGCATCGGCTCCGCATTGTCCAGGCGACGATGGGCGGCGCGTTCGGGAAACGGGAAGATTTACTGGTGCAGCCCCTGGTTGCATTGGCCGCTTATCTCACCCATCAACCGGTGAAACTGGTGCTGTCGCGAGCAGAATCATTCCGGGCGACTACGAAACGCCATCCCATCGCCATCCGGCACAGCTCCCGGATGAGCAGCACCGGTGACATCCGCGAGCAGGCGATTCAACTGACTGCCGATACCGGCGCGTATGCCTCATGGGCTCCCAATATCCTTCGAAAAGCCGCGGTCCACGCGATCGGACCGTATGAGATTCCGGATATTACCATTCAGGGCCGATCGGTTTATACGCATTCCGCCTTTTCCGGAGCCATGCGGGGATTCGGTGCCACTCAGAGCATTCTGGCTGCGGAATGCCATATCGACCACCTGGCCCGGCAATTGGCCATCGATCCGCTGACATTCCGGATGAAACTGGGACTGAAATCCGGAAGCCGGACCGCCACCGGTCAATCGTTGACGGATATCTCCGGATTGCCACCTCTGCTGGAACTGGCCGCAGACCGGTTCGGATATACCGGTCCGGCGAATGGGAAAAAAATAACCGGGTCCATCGCGACAGGAATCGGCATCGGCGCGGCTTTCTACGGCATCGGATACGGCAACGCCATCCCCGATAAAGGTCAGGTCACGATCACTGTCCATCCCGACGGAAAAACGATGCTCTATACCAGTGCCATTGATTACGGTCAGGGATCATCGACCGTATTCGCACAACTCCTGACGGAGACGCTCGGCGTGCCATGGCATGATATCGAGGTCATCACCGGCGATACGCAACAGACTCCCGACAGCGGATCTACAGTGGCATCCCGCCAGACATTCGTCACGGGAGCAGCCGTGATCAAGGCATGCCGGGAAGTCCGGGATCGCCTCATTCAGCAGTCCACCCGGCAAAACGGTCCGGCTCCGATCCGGTTCCATGGAAATCGATGGACCGATCAGGATGGAAATCATCTGGAGTGGCGGGTTGTGGTCCAATGCGCCTTGCCGGACGCCCAGGAATTCACCCATCGAACCCGTGTGATCAATCCCACCGAAGAACTCGACCCAGTCACCGGCCTGGGAGCCATCTACCGGACATACGCATTTGCTGCAACGATTGCAGCCGTTTCCGTGGATCTGAAATCCGGCATTATCCGGGTCCTGCGTGTCGTCAGCGCTCACGATTCCGGAACGATCATTCATCCGATCCTTGCGCGAAGTCAGGTCATCGGGGGGGTCGTCATGGGAGCCGGGATGGCGTTGACCGAGCAATACCGTGTGGAAAACGGCATCCCCTTGACACTGGATTTCGATACGTACACCATTCCCACATGCGGAGATGTGCCGGTGATCGAATGTATTTTTTGGGAACGCCCGGACCCGGATGGACCATATGGAGCCAAAGGGTTGGGGGAACCCGCCATGCTCACCGCCGCACCCGCCATTGTGAATGCCGTCAGCGACGCCACCGGGATTCCGTTCAATGCCGTGCCGTTGACACCGGAGATGGTGATTCGAAAGCTCAGGGGGAGTTGACCTCAGCCCTAATCCTCTCCGTGAATGGAGAGGAGCATATGAGCGGGATTATACCCTCTCGGAACACAGTTTCATGGTCATTGAAACGCTGGACGCAGTGATCGGTACACCGTTCACGGTCATCACTACACCGTTCGCGATCATCACTACACCGTTCACGATCATCACTACACCGTTCACGGTCATCACTACACCGTTCACGATCATCACTACACCGTTCACGATCATCACTACACCGTTCACGGTCATCACTACACCGTTCACGATCATCACTACACC
>CAZELM010000005.1:84492-109778 GCA_964512995.1 uncultured bacterium
TACACCGTTCACGGTCATCACTACACCGTTCACGATCATCACTACACCGTTCACGGTCATCACTACACCGTTCACGGTCATCACTACACCGTTCACGATCATCACTACACCGTTCACGATCATCACTACACCGTTCGCGATCATCACTACACCGTTCGCGATCATCGGTACAAAACAAGGACATAAGGATCCGGCATATATGCCCTTCTCCATTCATGGAAAAGGGTTGGGGATGAGGTCAAATACAATTCAGAAAAAAACCTACAGGAGATACTCCGTCAGAAGTGGATATTGCGAACGATCCCGCCGCATGACATCTGCCACATCGTTCATATAATCTGCAGATTCGAATATCGTGAATTTCAGATCTTCGGTCACCTGTATGAAATGCCAGGCTTCTTCTATCAACGTATCCCGAATCGCCGAAATCCGTTCCGGGTCACCGGTTCGTTCTCTGGAAAGGAATCGGAGTGCGGATTTCCGGAACCCCTCCCGACCCCCGTGACCGCAGACAGGTCTCATAATGTCCAATACATCCGCATCATGCACCATCCGCTTTTCGATTCCGTAATCGCCATAACCGCCTTTAGTGATCAACTGACCGATGGCGTTCGCATCCTCCCGAAGCGGACCGTTTGCCAGATATGTTGCACAGAGACGGGCACTGTCAGGCTCCCAGATATCGATTCCGTTCCCTTCCCGTCCGGAGTCATGGAATGCGACCGCATAACGGACCCATACCGGCCGGTCGATGGGTGCGATGTGCTGATGATGGTATCGCATCATGAATTCGGAAAAGAGCAGACAGCGGCAGATATGCATCCGGCCATGAATGGAGTATGTGTCGAATGTTGTCTCATGACGATAATAAACCGGCAATATCTCCGATTTCAATTCGATCAGAAATGCGTCCCATGTCGCTCTGAATGGGCAGGGATCAGGATGGTCTGTCATTGGTGTCCTTCACCCGGATGCGTCTGTTCGCTCTGGATCAACGTTAAAAAATACCGATGAAACCGGTCATCGGCAGTCAATTCCGGATGAAACGATGTTGCCAACAGTTTTCCCTGCCGGGCGGCGATGATCTGATTTTCCGCCAGCGTTGCTAGAATCGTCACTTCCGGTCCAACTGCCTCAATATAGGGAGCCCGGATAAAGACTGCATGAAACGGCCGGGGCAGTCCATCGGTGACGGAATTCAGACACGGGATATCGATCTCGATTTCGAAACTCTGCACCTGCCGACCGAATGCATTTCGCTTGACCACGATATCCATCAATCCCAGAACCGGTTGGCGACGGTGAACATCTTTTGCCAGAAAGATCGCTCCCGCACACGTTCCCCAGATCGGCCGGGTTTCCGCCAGTCGGCGAAGGGGATTGATGAGAGCAAATTGTTCCGCAAGCATCCCGATCGTGGTGGACTCCCCGCCCGGAATGATCAATCCATCGATATCATCCAGATCACCCGGCAACCGGACTTCGACGGGAGTCACACCCAATCCCGCCAGCATCTGGATATGTTCCGCGAAATCACCCTGTAATGCCAATACACCGATCCGCATCGTCACCACCCTCGGCCGGAGATCCGTTCCTCGGCCGGCATCGATGCAACCGACCGGCCGACCATGGGCTCACCCAGATTCCGGCTGACGTCGGCAAGGACCACTGGATCCCGGAAATGCGTGGTCGCCTGAACAATGGCTTTGGCACGGCGAGCCGGATCACCGGACTTGAATATGCCGGATCCCACAAACACGCCATCCACACCCAGTTGCATCATCAATGCGGCATCCGCCGGAGTAGCAATGCCGCCAGCGGCAAAATTGACGACCGGCAATTTCTGAAGCTCCTTGGTTTCTTTGACCAGTTCATACGGCGCACCGATTTCTTTGGCGAACGCCATCAGTTCCTCATCTACCATCACACTCAACCGCCGGATGTCCCCCAGAACCGCCCGGGCATGACGGACCGCTTCCACAACATCCCCGGTACCGGCTTCGCCTTTGGTCCGGATCATGGCTGCGCCTTCTCCGACCCGGCGGAGCGCTTCCCCTAAATTGCGGCACCCGCAGACGAACGGCACCTTGAAATCGTGCTTGTTGATGTGATGGGCTTCGTCAGCGGGAGTCAGCACTTCGGATTCATCGATATAATCAACTCCCAGAGATTCCAGAATCTGCGCTTCGACGAAATGACCGATCCGGCATTTGGCCATGACCGGAATCGATACTGATTCCATGATCTTCAGAATGATTTCGGGATCACTCATCCGAGCGATCCCGCCATGAGCGCGGATATCGGCGGGAACACGTTCCAGCGCCATCACCGCACACGCTCCCGCATCTTCCGCAATCCGGGCATGCTCCGGAGAGACCACATCCATAATCACGCCGCCTTTCAGCATCTGAGCCAATCCGCGTTTTACCGTCGCTGTTCCAACTGTATAGTTCATTTCGTCCTCCTTCGTTCAACGGAGTGGATTATGCCAGTCCTGATGGATAATCTCAATGAAGAATGGACGACACATGCGCCCCCACGACTTCATTTCACATCGACTTCTGCTGAAATAACTTGTGGGAATTGTCAATAAATGAAAATAATCCACGCGATTTCACAATAAACTGCCAGAAATTTCTGGTTATATAAAGCAGGATTTCTCAACTATGTAATCTGACTATCCGTTATCTTAAACCTGAATTCGGATCCGGGAGTATTTTTTCTGAAAACATCAATAATCTCGGTACATCATCAAAAACGGTTTTCCATACAGCATCCAGGTCTACGATATCATATCCGTGAATCAGCTTATTGCGCATTCCTGATATCAATGGCCAGGGGATTTCAGAATGAGTATCTTAAAATCCGATGATAGCCGTGTAACCGCTTCACCTATCACCATCAATTTATGTAAAACAGCAGATTGCGTTTTCAGATCTTTAATGAAAAAATCTTTCTCAATCCCTTTTGTGAACGCCAGGATGTGATGGCATGCGTTTTTGATATCGAGTAACACAGCGTTATCACGCGACATAGATTGTCTCCGCTGAATTCAATATTTCTTCTCTGATAATCCAATTATTATTCATGGAAATTGCACGTTTGCTAATCAGATCAACGCGTCTTCCGAAAAGTTCTGATAATTCCTGTACCATTTTAACGTGATCGAGCAAACTCCATATTACATCCGGTAAAAAAGTGACGAGAACATCGATATCGCTGTCTTTGTTGTAATCGTCCCTGATTACTGATCCAAATAATGCGAGTTCAGAAATTTTCCAACGATGGCAGAAATCGTTCAGAAGATACGCGGTAATTCCAAGTTTATTCTTAATCATCAATAGACCTCCCATCGAAAATCTTCCCATCTCATGTGATTATAGCACGTTTTAATAAGATCTTTAAAAGATACCGATCCTTCCCAATCCTTCCAGAGCTGAATTAGCAAGATGTTCAGGGAATTAAATAAAACGGTCTGAACCACAGATTACTTGAATTTATCTGATTACACAGATGGCAATTATCGAAGAAATGGGGACTGCCTGTTTTATTCCTCCATCTTATGTCGTATATATACGTTGATTCTTCCCTCTTCATCCATGTCCATTCGTGTTCATCCGTGGTTCGCATATATTCATCAATCCATACAGCCTCCCGCACGAAAATCCGGTCTTTCCACCTCCTTATATTCGAGATCTGCGATCCACATTCACCAATCCAGATGCAGATCATGAAAGGAATGCTCCATGTGTAAATCCCCATTGATCCCCACCGCTTTTTTCATCGGACTGATCCTCCTGACCAACCCATCCGATGCCACTGCTGCCGATTTTTATGTCAACGGAGCCATCGGCGACGATACCTATGCCGGAAACTCATGGGAGTCGGCTCTCGCGACCATCACGGAAGCCATCCGCAGATCGATGCCCGGCGATGTGATTCATGTCGCGGAGAGCATCTATCCCGAGAATCTGGTTCTGAAAGATCAGCTCACGCTCCTCGGTGGTTATGCAACGAATGGATTGGAACGCGATTGGGAGCGGTATCCATGCATCATCGACGGGAATCAGGCCGGCACCTGCGTTGTCGGCGCCGATGGAGCGCTCCTGGAGGGATTCATCGTTCAGAACGGCCGCGCTCTGGCTGGAGCCGGTATTCTGCATCCCAACATCTCCATGACCGTCCGGAACGCGCTGATCCGGCAGTGCACGGCGACCGGCACCAGTCCGAACGGCGGCGGCGCCATGTTCCTGTCCAACTCCAACTCCACCATCGATCATTGCCGGATCGAAGACAACCGCACGGAAATCCCGCCCGAATCATCCGGATTTGAAGTATTGGGAGGCGGCATCATGATGTGGACATCATCACCCCGTTTCACCAACACCTCCTTTATCAATAACCAGATCATCGATGAAACCAATTCCCGGGGATTGTTCGGCGGCGCAGCCTGGTTCATCGCCAGCCAGCCGGTCTTCCAGGGGTGTGTGTTTGAGGGAAATCAGGCGATGTACGGCGGCGGGCTGGGCTGGTGGAACCATTCGATTCCATCGATCGAGGATTGTATTTTCGATGGCAATCAGGCAGTCCTCGGCGGCGGCGGGATCTGCGCCATTTACTCCCAGAATGCCGAAAATCCCGAGCGCTTCACAATCGAGGACTGCAACCTTCGCAATAACACCGCTCAATCCGGCGGCGCGATCCTCGTGCTTCGGAATTGCATTCTGCGACTGGATAACTGCCTGATCAGCAGCAATCATGCCCAAATGAATGGCGGCGGGGTTTCCGTTCAAATTGGGAGCGACGTGGAGATGCTCAATTGCACTGTTGCCGATAATTCCATCACGGATTCTGTATCCGGGGACGGGTCTGGAGTCTTCTGCGGCGATACCGCAAAACTGCTCGTTCGTCATTCCATTATCGCATTCAATCACGGTGCTCCCGGTGTCGCCTACCAGGGACCTCAGCCATCGGATCTGTGGGTGGAGTCCTGTGATGTATCTGGACACAGCTTCGGCGATTACAGCTCCAATGCGATCGACCGATCAGACATGGCGGAAAACTTCGCTGAAGATCCACGGTTCGTGACCGGTCCGGATTCTGCCTACTACCTGTCGGAACCGGCGACCGGCCACTCCCATGAAATCGAAATCGGAAAATCCCCCTGTATCGACCGGGGAAGGCTCAATACATATGGCTCCAAATGGACTGCCCGAACGACGCGATCGGACTGCGAGAGCGATTTCCGGGACCTCGATCTCGGATACCATCATTTCCGGCCGGGACCATATCTCATGCCGGTCAATCCCAAACGCGATCAACAGGATGTTCCGGTGGAGACTGCGATTTACGGGCATATCCGCGATCATCATGCGGATATCGACCGAGAATCCATCGAGGTGTTCATCAATGGCATGCTTGCGGAAATCACCATCACACCGAGCTATCAGGGGTATACGTTTTTCCATGCGCCAATCCAGCCGTTCGAGCATTGCCAGGAAGTGACCGTGAGCGTACTGGCACAGAATATGGAGCAGCCCGTTCGAAACCTGGCAGATGGCATTTACTGGTTCACAACAGAGGGATGTCCGGAGAATCCAACTCCGACACCCACCCCGTTCCATCGGGATCATTCACCGGAGCTATCCTTTGTTTCAACATCCCGGGAGTTCCGGTCCGGTGATCATGTGGCGATCGGTTACGCGCTTTACAATCCGAATTTCGTGCCCTATCCCGCAGACCTGCATATCGCTCTCGAGATTGTGGGGGAGTATTTCATCTACCCGGTCTGGGATCTCCAACTGCATCCGATCCCGTTTGAATTGCCGGCGGGTCAGACGGTGCGTGAGCCCATTTTTGATTTCGATCTGCCACCGGCACTCTCACCGATCGACAATATCCTCTTATATGGAATCCTGAGTGAATCCGGCACGACGGAAATCATCGGCGATGTCGTGGTATTTCAGTTTGATCTGATCTGATCCCTGATCATACTTGCATGAAATAGAGCGGACAATCGGTATCGGTACCATCTTCTCGGGTTGATATTCCGAATGGTGCGGATAACGGTATGCTATCAGCAGCATTCATGATCATTCTTCATGCTGTCCCTCAATCGTTCATCATCCTCTCCCTTGTCGATAATAAAAAATAATTTAACAATTTCTTGATATCCGAAAGCTGTAATTTAATCCCGTCTTAATCTCAGAAAAATTACATTCATCATTGAAAGCGCGATGATTCCGCGTTTTCCGATCTGATTTTCGACTGGAAATACAGACCGATCTCTCGCACCACCTCGGAAAGGACGGATGATTGACGTATGAACGATTTACTGATGATTGGATTGATAGTGAGCTTTTTTACGTTCACCCTGGCTGCCGTGTGGCTTATAGAAAAATATCTATGGAGATAACATGCCATGAACTTATTGATAATGATCGGAGGAATCCTAGCGGGATTTTTACTGATCTATTTATTTGTCGCCTTGCTTAAACCGGAGTGGTTCTGATGACAACACTGTCATTGATACAATACACCATTTATTTCATCGTCCTGACATGTCTGGCAGTGCCGCTCGGACGATATATGGCTCGGGTGTATGAAAATAAAACCTGCTTCACCCGACGACTGCTGGGACCGGTTGAGCGATGGGTCTATCGGTTGAGTGGTATTTCGTATGATGAAGAGATGTCCTGGAAAGAGTATGCTGCCGGATTACTGGTGTTCAATCTTGTGGGGGCGTTGCTGACATATCTACTTCAGCGATTTCAAGGGATGATGCCCCTCAATCCGTCTCATTGGCGTGGAGTATCTCCGGAAATCGCATTTAACACAGCCGTGAGTTTTGTGACGAATACCAACTGGCAATCCTATCATGGAGAAACGACCATGAGCCACCTGACCCAGATGGCTGCTCTGATGGTGCAGCAATTTGTTTCCGCTGCTACCGGAATGTCGGTAGCTCTCACACTGACGCGGGGCTTTGTCCGGCGCAACACCCAGACGGTGGGGAACTTTTGGGTGGATTTGACCCGCAGCATTCTCTATATTCTGCTTCCGCTGGCACTTCTCTTCTCCGGAATTCTGGTCTCTCAAGGCGTCATTCAGACATTCAGGAGTTCAACATCAGTGGGTCTTCTCGATCCCCAGACAGATGACACTGGGAATTCGATCACGGAACAAGTCATCGCATTGGGTCCAGTCGCTTCTCATGTTGCGATCAAACAGATCGGGACGAATGGCGGGGGATTTTTTAATGCAAATGCCGCCCATCCGTTTGAAAATCCAACACCATTGACGAATGTCCTGGAATTGATAGCCATCCTGCTCATTCCAGCGGCATTCTGTTTCACCTTCGGCGATCTGGTGAAATCCCGGCGACAGGCTTGGGTTCTGTTCATGACCATGATTACGCTTGTGGTCCCCCTGTTGGTGGTCTGCACGATCGCTGAGTATTCCAGCAATCCCATGCTCATGGGACTGGGCATCGATCAGAGCACTGGAAACATGGAGGGGAAAGAAGTCCGCTTCGGAACATCCGGCTCCACGCTGTGGGCTGTAACTACGACCGCTGCATCGAATGGTTCTGTCAATGCCATGCACGACAGTTTCACCCCATTGGGCGGACTGATCCCCATGGTTTTAATGCAGATCGGTGAGGTGGCATTTGGGGGAGTCGGATCGGGCCTTTATGGAATACTGATGTTTGCCATTATCGCGGTGTTCATCGCCGGGCTGATGGTCGGCCGGACTCCCGAGCTGCTTGGCAAGAAGCTCGAAGCATTTGAAATGACCATGGCGTCACTGGTGATCCTGATACCATCCGCTGTTGTCCTGCTCGGGGCGGCAATCGCATGCATGGCACCGGCCGCCCGTTCTGCGGTACTGAATCCCGGCCCTCATGGTTTTTCCGAGATACTCTATGCCTTCTCCTCGGCGGCAAACAACAATGGTTCCGCATTCGCGGGTCTCGATGCCACGGGCTGGTTCTATTCACTCACCCTGGGACTCTGTATGCTCATCGGTCGATTCTGGGTGATCGTTCCGGTTCTGGGAGTGGCGGGATCTCTGGCACAGAAAAACAGCGTGCCTCCCTCTGCCGGAACCCTTCCCACGGATAAGCTGTTGTTTGTCCTGCTTCTGACCGGGACCATATTATTGGTCGGTGTGTTGACATTCATCCCTGCCCTGGCACTGGGACCCATTGCAGAGCATCTGCAATTTACAGAATTGGGAGGCCATTGATGAATTCCCGATCAACCGTTCAATCGCATATAAACCGCACCCTCGTGCGTCGTGCATTCAAAGATGCCTTTCTCAAGCTCAATCCACGTTTGCTATGGAAGAATCCGGTCATGTTTGTAGTAGAAGCCGGAAGCGTTTTCACCACCATGTTGTTTTTCCATGCCGTGATATCAGGCAATGGCGAAGCGCCGGTCTCATTCATTCTGGCAGTCTCATTCTGGCTCTGGTTCACTGTCTTTTTCGGAACATTCGCGGAAGCCATCGCCGAAGGCAGAGGAAAAGCCCAGGCGGATTCACTCCGGCGTTCTCGCCAGACCGTTCTCGCCAAACGACTCAGTCTGCCCCGCCGGGATGCGCCCTGTCAGGAAGTTCATTCCGCCGATCTGCAGCGTGACGATCTTGTCCTCGTGATCGCCGGTGATCTGATACCGGGAGATGGCGAAATCATCGAAGGAATCGCGTCGGTCGATGAAAGCGCGATCACCGGTGAAAGCGCTCCGGTAATCCGTGAAAGTGGCGGGGATCGCAGCGCTGTTACCGGCGGTACCCGGGTGCTCTCAGACTGGATCATCGTTCGGATCACAGCCAATCCAGGCGACACCTTTCTCGACCGGATGATAAAAATGGTCGAGGGAGCACAGCGGCAGAAAACACCCAATGAACTGGCATTGAACATCCTGCTCGCAGCACTCACCATCGTCTTCCTGCTCGCCTCAGTCACACTTCTGACCTTTTCTGTAGCGGCTGTCCGAACATCCGGACAGGGATCACCAATTCCGATGACCCATCTGGTCGCGCTTCTGGTCTGCCTCATTCCCACTACCATCGGCGGCCTGTTATCGGCAATCGGAATCGCCGGCATGGACCGGATGATCAAAGCCAATGTTCTGGCCATGTCCGGGCGCGCCATCGAAGCCGCGGGAGATGTGGATGTGCTGCTCCTGGATAAAACAGGCACCATCACATTGGGCAACCGGGAAGCCGTCGCGTTCATTCCAGTTCCAGGAGTATCGGAAATCAAGCTGGCAGACGCCGCCCAACTCGCATCTCTGGCGGATGAAACCCCCGAAGGCAGAAGCATCGTCATACTCGCCAAAGAACGATACCAACTGCGCGGCCGGGATCTTCAAAGCCTTGGCGCACGATTTGAACCATTTTCCGCGCTGACCCGGATGAGTGGTGTTACGATCGATGGCCGGGAAATCCGTAAAGGAGCGGTTGATGCCATCCGCACATTCGTCTCCGGACACGGGAGCACATTTCCCCAGGAAGTCATTCAGATTGCGGAAGATCTCGCTCGCCAGGGTGGAACGCCTCTGATCGTAGCGGAGAATGGGACAACATTGGGTGTGATCCATCTCAAGGACATCGTCAAGGGCGGCATCCGTGATCGGTTTGCAGAGATGCGCCGCCAGGGAATCCGGACCATCATGATTACCGGTGACAATCCCATGACCGCTTCCGCCATCGCAGCGGAGGCCGGAGTGGATGATTTCCTCGCTGAAGCGACTCCGGAGGACAAATTGTCGCTCATTCGTAAATATCAGCACCTGGGACATCTGGTTGCGATGACCGGAGATGGCACCAACGACGCACCAGCGCTGGCTCAAGCGGACGTCGCTGTAGCCATGAACAGCGGCACGCAAGCCGCCAAGGAAGCCGGCAATATGATCGACCTGGATTCCAATCCCACCAAACTCCTCGATATTGTCACAATTGGCAAACAGATGCTGATGACACGGGGAGCGCTCACCACGTTCAGCATCTCAAACGATGTCTCCAAATACTTCGCCATTATCCCGGCAGTGTTCGTGACAACCTATCCCGAACTCGCTGCGTTGAATGTGATGAACCTGCATTCTCCCTGGAGCGCCGTCCTCTCCGCTGTTATATTTAACGCACTGATTATTGTCGCCCTGATTCCTCTGGCATTACGCGGAGTGAAGGTTCGCTCCTGTCCCGCGGAGCAACTCCTGCGTAATAATCTGCTCATCTACGGACTGGGTGGACTTGTCCTGCCGTTTCCATGCATCAAATTGATCGACATGTTATTGTCTCTGATGGGAGTCTGAATATGACACGGTTGATCCGACAATCATGCAGACTGCTTCTCCTCTATACTATCGTTCTGGGAGTGGGTTATCCGATTCTTGTGACCGGATTCGCACAATGGGTATTCCCGGAACAAGCCAATGGCAATCTCATCGGTTCTGCCACTCATCGGCAGGGATCGCTGCTCATCGGCCAGACTTTTACGAATCCGGAATATTTCTGGGGACGACCTTCAGCCATACTCCCACATCCATATGATGCATCAGACTCGACCGGATCGAATATCGGTCCGTTGAATCCGAAGCTGCGGAAAGCCGTTGAATTCAGAATAACCGCTCTGAGAATCCACGATCCGGACAATCAGCTACCGATCCCCATCGATCTGGTGACATCATCCGGAAGCGGTCTGGATCCCCACATTTCTCCCCAAGCAGCCGACTACCAGGTCCCACGGATAGCACGGTTGCGCGGTATTCCAATTGATCGGGTCCATGATCTGGTCAAAACCCACATCGAATGCGGAGGATCGAGATTGTTGAGCGCACCCAGGGTGAATGTCCTGAGACTGAACCTCGATCTTGACAAGCTGGATGACCATCACCGGGCATGCTATGATCTTATAATGGTAAAGGCCACTGATAATGGAAACTGATCATCGACCCAATCCGGATCTGCTCCTTCGACGAATTCAATCCGAAGAGACACGGCATACCAAAGCCTCTCTGAAAATCTTCTTCGGTTATGCACCCGGAGTCGGGAAGACGTATGCCATGCTGGCATCTGCGGCTCACCTGATCGCTCAGGGTGTCGATGTGGCGGTGGGTTGTGTGGAAACACATGGCCGGCCGGAAACCGCCGCGCTATTGGATGGGATGGACATTCTACCACGCCGTGAATGGCCCTATCGCGGAACAATCCTGACCGAATTCGACCTGGATCGGGCGCTGGCGCGTAAACCCAAAGTACTGATCCTGGATGAATTGGCTCACACCAATGCGCCCGGCAGCCGCAACAAAAAGAGATGGCAGGATGTTCTGGAACTGCTCGAAAATGGCATTGATGTTCACACCACCCTGAATATTCAACATGTTGAGAGCTTGAACGATGTTATCACCCAGATCACATCCATTCGGATTCGTGAGACCATCCCGGATTCCATCCTGGAACAGGCCAGCGAACTGGAACTCATCGACCTGCCTCCCGAAGAACTCCTCCAACGCCTGCGTGAAGGAAAGGTTTACCTCCCGGAACAGGCTGGCCGGGCAATTGATCATTTCTTTCGTCGTGGGAACCTGCTTGCGCTGAGAGAACTCACACTCCGCAGAGCTGCTGAACGGATCGATGTGGATGTTCAGGCGTACCGGCAGGATTTTGAGATCCAGGCAACCTGGCCGGCCGCAGAGCGTCTCTTGGTCTGTGTGGGTCCCAGTCCGTCCACTGCGAAAATCTTACGGGGAGCCTGCCGGATCGCCACGGGATTGCGAGCCCAGTGGATCGCGGTATATGTCGATGCACCCGATGCATATCCGATGAACGCCACCGACCGTGAACGGCTCCAGGGTCACCTGAGACTTGCGGAATCGCTTGGAGCAAAAGTGTTCAGACTCTCCGGTCACAAGGTGGCAGATGAAATCCTGCGATATGCCCGTGAAAACAACATCACACGCATCGTCATCGGCAAACCGACCCACTCCCGGCTGAGGGATCATCTGAAAGGTTCGCTGGTCAACCAAATCGTTCGTGGCAGCGGGGATATCGAAGTCCATTTCATTGCCGGAGACGACGTTCAGACTCCCCAACCAAACCGGACCATCCGGAAAAGCCAGTCAATCCCCTGGACAAACATTGGGGTATCGATGGTGACGATCGGAGTGATAACCGTCGTTGCTCTGGCTCTTCAGACATACCTGTCTCCACCGGATATTGTGATCTTGTTCCTCTTGGGAATCATGCTGGTTTCATTCCGGCATGACCGTAAAACGTCCATCATCACAGCCACGTTGGCTGTCGCCGCGTATGATTTCTTTTTTGTGCCTCCTTATTTTACGTTCAGTGTCGAACACCTCCGGCATCTTCTCACATTCCTGATGATGTTTATTATGGGACTGGTTGTCAGTGGTCTGACGACCCGGTTACGACGACAGGAATCAGATGCCCGGCAGCGTGAATCCAGAACCTCCGCACTTTATTCGCTTAGCCGGGAGTTAGCCGCCGCACAGGATGAGACCCGAACAGCCAAAGTGACCGCCATCCATGCCGCCGATGTGTTTGGCGGCGAAGCCAGTGTTTTGATGCCGGGTGCCTCAGATGCATTATCCATCCGGGGAATCAGCCGGGAAGGGATACGGTTGTCCGATGAAGAGCTTGCGGTTGCCCGATGGGTCGCGGACCATGGACGCATGGCGGGCTGTGGAACGGATACGCTTCCGGGAGCCCGGATTACCTGCATCCCGATCCAGACCGGAACATCTATGTTGGGAGTTCTGGCATTGGCAACACCATCGGCCGAATTTATCGCCGTGGAACACCGGGAATTCCTGGATGCGTTTGTCCGACAGGCTGCTCTGTCCCTGGAACGAGCCCATCTGGTTGAAGATTCGAAAACAGCTATTTTGAAGATAAAAGCAGAAGAAACGCGAAGCGCTCTTCTGGGAGCCGTATCGCATGACCTCCGGACACCCCTGGGAGCCATCACGGGAGCCGGCACGGTATTACGAGACGATCGTGGAAAACTGGACCCTTCCCAGCACACCGAACTGTGCGATCTGATCTGCACCGAAGCGGAACGGATGGAACGCCTTGTATCAAACATCCTCGACATGGTTCGTCTGGAGTCCGGCGGAATCACGCCGAAATACGAATGGGTGCCGCTGGAAGAGACGATCGGGTCCGCTTTATCACGACTGGACGCAAAACTCGGAACACGCACGGTCATCATTGACATCCCGCCGGATTTACCCTTGCTCTCCGTTGATCCGGTCCTGTTCGAGCAGGTGTTCATCAATCTGATCGAGAATATCATCAAGCATTGCAGTCACACATCCCCGATCGAAATATCCGCCCGAGTCAGCAACGGCATGGTCGAGATCGATGTCGCCGACCGGGGACCGGGGCTTCCAACGGGATACGAAGAACGCATCTTCGAAAAATTCTACCGGGGACCTCAAACGCGTACCAGTGGTGTCGGACTGGGTTTGTCCATCTGCAAGGGAATCATGGCCTCCCACAATGGCACGATCTCCGCCCGGAACCGGATCGGTGGCGGCGCAGTAATCTGCATTCTGCTCCCTGTCCCAGAAATATCACCGGTGATTCAACCGGAAAACGAAACCGAATTTCCGGATCAGGAGTTATAATCATGTCTGACACCGGAGCGTTGATTCTGATTGTTGAAGATGAAATCCAGATGAGCCGCTTCCTGAAAACCGCTCTGTCTGCTCAGGATTATCGTGTCATCGATGCACGAACCGCCAAAGAAGCACTTGTTCTGATAACCACCCACAACCCGGAACTGATCCTTCTGGATCTGGGACTTCCCGATGGAGATGGCATCGATATCACCCGCCAGATCAGAGAATGGAATACGGTCCCCATCATCGTCATTTCAGCCCGGGGACGGGAGAGTGATAAAGTGGCTGCTTTGGATGCTGGAGCGGACGATTATCTGACAAAACCATTTGGAGTGAATGAACTGCTGGCTCGCATGCGGGTCGCCTTGCGTCATGCTGCAATGCTCGGGACAGAAAAAGCATCGGGACTCATCGAAGCCGGACCCTTGAGAATCGATACGGTGCGCCGGGACGTCACGGTTGGCGAACGATCCATCCATCTGACTCCCATCGAATACCGGCTCCTTGTTCTATTGGCCAGAAATGCCGGGAAAGTCCTCACACACCGTCAGATCCTCAAAGAAGTCTGGGGGCCGTCTTACGCGAACGAAACGCATTACCTTCGGGTTTTCATGACGCAGCTCCGTCATAAGATTGAATCCGATTCCACACGGCCTCGCTTATTGATCACCGAACCGGGTGTTGGGTACCGGATGAAAGACTGTTGAAGGTCAGACATCTCTTGTGGATCGATGGGCATAAATCTGTTGATCAGAGCGACACTCCAGAAATAAACTTAATAATTCCGGTAGAGCGGATACCACTTTTAAATAAACTCCTTTAACCAGGCTGCGAGCGACGCCCGATCCATCGCACCGGATGTGCGGCTCACTTCCCGGCCGTTTTTGAACACGATCAAGGTTGGAATGCTCCGAATCTGATAGGTTGCAGCCACATCCGGATGCTCATCCGTCTCGAGTTTGGCAAACCGGATTGAGGGTTCGATTTCGCGAGCGGTTGCTTCGAATGCCGGAGCCATCATTTTGCAGGGACCACACCAGGATGCCCAGAAATCCACCACGACCGGGATATCGGTCTGGCTGATGAATTGCATGAATTGAGCGGCTGTCAGTTGAACGGGATGGCCGGTAAACAACTTGGATTTGCATTTGCCGCATGAAGGATTGTCGTTCCGCCTTGCACACGGCAGCCGGTTGACGGCAAAGCAGTTGGGACAAACGATTCGACACGATTCAACCATAAACACCTCCTGAATATCGCTGCTTTATTTGAGCTTCTTGTTTGAAAATGGTTACACGGGCGATCAGCATCCATATACCAGACTGACCCTCGACATCGTTTTTTTGTCCAGATGCAATTCATATTCCGGCTGCCAAAACTTAACGAATCGTTGCCATACACCAGATTCCGTGTACAATCAGATTGTTGAGTGTTTTCGCGAAACAGTTCCTTTTTTTCATACGTAACGAACAAGGGAGGAAGTATGCAGATAAAGTTATCTTATATCGTTGCCGCTGTTTTGATGACGCTGGGCACGGTCCATGCGGCGGTTCCCCATCTGATTAACTATCAGGGGCACCTGTTGGACGAGGACGGAAATCCGGTCACTGGAGACATTGATTTTACATTCAAGCTGTACGATCAGGCGACCGGATTGGGCGAACTCTGGTCCGAGTCTCAAAATATTCCGGTGACCGACGGCATTTTCAATGTTGAACTCGGAGCGATCAATCCAATCGATCTGGTTTTCGACAGTCCACTCTGGCTGGAAATAACGGTCGGCATGGAGACTCTTCAGCCTCGGCAGCCGCTGGTCAGTGTCGGACAGGCTCGACATGCGGAAGATGTAACCGGCGAAACGATCAACCCCGCAAGCGTGAACATCCTGAACTACGGGGAAGTGATCAGCAGTTCCGGAGAATGGCGCGGATTGCCATCCGACCTGATCGGACCTACGGGTCCTCAGGGACCGGTAGGACCTCCGGGTTCACAAGGAATGACCGGACCCGAAGGACCGCAAGGGCAACGGGGGATCACGGGACCGGATGGCGCGATCGGTCCCCAAGGTGCGACCGGACCAGCCGGACCCCAAGGGCCACAGGGTATCCAGGGTATGACCGGACCGCAAGGTCCCCGGGGGATCACGGGACCGGATGGTGCGATCGGTCCCCAAGGTACGACTGGACCGGCCGGACCCCAAGGGCCACAAGGTCCCCAGGGGATCACGGGACCGGATGGCGCGATCGGTCCCCAAGGTGTGACCGGACCGGCCGGACCCCAAGGGCCACAAGGTCCCCAGGGGATCACGGGACCGGATGGCGCGATCGGTCCCCAAGGTGCGACAGGACCGGCAGGACCGGCTGGACCACAAGGAATCCAGGGAATGACCGGACCCCAGGGGCCACAGGGACCGGTTGGTCCGGCAGGCCCCGTGGCCGGTACTGACACGCAAGTGATTTACAACAATAACGGCTCACCGGCCGGTGCGGATGTCTATTACACTCCGGCCAATGGGAATCTGGGTGTTGGAGTGACTGCGCCTGCCCATCAGCTTCAGATCGATCAGGGTACTCAAACGCGTTCGATGTATGTCGGGTCAGCCGATTTTTCCGACCGGAACGGCTCCAATGACAATATCTGGATCCGGCATCCGGTACATGACGCTGGCGGATACTGGGGATTGTATATCGAGATGGAAGATCTCGCCGCTCACACGGGATCATTCATCCCAATCCGTTACTGGGACGGTGAAGGCAATGGCTGGAACACATCCGTGCGGGATCTTTTCCTGGTGACCAAGGATGGTGGTGGATTTTTCAACAGTGCGGTGGGAATCGGAACGCAGAATCCGGAGACGGCACTCCATGTGGCTTCCACGGATGCGATCGTCATCCCCGTTGGAACCAGCGAGGAACAACCTGCCACGCCAGCAACCGGATCCATCCGGTTCAATTCGACGTTGAGCCGATTCGAGGGGTACAACGGTACGGCTTGGGTTCGCCTGGATAATGCTCCGGAACCATCTGGAAGCGGTGGCACGGAGATGACATTCAACAATTATCGGATGCACGTGTTCACCACTGTCGGCAACTCCACATTTACCGTCAATTATGGCAACCTCGATGTCGATATTCTCGTCGTGGCCGGTGGAGGCGGGGGTGCCGGTGGATACCAGGGTGGCGGCGGGGGTGCCGGTGGTGTTGTCTATCAGACCGGAATCCCGGTACCGATCGGAACCTATACCGTCACCGTCGGTGCGGGTGGAAGCGGCGCAACCGCAGGGACCGCTTCTGCGGGTGGAACGCTTCCGAACAACGGCAATAATTCGTCCGTCAATATCCCCGGTGTCACAACCGCGATCGGCGGCGGCAGGGGCGCTACACAATTCTCACCGGGAAGCACGTGTCCCGCCGGATCCGGTGGATCGGGGGGGGGGGGTTCTCATTCCGGTGGTCTGCCTGGTGGAAGTGCTACTTCCGGACAAGGCAGCGTTGGTGGCGCTGGGTATGATCCAGCGCCTCATGCTGGCGGCGGTGGAGGCGGAAAAGGCGGCGCAGGCGCGGCAGGAACCGGAAGTTATGGCGGAAACGGCGGACCGGGAGCGGATTACAGCAGCTACTTCGGTACTGGCGTCGGAGAAAACGGGTGGTTTGGCGGTGGCGGAGGCGGCTCCTACCGCGGCCCGAATACATCCACCGGTGGCAATGGCGGCGGCGGTGACAGCGGCGGCGTGACAGGAGCCCCCGGATTGGCCAATACCGGAGGCGGCGGCGGAGCCGGACGGGGTGCTGATTACGGTGGATCCAATTATGGTGCCGGAGGCAATGGTGGATCCGGAATCGTCATTATCCGGTATCCGATACAGTAAAGAAGAAGAGAGTCAGGGCCACTGGCGAAAAAAAACAGCCAGTGGCCAGGAAAGAGCTGAAGGGGAGGCGAGAGGTGATCAGAACTGCTCGGAGCATAGCAATGAATTGAGAAGTTACGACCAAGTTGAATTCTAATTCTCGCAACGTCTGATTCAATATATTTGCCTTCTTTCACCGGGATTGTAATCCGACTTATTTTTCCAGCTTTTATTTGGCTGAGTGATTCTTGCAGCTCAGCTTCCAAATCCCGTTTAGCATCTCGTGCCATAATATTTTCTTCAGATAATTTCTGCATTTTCAACCACCTCTCGCAACGCTTTTAGCGTATTAGATGATGGTCATTCATCTAATAAATTCCCCAAAATGTGTAGTGCCCAAACTCACTTCTGCATCGTTTCAACCAATTGATATCAAACAACATTTTTTATAGAACCATGAACTTGGGTTAAAATCCGCCATAAAATTCAGATAAATATCTTGATATTGTTTTCTGTGGGACGGAATGCGGAAATAAAACACTTGACGAACTTTTAAAAGAAGTAATCACATTGACCTCCGAGGAGTATGAAAAACTCCATCAAGAAGCCTGTGCATATCCAGACATTGGCGTTTTCCCTGATAGTGATTTTATCAGTGAAATCATTTTTAATGACCTGTCTCCTTCGAGTTTCCAATGTGATAACTCATCGGATTGAAAACAATATCGTATCCTCTTCTATCCCTGGATAAAGTTCGTCTATCTCAGCTTGTATTCCGATTGTTTTAGACAACGCGGTCACAATCCGGCAATATTGTTTGATCTCCTGGAGTGAAAGCATTTTCCCTTTTCGATCTTTCAGCCATTTATTACAAACCTGATATCCACCGATATGATACTCCCAAACCATTTTTGGAATTCCGTCAAAATACTGATCCTGATTGATAAAGACGCATTCGCGGTCCTCATCGTATTTCACTTTTTCGACCTTCTCATCTCCATTTCCCTGCATTCTGGCGATCGGTGGGTCCATTTCTTGTGATTCAAGCAAATGCAGAGCACCTAATCTTTTTCCATATTCTGACATCTGAATGAATAAATCATAGTTCTTGGTAAATGGCACTCTGGGGAAATCAATCTTTAAAAACTCTGCGTAGTGATCACGGTAAATGGTGGAGTAAAAAACCGCATAAATATAAAAGAATATTTCTTCTGGCGTTGGTTCTTGATTATATGTCAATGAGAGCGAATCCAAGAAGTTTAATTTGATATTGGCCGTCTTCTCCTGGATGTTCTTTTTTGTATGATTAAAAAGATTAGAATCTTCGTAAATATAGAGAGGAACAACATAGCATGTCGTTTTAGGAGATATTCCACAATGTTCCACTATTTTATCTGTGATCAGAAAATGAGCATATGGAATAGAGAGTTCTTCTCTTTTGTGGATAATTAATCCTAAATTCTTCATCATTATATGTTTCATTACTTCAGGTCTTGGCCTGCAGTGAAATCCGCATGACTTACCGGTATAGTATGTGTATCGAATGTCAAACGGCTTTAAAAGAATTGGCACAATCCGTTTTTTTTCCGGTCCGGTATCCTGTAAATCTTTTTGAGCGAGATCTACTTTCCAATCACGGGTATCATCCCCGAGGTGATACGCCATTCGTGCGATCTCCGGGTCCATTTTTGAAAACGCAACCACGGTGGTCCATACATCATCCGGAGTATATTTTATCGTTAACTCATCCCTTGCAGTCACGATCCCAACACTGTTGACCGGGAAAATATCTGTTATTTTGGGATATGTCTCATATGAATCAAGCAGATCTTCATTTCTTGGAACAAACAGATAAAATTCTGGTTTCGGTTCAATCTCATTCCATTCGGTTTTTTCCAACTCCTTCTCAGAAAGCCAATCGTATTTATCCTGCCTCAATCCCCATCGTTCCGAATAAAATACTTTACAAGTGGAGTTATCCCCCTTTTTTTTGATCAACAACGCAATAGCAACTCCCTGCCTGATGTCGAATACATTTTCATCTTTTGCTCCATCTGGACACTTTTCTTTTTTCAGGCTGTTTCCATGCAGATTGAGGATATAAATCTCATTGAAACTCTGCATCAGTGACTGCCGCATACCCCGGAATGTTGGATTATCAAGGTAACTATGATTTGTGATAAATCCAACAACTCCTTCTCCGGTCTGATCAATCTTCCACTGGGCAAACCGGATGAACTTCACATAGTCATCCTGTAACCATTTGGAATTTCTTTCATTTAACGGATTGCCGTTCAGATATTTGTATTCTTCGATCTGTTCCCCAATCCACGTTTTTTGATGTTTTATAATGGCTCGTGTCGCTCTTGATGTTTCAGGAATCAATTTGAATCGGCCTTCACTCTCCTGCATTCTATAGCCGGTGATATAGTGCACTCCTTCACCGATCTCGCACAGTTTTTCGCTGGCATTGGCTGAATGTCCGGAATAGGGCGGATTCCCGAGTATGACCAAGATCGTTTTTTTTCTCTTTACAACTCCAGCAAGCTTGGATTCCTCAGATAGAGAAGACATTCCTGGAAGATTGCTCTTCTCTAATTCTATCATTTCAAGAGCATTCGTAAGATACAGCTTGAATCTGTCACCTTCCTTCAGGTGATATCCAATTTCCTCCAAGAGAAGCCCCATTTTCAAATGGCCAATTGCATACGGAGCCATCATGATTTCAAAAGCATACAGATTCTCCAGAAGGTGGTTGCTGATGAATTTTTTCTGCCCACCTTCTCCAAACTGTCGTGTATATTCGTTAATTGCCACTTTCGCTGTTTCAGCCAGGAATGTGAGTGTGCCGGATGCAGGATCTAAAACGGTGACACGATCACTTGCCAAACCTTCGGTCTGATTGAAATATTTTTTTAAGATCCCATGCAACGACTGAACGATATATGATACGACTGGCTCTGGAGTGTAGTATACTCCTCTCTTTTCACGCGTCTTTGGATCATATTCCGAAAGAAATGTTTCATAAAAATGAATAATGGGATCATTCCCTCTGCCATCATGAAAGTAATGATGAAGCATCTGTTTTACATCTGTTTCTGCTAACACTTCTGATATGTCATCAATAATCCACTCCATTGATTTCGGGATATCCCCAAATGAAATGAACCGGAAAATATCACGCAGAATCCCTATTGTTTTTGGTATATTGTCAAAAGCATCTTTTCGTTTGAATCCATTTTCTGATCGGGTTCTGGACACAAATAATCCATATGTGATCGTTTGAGAGTAAAGATCCGCAAACTCTTCTTTGGATAGCCCATAAATCAGGTATTTTTTAAAAGCTTCATAAAAACCAAACAGATGGCCTTCGCAGCTTTCCTCTTCCCTGTTGAGTTCCACCTGAATAACTTCATCTTTCAAAAATCGAGTTCGTTTGGCCAGTTCAACAGCCAAGGTTCTGGCATCGTATACTTTGGGAAATGTAAAAGAGAAAAACTTGTCCAATAATGTTAAAAATTCACTTTCCTTTTCTGCTGGAGGAGTTGTTTTTACTTTGTTAAGAAAGAGTGGTCTGCCAATAAGGACTTTTTCTATGAGTTCAGCATGGCGATATAATCGGAACTCCAGAAAATTAGTGAGGATCATATTGGGAAATGTTTGTTTATAGCGTTTAAGTTGTTCTGTCTCCTCGATGAGATCCAGATTATCGACAAAGGGAGCTTTTGCTTCGATATATCCCACTATTGATTGCCGGCCATCCCAAACTCTGAAATCGGGATTACCCGCTTCTGTTTTCTTGGGTAAAGTGGTTATTTCAACATGCTTCCTTCCAATATCTTCCGCATACTCATTCAGTAATCGTTCGAGAGCTGTATAGTAACTTTCTTCTCTGGCATCTCCCCGGAGTGTGATGGTGTGCAATTCTTGAATATATTGTTTTAGCATCTCTGACATCCCTTCCATTTCCTAATCTGTTTGCTTTTTTCCAAATCGCCCTCCCAGTGCTTTATATTTTTCTCCTACAGCATACAATGAAAAATGACCGCTGCAATATTCATTGAAATTATTTTCAGATGTTCCATGATTGACTGGATCCGGTTACCCCGGCAGTCATGCGATTGAGCTTCCATCCGCTCATCAGAACCCACCACGAACATCTTCCGGAGTTTACGTGCCATGGCCTCATGACCTTTCTGAGTCAGATGGATGCCATCGGATGTTCCGTGTGCTGTCAGAAATAATACGCTCGAAAGAAACCGTTTGGGGATGAGCGTTATACCGTATTGTCTGGCGATCCGACGTTGCGCATACGCAAGCCGATACTCGAATGGCGGAAAAGGAATCTCCATCATGATCACACGATGGCCATGCGATGACAGATACTCCATCAACTGAAGAAATCCTTCGCTATAGTCAAAATCTTTATTTTTCCCGCCTCTCCGCCAATCATTTCCGCCAAGCTCAATGAGCACAGTATGCTGATCGCCGGGAATACGGTGTGCCATGTGAAGACCGTCTTTGATTTTGGATCCCGGAATGGAGAGATCAACAACGTCGAGTGATGTCATCCTGCGGAGTAACGCTGGATATGGAGTCACGGTTTTCTCTCCAAGTCCTGCGGTCAGGGAGTCACCCAGGATATAGATGCGATCATGCGCCACGACAGTGCGGGGCATGAATGAATACGGAGCTTCGACAATCAGCAACACCGCTGTGGAACTCAATACGAACAGCAATGATATCCGATGCATCCATGCCGGTTTCCCGAAAGAATCGACGATGATACAGAAACCGGCCGAAACAAGAAAAAATACGACTCCAGACACCGGTAACGGAGTTGTTGACACAATGACCATGACAACACCGGACAAAAAAAATACGCTTGAGATCGAGTGAATGACGGCATTGCCTGAGAGCCGTGAGTATCTCAACAGAACAAAAACAAAGATCGATAAGACACCCGTATAAAACAATGCGCCAGAGGTAATAAAATACGCCATCCAGTTTGTAATCATAGATCCATCTATCGATTCCGGGACGCACATTCAGGTCAGCAATGCATCTCTTTATTCATATATTCGCAACGCAACCGAGTAAAGATAGTCATCTTCTTCCGCACTCCGGTACGCACCCAGATCGATCCCGACAAACCATACGTGCAGGTTGGTTCTGATTCCGTAATATGCTTCGTGATTGTTAAATTCGGAGTCATATCGAACCAATGCGGATGCCGCCAATGATATCCGGGCATAGGAATCCGGATTGTCCCTGCCCTGAATCCAGATCATGCCGGCCTGTACACTGCTCGCTCTCAACCCCAGATCGACACTGCTCATGAATCCTTTATCATAGGAGTATGTAAACTCATCATGGTGGCACAAGATATACGTCGGAGACAGATAGAATCGGTGCGGGTACCCGATTCCAATGCCTGGATAGAATCCATTTTCCCATCCAGCGTGAGTCCGAATAGTCATCAAGAAGAGAAAGACAATGAAAATGCTCTGCGTTTTACTCAGATTCCACGACGGTTTGCATCTCATCACCTGATATGGCATTCCCATGCCTCCTCCAGCGAAATAATCGTATTTATTTCATTACTCTTCAATCTGCATAGATCAACCTGGGATGATCAAGAATATTTTTCCTTCTGTACGGATTACTCAACCCATCTTTTTCTATGATATCAATATTTCGTCAATATACCTGTTTTAATCTCTCTTTCAATTCAAACAATCCGATTGCTTCATTGTTTTTATCCGTAATCATAATATCAATGTCACTCTCAGAGTTGAACTGTTTTTCCGAATACACACCCCGTCACGCACAATCAACGCTTTCACCAGGAAAATCTGATTTCAATAACGTGATTCTGCGTGACACCCCTCTTTCCAGAGGGATTTTCCCAGTGAACGGTTACATCATTTTTACCTATCTCGATCAGCACTTTTTCATCGACATCAATTTTGGGTGACTTCATGATTTCATTCTATGTGATTTCTCTCAGTAGTCAAGGGAGCGAATTCCCATCTATCCAACCGGACTTTACCACACGGATCAGCGTGACATGTTCCACCGTTTATGGTATGACAATGATGCTGTATTCAGGACCGGAGGATCCCATTCGACCCCACTATTCACCATGCGGGATCACCTCTCTTCCAGTCGCCCGTTCACATTCATCCCGGCCTGTCTGCTTTCGTTTCAGTTGCATTATCAGGAGAAGACTTGAATTTTCACAGCACCATCAAAAACATCTTCCATTTGGTAATCCCCTGGAGCCTGTTTGTTCTTTTCACGTATGCTGCTGTGAATATCCCCGCACTCAAACCCTACTTTCTGAAATACAAGGAGCTGTATCCATCGCTGACTTTGATCGCCGGTCTGGTGTTGGGCTGGCGGTTTCACCGGGTTCGGCTCATTTATCTGATCCTGTTGCTGACCCTGTCCGACCGGCTCCTCCTGCTGATTCACCACAACCGGTTTCAGTATCCGGATATCACGCCGTTCGTCCATCATTTCATCGTGCTCTGCCTGCCGCTCAATATCATCTATCTGGCGGTTGTCAAAGATCGCGGCGTGTTCAGTTTCCGGGGTGGCGCTATCATCAGCGTCATTTTTGCCCAGCTCATCTTCGGCCTGCTCATGTACTACTACCTGCCATCCGCCGTTTTGAAGCCGGTTGGCTGGTCGTTTTTCCCCACCACATGGACCGCTTCCGGAACAATCTCCAGTATGTCCCTCCTGTTCTTCATGATCACCATTCTGTTTCTGATCGCTCGGTTTATGCGCTATCGAAGCGTGATCGAAAGCTCCCTCATCTGGATCGTGATCGCCATTCTCTTCGGACTGCTGAACCTGAAACATGACTTTGGATCATCGACGTATTTCTCCACCGCTGTGCTTATTTTTATCGTATCGATATTGGAGCTGTCGTACCGGCTGGCCTACTACGACGAACTGACGGGACTCCCGGCCCGACGATCTTTGAATAAATTATTCCTGGAACTGAGCGGTAAATACACCATCGCCATGGTGGATATCGACCATTTCAAGAAGATCAATGACCGGTTCGGACACGATGTGGGGGACGATGTCTTGCGAATGGTCGCGGTTCACCTGTCGAACGTAAAGGGAGGCGGTAAGGCATTCCGTTACGGCGGCGAAGAATTCGCCATTGTTTTCACAGGCAAAACCACCGAGAATGTTATCCCCTTCCTGGAGCAGCTCCGGGGAAACATCGAACATGCGTCATTCGCCATCCGGAAACACCGCCGTCCTGCCAAAGAAACAAAATCAACGGCTCCCGGTCTGCTTCATCGAATCCTTAAAATGCAAACTGAAGCAATTCAACACAAAAAAGTGACGGTCAGTATTGGCGTTGCCGGAGCCAGAAACAAGCACGATACACCGGAGATGGTCATGAAAATCGCCGACCAGGCGCTCTACAAAGCCAAACGCGCAGGCAGAAACCGGGTACACCCGACGGCATGATACCGTTTCGCTGAGATAAACGAGCCATCAGTTTATAACTTTCCTCAGCATGGTGAATGTAATGATCATTTCAGCGAATGGTATCGTCGATTCAGCGAATGTAATGACCAATTCAGCAAATGTCATTGTCGTTCACGGTGAATGTAATGACCGTTTCAGCAAATGTTATTGTCATTCATGGTGAATGTAATGACCGTTTCGGCGATTGTTATCGTCGATTCAACGAATGTAATGACTATTTCAGCAAATGTTATTGTCATTCATGGTGAATGTAATGACCGTTTCGGCGATTG
>CAZELM010000005.1:109878-139397 GCA_964512995.1 uncultured bacterium
ATTGTCATTCATGGTGAATGTAATGACCATTTCGGCGATTGTTATCGTCGATTCAACGAATGTAATGACTATTTCAGCAAATGTTATTGTCATTCATGGTGAATGTAATGACCATTTCGGCGATTGTTATCGTCGATTCAGCGAATGTAATGACCGCTTCAGTGAATGTTACATCGCGTCGGGTCGTTGGGTGACCGCTTCGCCGAACAGTATCGTCGATGAGGCTGGTTGTATCATCGACACAACGATTGTCAGGATCGTAATGGACGATTGTCTATTCATGGATCCAAACCGGACGAATGCCATTATCATTTGCGTTCCATTTTTATACCTGGCAGTTAATAACTTCAACGTTGAGAACGACCTAAACCACCATCCACTATCACGAGCGGTCATTGCATCAGAAGCAAACTCAAAGCCATCACCATCATTCCGCCGATCAAGCCCAGCAGACTGTCATGCCCTTTCCCGAACGCCCGACTGGTCGGCAACAGCTCATCCAGACTGATATACACCATAATCCCGGCGACTCCCGCAAATGTCGCTCCCATCACTTGAGGCGGTATCGTTCCCGATCCATTGCCGACAAACATTCGCAGTGCCAAATATGCCACTATCGCGCCAACTGGCTCCGCCAATCCGCTCAAAATAGAATAAACAAATGCTTTTTTACGATTCCCCGTCGCATAGAAGATAGGAACGGAGACACTGATTCCTTCCGGGATATTGTGGAGAGCCACTGCGACCGCGATCGCAATCCCCAGACTGGGAGACTGCAATGCCGCCAGAAAAGTCGCCAATCCTTCCGGAAAATTATGAATGCCGATCGCAATGGCTGTGAAAAAGCCCATCCGAAGCAACTTGCTCTGTTGATTGCTCGGATGGGCTTTGGAAGCTGCGGTCGAATCATGACATGGAGTCAATGAATCGATTGCCGTCGAGGCTGATGATCGGTCGTGAAGCGGTGCTGTTTTGTTTTCTGAACGGGTTTCATGGGGATTCTCATCCGAAGGGATCAGATTATCGATGACACCAATCAGGAACATCCCTGCGAAGAATGACAGGCTGTTGATCCAGTGCGCCCAATACTCCCCATACGCGAGTGACAACGCATCGATTCCTTTATAGAAAATCTCCACGAACGATACGTACAACATCACCCCGGCGGAAAACCCGGTGGAAATGGACAAAAACCGAAAATTCGTCCGGCTGGCGGTAAAGGCGATAATGCTGCCGATACCGGTAGCCATACCGGCGAACAGCGTCAATCCAAATGCAATCCAGACATCACCACTCATCGTCGCAATGATCATCCCTCATGGAATGGATTACACGTAACTCTCATACACCGGGTGATATTGAACCGCTTTCATGAACTGGAGCAGATCCGGGGGTTCCGGAACTGTGGCCAGTCCCCGCTTGTATGCGACACGGGCGACGGCGGCAGCAATCACCGCTGACACTTCCCGGATTTTGGTCAATGGCGGATAGATGCATCCGGAATCCAGATCCTCGGGATGAACTTCACCCGCCAGTGCTTTGGCGGACTCGAAGAACATCTCGTCCGTCACGAATTTCGCGCCACACGCAATGGCTCCCAATCCAACACCCGGGAAAATGTAGGCATTGTTGCCCTGACCGGACACATACGTTTTCCCGTTATACTCAACGGGAGGGAATGGGCTGCCGCTGGCATAAATCGCCCGGCCATCACTCCACTGATACGCTTGTGCCGCCGTACATTCCGCTTTGGATGTCGGGTTGGAGAGAGCAAACACAACCGGACGTTCATTGACCTGGGACATGGCTTCGATGATCGGCTGAGTAAATGTCTGAGGTTGACCGGATGCACCGATCAAAATCGTTGGTTTCAGCGCATGGATGGAACTGAGCAGACACGGAAGGAACGGGATGTCATGGGCATATGGTTTTTTATGATCCTGTAAATCATCCCGGGACTTCACGACCAGCCCCTTGGAATCGACGAAGAAGCATCGGGCCATGGCATCCGGTTTGCTCATTCCCTCGGAGACCATCGCGGATACGATCAGATCCCCGATCCCGATCCCCGCTTCACCCGCTCCAAAGAACAGATATTTCTGATCGATCAGTTTCTGACCGGTCAGGCGGAGCGCACTGTAAATCCCTGACAACACGACACCTGCGGTGCCTTGGATATCGTCATTGAACGTGCAGATCTTGTCCCGATACTTGTTCAACAGGCGGAATGCATTGAGATTGCTGAAATCCTCGAACTGAATCAGGCAGTTGGGAAACACTTTCAACGCGGCTTCGATAAACTCATCGACAATCGCATCATACTCCGGCCCCCGGATTCTGCGGCGCGGTTGACCGATGTATAATGGATCATTCAGCAGCTTTTCGTTATTTGTTCCGACATCCAATGTCACCGGCAGGCATAGAGAAGGATCGACACCGGCGCATGCGGTATATAATGTCAGTTTGCCGACCGGGATACCCATACCGTTCGCTCCAAGATCACCCAGTCCCAGAATCCGTTCGCCATCGGTGACGACGATGATGCCGACATCAGGTTCCGGCCAGTTCCGGAATATATCCACCATGCGGCCCCGGTCATCCGAGGAGATAAAAATCCCTCTGGGCCGTCGCCAGATATGTCCGTATTCCTGGCAGGCCTGACCCACAACCGGCGTATAAACAATGGGCATCATCTCCTGGATGTTCTTGATCAGTGTATAATAATACAAAGTCTCATTTCGGTCCTGAAGCGATATGAGATGGATGTATTTTTCCAGATCGGTCGGTTTTCTGCGGAAATTCTCCAGTATCTTCTGTTCCTGCTCTTCCATGGACAGAATCCGGGGCGGCAATAATCCGCGCAGCCGCAGGAGATCCCGTTCCTGTTCTGTAAAGGCACTGCCTTTGTTCAAAGTCGGATCATGCAGAATCGTGATGCCAGAGGGTTCATATCTCACTTTGCGTTTTGCCATGACAGCTTCCTCCTGATCGATAAAAATGTTGAACCGTAATCGACACTCATGATACAAAAAACACCCCATATCAGCAATAGGATATCCCACGCACTATTCATCTCATTGAGTTAGATGAGAAATGATGCCGCGTCAACAGTGCGTCATATTCTAGATCTTTAAAGAATCCGTGGTTATTGACCTCACCCCCAAACCCCTCTCCACGAATGGCGAAGGGCATATGGGCAGATTCCTTATTCACCCTCTCCCAGCGCAGCGACCGGGAGAGGGTCGCCGGAACAGTCGCCTGGATAAATTCACCAACACGACCGGCGGGGTGAGGGTGTCGCGTTTTAGCTGGTTTCGCGCCCGGTTTCGTCATTCATCACCGGCGGGGTGAGGGTGTCGCGTTTTAGCTGGTTTCGCGCCCGGTTTCGTCATTCATCACCGGCGGGGTGAGGGTGTCGCGTTTTAGCTGGTTTCGCGCCCGGTTTCGTCATTCATCACCGGCGGGGTGAGGGTGTCGCATTTTTGTCAGGTTCGCACCCGGTTTCGTCATTCACAACCGACGGGGTGAGGGTGTCGCATTTTTGTCAGGTTCGCACCCGGTTTCGTCACAACCGGCGGGGTGAGGGTAACATGCGCATATGATGGCGCCACCACTGCAGAACTATTCCATTAACACGACCGGCCGGGTGAGGGTGTCGCGTTTTGCCGGTTTCGCGCACGGTTTCGTCATTCAGGGTCCGTGGGTGGATAAATATCTTTTCGTGGTTATTGACCTCACCCCTAAACCCCTCTCCACGAATGGCGAAGGGCATATGGGCAGATTCCTTATTCACCCTCTCCCAGCGCAGCGACCGGGAGAGGGTCGCCGGAACAGTCGCCTGGATAAATTCACCAACACGACCGGCGGGGTGAGGGTGTCGCGTTTTAGCTGGTTTCGCGCCCGGTTTCGTCATTCATCACCGGCGGGGTGAGGGTGTCGCATTTTTGTCAGGTTCGCACCCGGTTTCGTCATTCACAACCGACGGGGTGAGGGTGTCGCATTTTTGTCAGGTTCGCACCCGGTTTCGTCACAACCGGCGGGGTGAGGGTAACATGCGCATATGATGGCGCCACCACTGCAGAACTATTCCATTAACACGACCGGCCGGGTGAGGGATCGCGTTTTTGGCCGGTTTCACACTTGGTTTCACCATTCTTGGCTGGCGGTATGTCAATGCGTCATAACAATTGCTTATTTTTCATTTTCTGCGTCATATCATTCATGAATTATCCTTGATTCGATTTCATGGATTTGGTAGGAGTTGATACCGTGTTTTCTATTGGGGGAACCGATCATTATGGAATTCACAGGCAACACACAACCATGGGGATGGTTGAAACCATCTGGTCCGGAAGTCCTTTTAACTCCAGAAACAATTCGGGACCATCTGATCCATCTCAACCGGGGATTTTTGATATTTCAGAAGGAGCGCGGCTGTTTTCTGGTCACGCATGGCGACGTCATCTTTTCGCACCCAACAATTGAGGCTCCCCGCCACTATCACCCCCTGGTCGCGATCGTTCCACCAATGCCGCTGACCCGATTGGGTGACGCGTCGTTCTGCCGGGATTACGGGTTCCGATACCCGTATGTCGCCGGCTCCATGGCCAATGGCATCAGTTCCGTCGAGATGGTGATGGCAATGGGTAAAGCCGGTATGCTGGGCTTCTTCGGGAGTGCAGGCATGAGCCTGGATAGGGTGGAGCATGCACTGGATCAGCTCAACACCGGTTCGTTTCCGTTTGGTGTCAATCTCATTCACAGCCCCAACGAACCATATCTCGAAGAGGAACTGGTGTCGCTTCTCATCCGAAAAAATATCCGTCTGATCGAAGCCTCCGCATACATGGAACTCACGCTGCCACTGATCCGGTATCGCCTCCACGGCATCCACCGATCGCCGGATGGCCGGATCATCGCACCCCATTCTATCATCGCCAAAGTATCCCGTGTGGAAGTCGCCAGACGCTTCCTGTCGCCAGCTCCCCCAAAATATATACAAACCTTGCTCGCACAGCAGGCGATCACAGCCGAGCAGGCGGAACTGGCCGCACACATCCCACTGGCTCAGGATATCACGGCGGAGGCGGATTCCGGAGGTCATACCGACAATCAGCAACTGATCACCCTGCTCCCCACATTGACCGCTCTGCGGGACCAGCTTCAGGCAATGTATTCCTACACATCATGTCCGCGCATCGGTGCAGCCGGCGGGATCAGCACACCCGCGTCAGCAGCAGCGGCTTTTTCGATGGGAGCCGCTTATATACTCACCGGATCCATCAATCAATCCTGCCGGGAATCCGGGACATCGGACACAGTCCGGGCGATGCTGGCTGAAACCCGGCAGGCGGATATCGCGATGGCTCCCGCAGCCGATATGTTCGAAATGGGAGTGAAAGTGCAGGTCCTCAAACGCGGCACCATGTTCCCGATGAAAGCACTCAAGCTCTATGAAACATACAAAAAGTATCCATCGATCGATGCCATTCCCCCGGCTGAAAAGATCCAACTGGAAAAAACCTGTTTTCACGCATCAATGGACGACATCTGGAATCAGACCACCCGCTATTTCACACATCGCGATCCCGCTCAAATCCAACGGGCTGACCGGGATCCCAAATATCGGATGGCTTTGATCTTCCGCTGGTATCTGGGAAACGCATCCCTCTGGGCGATCACCGGAGATCCCATCCGTAAAGTGGATTATCAAATCTGGTGCGGCCCTGCGATGGGCGCATTCAACCAGTGGGTGGCCGGATCTTTTCTGGAAGCGCCGGCCAATCGGGACGTCGCCACGATTGCACTGAATATTTTATGGGGAGCCGCCGTCATCCACCGATCCCGGTCGTGTTGCGGACTGGCTGCGATGGAACTGGCACCACTCCCCGTCGATACGCTCAATCAACTTGTTTCTGAAGAAAGGAATCCGGATTGAACACACCAGAAAAGCCAGTTCCCATCGCCATCATCGGCATGGGGTGTATGTTTCCCAATGCCAATGATAGCGAGACCTATTGGGCGAATATCCGGGATGGCGTCGATTCGATCCGGGAGATCCCGGACACTCACTGGAATCCCGCTGATTATTTCGATGAAAATCCCAATTCCCCGGACCATGTATATGCCAGAACAGGGGGATTTCTCGATTCCATCCCGTTCAATCCACTGGATTTCGGGATCGCGCCCAATGCCATCGAAGCAACGGATACCGCTCAGCTTCTGGGACTTGTCATCGCACAGAAAGCACTGGAGAGCGCGGGATATGATTCCGCCCGGTCATGGGACCGTTCGCGGGTCAGTGTGATTCTGGGAGTGACCGGAACACTCGAATTAGTTATCCCTCTTGGCGCTCGGCTGAGTCACCCGGTCTGGCGCCGGGCATTGGAATCCGCCGGAGTGGATCCCGAAACCTCCCAGGATGTCATCCGGCGCATCTCCCATGCGTTCGTTGACTGGCAGGAAAGTTCATTTCCGGGGCTTCTGGGCAATGTCGTCGCCGGACGCATCGCCAACCGGTTCGATTTCGGCGGATCGAATTGTGTGGTCGATGCCGCATGTGCCAGTTCCCTCAGCGCCATTCACATGGCGTGCATGGAACTGATCCAGGGCAGAGCCGATATGGTCGTGTCCGGAGGTGTCGATACATTCAACGATATTTTCATGTATATGTGTTTTGCCAAAACAAAAGCGCTCTCCCCCACCGGTCACGCCAAACCGTTTGACAAAAACGGCGATGGCACCATCCTCGGTGAAGGCATCGGCCTGCTGGTTCTCAAAAGGCTCGATGACGCCATTCGTGACCAGAATCGTATTCTGGCTGTTATCAAAAGCATCGGATCGGCCAGTGATGGGAAGGGACAGGCAATTTACGCCCCGTCTCCGAAAGGGCAGATCAAAGCGCTTGAACGTGCGTATGAACTCGCCGGAATCACTCCGGACACCATCGAACTCATTGAAGCCCATGGCACCGGAACGAAAATCGGCGATGCCATTGAAGTCGAAGCACTGACGTCGGTCTTCCGAAATGCCCGGCCTGATGGTTCCTGGTGTGCTTTGGGCTCCGTCAAATCCCAGATCGGACACACGAAAGCAGCCGCGGGAGTCGCGGGATTGATCAAAGCTGTCCTGGCATTGAACCATCATGTTCTGCCGCCGACGATCAAAGTCAATCAGCCGCTGCCGCAGTTGGAGCTTGGCCGGTCGCCTTTTTATATCAATACATCCAAACGACCGTGGATTGCATCGAAACACCATCCCCGGCGAGCGGGAGTCAGCTCGTTTGGATTCGGTGGAAGCAACTATCATTGCGTGCTCGAAGAATATCCCCAGCCAGAGCCACTCATCGACTGGAACCGGTCGGTTGAACTTCTGGCGTTTTCCGATTCCACGGTGGACGGACTGATCCGGCAGATCCATTCCCTCCAGCAACCCGATTCGTGGGAAAAGTGGCGGGATACCGCTGCGGAACTCCGATCGCGATTTCACCCGCAGAATACGCACCGGCTGACGATAACTGCGGATCAATCGTCAAGCATGGCCGAACTCCTGAAAAATGCCGTTTCCGCCATCCAGTTGCAGTCCGCTGGAAAGAATCCCGAACGGCTCCACGGTATCCATTACTGTCACGGACCGGTTCCCGGAAAGCTCGGGATCATTTTCCCCGGTCAGGGTACCCAATACACCGGCATGCTCCGGGATATGGCCTGTCACTTTCCGCAGTTTCAGGATGTTCTGACGCACGCTGACGCGGCATTCACCCGGCATCATATCGGAGAAAACCGATTGATCGACTTTATCTATCCCCATCCGGTTTTTTCGCCGGAACTCCAGAAAAAACAGGAAACAGAACTGACGAACACGGCGGTTGCTCAACCGGCGATCGGCGCTGTCAGTCTGGGAGCGTTCCAGGTGCTGTCTCTGTTCGGGCTGACACCCGATGCAGCCGCCGGTCACAGCTATGGCGAGTTGTGTGCGCTCTGCGTGGCGGGAAGCATCTCGCAGGATGATTTTCATCATCTGTCTGGACGCCGGGGTCTCCTGATGGGAACCGGAGATGGCGACCGCGGGAGTATGGCAGCGGTTCAGGCTCCCTTGGATGAGATCCAACGCATTCTGACGGAAGAAAAGCTGGATCTCCTGATCGCCAATAAAAATGCACCCAGCCAGGGCGTGATCTCCGGAGCGACTTCCGAGATCGAACGGGCTCTGACGATTTTCAAATCCAGGAACATGCGCATATCCCGGCTTCCGGTATCCGCGGCATTTCACAGTCCATTAGTGGCCGATGCGGCGAAACCATTTGCCGATGCTCTGGAATCCATCTCCTTTCATTCCCCTCGATTTCCGGTATATTCCAACACAACGGGTCAGGCGTACCCGGATTCTCCGGACAGCATCCGCGCTATACTGTCCCGGCACCTTGAACATCCGGTGGAGTTCACTCAGGAAATTCTGGCCATGCATGACGCAGGCATTGTGACGTTCCTGGAAATCGGGCCGGGGAATCGAATGACAGGACTGATCCGGAACATCCTCGACGGCAGACCATTTCATGCTTCTGCACTGGACACATCCGGTGGACGTAAAAACGGAGTCTACGAGCTGGCGGATACCATCGCCCGTCTTTCTGCACTGGGATACTCCATCGATCTCACGGCATGGAATCCGATCAGACCGCCATCCCAATCGCGGGATGTCAACGAGAAAAAACCGGCGATGACCATTCCCATCTGCGGAGCGAACTATGTCAGACCCAAACCAGAACTGCCTCCGGTTCCAAAACAGGCACGGAACGCCCAGCCGACACCTCCGGTCACGCCATCGGTGATCGATGTAAAAAGAAATCCGGCCGTCGTTCAGCCAGTCCATCCCATCTCTTCGGAGGTTTCCATGACGCACTCATCCAAACCCAGAACCGATCCATCTCAATCACCGGTTCCTCCATCCAGAAACACGACTCATGCACTGAACCTGATTCAGGAAAACCTGATCGCACTGCAGCGAATCCAGGAACAGACCGCGGAGTTGCATCGCAGATTTCTGGAAAACCAGGAGTATGCCCAGAAAAATTTCCAGATACTGATTCAGCAGCACTTCCAGATCCTCACCGGACAACCCTGCGTCATGAATACTCCGAATCCGGTCCCGCATGAGATGATCCCGACTCCCCAACAGCCGATACCCACGGCGGCTCCATCATCAGGTGTGCCGGAATCGATCATCCCATCGGCCGGCCACCCGGTTCCCGATGCCCCACCGGAATCCAGGCGTCATCCGGACGTCCGTAAACCACCCGCTCCTTCAGACATTCCCCCATCCGATCGCCCAAACAAAACAGTAGGGCATGTCCTGCTGGAAACGGTTTCCGAAAAAACAGGGTATCCGCGGGATATTCTGCATCTGGATATGGAACTCGATGCCGATCTGGGCATCGATTCCATCAAACGGGTGGAAATCCTGTCCGTATTGCAGGAACGCCACCCTCATCTGCCGGTCCTGAATCCGGAAGATCTGGGAGCGATCCGGACACTGAACGATATTGTCCGGGCGCTGACGGTGACTGATCCTGATCCGTCCACTGCGGTTTCCGCCCATACCGGACATCCATCCGCCGGATCGTCACCGGTCATCCGGATGGACGCGGTTCTGGAGATCATTGCCGAAAAGACAGGCTATCCGATCGATATTCTGAATCCGGAGATGGAACTCGACGCCGACCTGGGCATCGATTCCATCAAGCGCGTGGAAATCCTGTCGGCTTTACAGGAACGCCATCCGCACCTGCCGGCATTGAATCCGGAGGATCTGGGATCACTCCGGACAGTGAACGATATCGCTCACAAGATATCGCCGCATACGGCCCGTTCCGGTCCGGGTTCCATCCTTCCGGAACCCCCGCATGCGCGGTCTTCGTCCGATATCCGGATCGATTCGCTTCTGGCGGTCATCTCGGAAAAAACCGGATATCCCGTCGACATTCTGAATCCGGAGATGGAACTCGACGCCGATCTGGGCATCGATTCCATCAAACGCGTGGAAATCCTGTCCGCCATTCAGGAGCGGTTCCCCGGCGCATATACACCATCCCCGGAAGAGATCGGTGTATTGAGAACCATTCACGATGTACACCACCTCATCAATTCCAAAACCGAAGACGATCCCCACAAATCCCCTCACCGAATCGAACTGCCGACCGATCATTCCGCCCGACCGGTGCCATCTGAACCTTCCAGACCGGATGCAGCGCAATCGAATCCCGTGCCAGGTGTCATCCGGAGCATTGTGCGGCCGGTGCGCATCTCCCAGACAGGCGGTCGAACGAAAATCATCCTGCCTGCCGATCCGGTCCTGTGGATCACGGGCGATCCGAATCTCGGCAAGTCCATGGTGACAGCGGCGGAAGCCCGGCATCTTCCGGCGGTTTATCTGGATCTGAACGGATCGGACACAATGAAACCACCTGAAAATCTGGCAGGGTTGATCGTCATCACTCCGGAATCGGGTATCGATCACGCGTTCCTCAAACAAGCCCTGTTTCTCGTCCAGCGTGTGGGGGTTGAATTTCAGCGGCACTCCGGAACCGGGAATCCGGTGTTGGTCGGAATTTCCCGGCTGAATGGATCTTTTGGGTTCGATTCGTCGGAACCCGTCCAGCAGCCCATCTCCGGCGGACTGGCCGGGATTATCAAAACAGCGGCATGGGAATGGCCGAATGTCCGCTGCAAAGCCATCGACATGGCATCCACGCAACCGGATCCACTCCATCCGGGCGATATTCTCGATGAAATTCTGACGGAAGGACCCATCGAAATCGGCATAAGCGCAGACGGGAAATACGAACTGGTTCTCACGGAGGAGCCTCTGACGCAGGTTCCATCCGCACCATGGACATTCGATCCGTCCGACGTCATTCTGGTGACCGGAGGTGGCCGGGGCATCACAGCGGACGTATCTCGGCATCTCGCCGCTTCGTGGCACATGAACGTCATTCTGCTGGGCCGAACCCCTGTGCCGGTGGAGGAACCAGAATGGCTGGCTCCCATTCACGACGAATCCGAGATCAAACGGGCCATTTCCCTTCATGCGCCCCAACCCCTGAATCCCCGCGACCTGCAGAAACGGTTCGACGAAACGATACGCAACCGGGAAATCCAGGCGACGATCGAACGAATCAGAAAAACAGGCGTATCCGTCGAATATATCTCGGTGGATATCCGGGAACCGGACTCCGTTTCAGCGTGCCTGTCCGCGATCACCCGATCGGGCCGGACCATCCGTGGGCTCATCCACGGCGCCGGCGTGCTGGCGGACCGGCTCATCGGACAGAAAACACCCGAGGATGTAAATGCCGTGTACGACACCAAGGTTATCGGGCTGGAAAACATACTCACGGCTCTCGATCCCGCAAACCTGCGATTCCTCGTGATGTTCTCCTCATCGACCGCCCGATTCGGCCGTAAAGGTCAGGTCGACTATGCGATGGCCAATGAAGTGCTCAATAAACTGGCTCAGAGTTATGCCATCAGGTATCCCCTATGCCGGACACTCTCTGTGAACTGGGGTCCCTGGGACGGAGGCATGGTGACGGACAGTCTCAAAAGCCTGTTCCTCAAAGAAGGCATTCACGTCATCGGATTGCATGCGGGTGCGCAGTACCTGTTACAGGAACTGGCTACCACGCCGGAACCACCGGCCAGACATCCGGTTGAAGTCGTCGTTCTGGGTCCAAAATCCACTATCCCCATGGCGATCGCTCACACAGAACCCAAACCGGGAAAACCGGCCATCCAGTTGGCTGTTGAATTATCCCGGTTTCCGGTTCTGGCCGCTCATGTCATCAAAGGGAAACCCGTGGTGCCTATGGCATTGATGATCGAGTGGTCTGCGGTGGCTGCCATGCACGCTCATCCAGGGCTCCGGTACATCGGGTTCAATCATCTCAACGTGCTGAAAGGGATTATTCTGGAGCCGGATGGAATGTACCATCTGCAGTTTTTCGTCGGGAAAGCCACTCCATCGGAAAATGAGTTTGTCGTGCCGGTGGAGATTCATGGAATGGGACCGAATGGACAGACGCCCATGCATGCCCGATCGGATGTTGTACTGGCATCGGTTCTGCCACCACCACCCGATCCGGATACGCAGCCCGTCACGGAACCATATCCCCATCACCGCTCCCATATCTATCAGAATCTGTTATTTCACGGAGATGTACTGGCAGGAATTCAGCAGATCCGAGGAATATCATCCGATCATATCATCGGAAATGTCCGGACCGCTCCCGGACCATCCGAATGGATATCCCAACCGATCCGAAACAGATGGATTACGGAACCCCTGGTGCTGGATTCGGGTTTCCAGATGGTCATTCTCTGGTGTCTGCACCAGTTGGACGCGCCGTCATTGCCATGCGGTATCCGGCACTACCGGCAATATCAATCCACGTTCCCATCACCCAGCCGGGTGAGTATCCACATCACCAGCCATCCGGCGAATCATGTCCAGGGCGATATGCTGATTCAATCAGATGAGGGAGCTGTTATCGCAACCATGAGCGGTTTCGAGTTCATAACCGATCCATCTCTGAAGGAAGCATTCAAGGACCGGACGCTTCCAGCCCATCGGTAACAAAGGAACCGTTGATGAGATCAGATGACGCAGCGATCGTTGGCATCGGAGGGATTTTCCCGGACGCTCCGGATGTCGGAGCTTTGTGGTCGAATATCCTGGCTCGGCGCAGTGCATCCCGTGAAATACCGGTTCACCGTCTGTCGATGCCTCTGGAGCAGCTCTATGATCCACGAATCGGCACGAAAGACCGGATTTATTCCAGGAATGCCTGCCTGATCGAGTCATATGCCTTTGATCCGAAGCAATACAATCTGGATCCAATCCTGCTCTCATCCCTGGATCCGGTATTTCATCTGGCCCTGATCGCGGCACGGCAGGCTCTCGCGGACACACAATCCGGCCTTCTTCCGAAAAACCGTATGGGTGTCATCATCGGAAACATCGCACTTCCGACAGAAAAAGCCTCGGGATTGATGCGGGAATATCTGGAGCCGGTCATTCAGGAACGGCTTTTCGGTACCGCTGATTCTTCTCCGGTCATTTCCCCCTTGAACCGCTACGTGGCAGGATATCCGGCCGGCGTGATCGCTCAGGCATTCGGGCTTCAGTTGGGGAGCTATGCACTGGATGCGGCCTGTGCGTCATCGCTGTACGCCATCCGGCTCGCAATCGGGGAACTGCAATCCCATCGGGCGGATGCCATGCTGACCGGTGGCGTTTCCCGTCCGGATACGCTCTATACACAGATGGGATTCAGTCAATTGCGCGCATTGTCCCCGACCGGAACCTGCTCACCATTCGATAAAAATGGCAATGGTCTGGTCGTCGGAGAAGGCGCTGGCATGTTTGTCCTCAAACGGCTCTCCGATGCGCTCCGGGACGGCGACCGGATTTATGGTGTGATCCGGGGAGTCGGGTTATCCAACGATGTCGCCGGCAATCTGATGGCGCCGGATTCCGAAGGGCAGCTTCGAGCAATGCGTGCCGCCTATCACATCGCCGGATTGACGCCCCAGGACATGGATTACATCGAATGCCATGCGACCGGTACGCCGGTGGGTGACGCGGTGGAGTTTACCAGTCTGCAGCACCTCTGGAATGCTCCCCGGCCTGGCCCGGATAACCGATGCATTCTGGGCGCAGTCAAAGCCAATACCGGCCATCTGCTGACCGGAGCCGGTGCTGCGGGACTGATGCGTACACTGCTTGCGCTCAAACATCATACGCTGCCGCCGACCGCTCATTTCACGGAAGCCGCTCCCACGATCCCGCTCGCGGATAGCCCCTTCGATATTCTGCAGGCACCCTTGGAATGGGAGGCTCGGGACCGGAGAACACCGCGCCGGGCGGCAGTCAGCGCATTCGGATTCGGGGGTATCAACGCCCATCTGATCGTCGAGGAATGGCGTCCGGAATGCACGGCAATTCACTCGACATCCCCATCGCCACACCCGGCGGATTCCGCTCCGATTGCAATCACCGGACTGGCGGCTCATATCGGTCCCTGGGAGTCGCTGGCTGCGGTCCAGCAGCGGATTTTCGATTCCGACGACACGGCCACCCCATCCGTTCCCAAGGAATGGTGGAGTCTGTTCCGGAGCCGGTGGTTCGCGTCATCCGGCCTTACCACGGACCGGTTCAGGGGATATTCCATTGAATCGTTCCAGGTGACTGCGGATCGATTCCGGATTCCGCCCCTGGAGATGAACGAGATGCTGCCCCAGCAGCTTCTCATGCTTCAGGTCGCCTCCGAAGCCATCGACGACGCCGGATGGAAAACCGATCGGCTCGATCGGACCGGCGTATTCATCGGCATCGGACTGGACATGAACACCACCAACTTCCAGTTCCGGTGGGCGTTGGAACATTCTGCGATAGCGTGGGCCGAACGATTGGGATTCACTCCATCCGATCCGGATTATCAGGCATGGACCACTGCATTGAAAGATGCCGTTAGTCCCCCCTTGACCGCCAACCGGACTATGGGTGCTCTTGGAGGGATTGTCGCCGGCCGGATCGCCCGGTGTTTCCGGGTCGGCGGTCCGAGTTTCACGGTTTCCAGCGAAGAGACCTCCGGCATGACAGCCATGGAAGTGGGCATCCGGATGCTCCAGAACCGGTCGATCGATCAGGCTCTGGTGGGAGCGGTGGATTTTACCTGTGACTTCCGATCTCTGCTTGGGATAAACAGCCACCGACCGCTGCATACCACGCCGCAGGGTCCGGTTCCCAGTGAAGGTGCCATTGCACTCGTCTTGAAGCGCCTGGATCAGGCAGAACAAGATGGTGATACCATTTACGGTGTCATTACCGGTATCGGCAGCTCAACCGGGGCAACGGTGCGAAGCGTGCCTCCGGCGGAGGCGATGACCCAGGCCATGACTATGGCATATCACTCGGCTGGACAACCTCCCGAAGCCATTCAATTGCTGGAGATTGCCGGGAACGGCGACCCGCTCGAAGATGCTACGGAAGCGAACGCGCTCCGTCCCATATTCAGCACGGAAACGAGCCACCGCCGGGCTGTCCACAGTACGCAGGAGCGTATCGGCCACGCCGGTGCCGCTTCGTCTCTCGCATCCGTACTCGCCGCAACCCTCAGCCTGCACCATCAGATCATCCCAGGTTCACGGATCCGGAACAGCTCCCCGGAAGCCATCGGTTATCAACCACCCGGATCTCAGTATTGGCTCCGGAACCGAGCCGAGGGTCCCCGCACGGCAGCCGCGAATGCATTCAGCATGACCGGTCATTGCATGCACGTGATCCTCCAGTCGTATGAATCGCCCGGAACTATTCAGCCACTCGATCCCGGTATTCCCATTCCGTGTCATGACACGCTGTTTGTTCTCGAAGGTAATGATCAAAGAGAGATCCTCCGCACTATCGAAAAACTCCGGGAGATCGTTCAGCCGGTCCAGGCATCCGGAGGATCGCTTCGGGAGATCGGTCGTCGATGGCTGGGGGAACGGCCTCTGGATTCATCCCGCAAGCTCGGAATCAGCCTGATCACCCGCTCCACGGAGGATTTGACCGATTCACTGAACCGGATGGAAAAGGGTATCCAGTCCGGACACTCTTGGGTGAATATCGCGGAACAGATCGATTCAGCCAATGGCCGATCCGGATCGATTTACACGACTCCCCAATCTGGTCCGTTCAGATCCCGGATCGCATTTGTCTATCCCGGCTCGGGCAACCACTATCCCGGTATGGGCCGGGACCTGTCGGTACACTGGCGTCATATCCTCCAGCAACAGGACCGGACGGTTCGATTTCTTCGGGATCAGTTTGTGCCGGAAATTCTCTGGAATACCCGCTCCACCGACGACATGAATCCGCATCCCCGGGATCTGATCATCGGTCAGGTGGCATATGGGACTTTCCAGACAGATCTTCTGAAACAATTCGGACTGATTCCCGATGCCGTCATCGGATACAGTCTGGGTGAATCGACCGGGCTGGTTTCTTCTGGAGTCTGGACCGACCGGGATGAAATACTCCGGCGCGTCATGATTTCAACGCTCTTTACGCACGATCTGGCCGGAACCTGTCATGCGATCCGGAAAACATGGCACTTACCCGAATCCGCCATTCCGGACTGGTGTGCCGGGATCGTAACCATCGACAAACAGACGATTCTGAAATGGATACAGGCTGAATCCAGGGTTTATCTCCTGATCGTGAATACACCGGGAGAGTGCGTGATCGGCGGTTCCAGATCGGACATCGAGCGGCTGATCCGCACACATGAATTTCCGTTCATTGCGATTCACGGTGTCACGGCTGCGCATTGTGACGTCGTCCGGGCGGTCGAGAACCCGTACCGGGAGCTTCATACATTGCCGACAACGCCCCCATCCAAGATCTCTTTTTACAGCAGCGCATGGGGAAAACAGTATGCCGTCGATCGGGAAACCGCCGCGGAATCGATCACCTGTAATGCAATTCACGGATTCGATTTCGTGGCACTGATCCGTCAGGCTCAGGCCGATGGAATCCATGGGTTCGTGGAATTGGGTCCAGGCGCATCCTGCACGCGGATGATCCATCAGATCCTGGATGATCCGGAAACCTTCGCGGTTTCTCTGGCTGACCAGGGACGGGAAACCCCCGGGTCGTTGCTCCGTCTTCTGGCCGATCTGATCAGCCGACGGATTCCGATCGATATTCGACCCCTGTTTGGAGCGATCCAATCTCCGGCAAGCGCTCCACAACCCGCTCCCCCGATCAGACCGACGTTTGAATCGCGCCTGCCGACACTCGATCTCCCACGACTGCCTTCCAACATTCCGGTCTCATCCAGCCCATCCATAGGAAAACAGCCATCGAAGGAGCAATCCAGACGGGAAACGGCGCTAACGCCATCCGCCAATCCACCTGCATCACCCAAACATCACCCCATCCTTCCCGCTTCCGGTCAGCCCAGCCATGAATCTGCGCCCTGGATCCATCAGTTGACGGAGCAGATGATAAAAACGACGGCGGCTCAGATGAGCACTCACGACGCATATCTGACTGCTTCCCGGTCGATGATGCAGTCCATGATTCACCTGCTGACCGCGCAGCATCGGCACCTAGCGGACAATACCACTCCACCGGAAACCGATTCGGGTGATCCGGTCGAAACCGCGCCATCATCCGTACAGATCCGCCCGAAAACTCCGTCCCTGACCCGCGAGCAGTGTCTTGAATTTGCGCGAGGGCGTATCTCGTCGGTGCTGGGACCGAATTACGCCGAGATCGACCGGTTTCCGAGCCGGGTTCGGCTTCCGGACGAGCCGTTGATGCTGGTGGACCGGATTTTATCTGTCAAAGGCAATCCGTTATCACTGGGTTCGGGAGAAGTCATCACGGAACACGATATAACTCCGAATATCTGGTACTTGGATGGCGGCCGTATCCCGACGTGCATCGCGGTGGAAGCCGGACAGGCAGACCTGTTTCTGTCCGGTTATCTCGGAATCGATCTGAGAACGAAAGGACTCGCATTTTACCGGCTTCTGGATGCGGTGGTCACATTTCATCGGCCCTTACCCGCTGTCGGTGACATCATCCGATATCACATCTTCATTGACGAATTTTTTAAACAGGGAGACACCTTCCTGTTTCATTTCCGATTCGATGCCACCGTGAATGGGGAACCATTCCTGACCATGCAGAATGGATGCGCCGGATTTTTCACTCCCGACGAACTCAATATGGGAAAAGGAATCGTACATCCCAATATCGAACAAATGCCGGTTGCCGGGAGCAAGCCCGTGGATTGGATCCAACTGGCTCCGCCAGCCGTCGAATCATTTTCGGACGAACAACTGGCATCGTTGCGGCATGGCCGGCTGGGCGCATGTTTTGGAGCTGTCTTTGACCGTCTCCCGTTGAAAAATCCCGATCGGTTACCGGGCGGCCGATTATCGCTGATCGATCGGATTCTCCATCTGGATCCAGCCGGCGGGAGATACGGATTGGGGATCATCCGAAGCGAGATGGACATTCATCACGATGACTGGTTCCTGAAATGCCATTTCGTGGATGATCACGTGATGCCTGGCACGCTGATGTATGAATGCTGTCTGCATACCTTTCGAATATTTCTGCTTCGGATGGGCTGGGTTGGAGAGCACGATCGGATCACATGGGAGCCGGTTCCGGGAATCAAGGGCCGGTTAAAATGCCGCGGTCAGGTCATTCCGACTACCCGGAAAGCAGTCTACGAAGTCATTATCAAGGAGATCGGCTATAATCCCGTCCCATACTCCATAGCGGATGCGATCATGTATGCGGATGGCAAGGCCATTGTGGAAATCACCAACATGTCGCTGCAGGTCAATGGATTAGACTGTGACACCATCCAGACGATGTGGCGGAACATCTCATCACAGACGATGGAACTCCCCAGAAAAACACACCGGATTCCAATCCGACCCCTTTACGATCGGGACCGGATCCTGGCTTTTGCGATCGGCAAGCCATCGGATGCATTCGGGGAGCCTTACCGGGTGTTCGATTCAGACCGCGTGATCGCAAGACTTCCCGGCCCTCCTTATCAGTTTCTGGACCGGATCGTTTCCATCGAAGCGGAACCGTGGCGGATGAAATCCAACGGCACCATCATCGCGGAATACGATGTTCCGGACACGGAGTGGTATTTTGCGGCCAATGGGCACATGGGAATGCCATATGCCGTGCTCCTGGAAATCGCGCTCCAGCCGTGCGGATGGTTTGCGGCCTATATGGGATCGGCGTTGACATCGCCAATCGATCTGTCCTTCCGAAACCTTGGAGGCACTGCAATCCAGCATCGAACAATTGAACCGGACATCGGAACATTAACGACCCAGGTGACTTCCACCCGGATCTCCACATCCGCTGGCATGATCATCCAGCATTATGATTTCAGGGTAATGGACAGTGATCGGGAGCCGGTATTTACGGGAGATACCTACTTCGGATTTTTCTCCAAGATCGCTTTGCGGGATCAAAAAGGAATGCGGGATATCGAGCTGGTTACGCCCGATCCATCGAAGCTGCCGCATGATCTCTCTTTCCATTATCCCAGGAACCGGGGATTACCCACCCGCCAGTTGTGCATGATCGATTCCATCTCCTGTTATCAGCGGGATGGCGGACCTTTCGGGCTGGGATTCGTGGCCGGAGAGAAAACAATCGATCCGGAGGAATGGTTTTTCAAGGCTCATTTTTATCAGGATCCGGTATGGCCAGGCTCTCTGGGAATCGAAGCGGCCATTCAACTGCTGAAAATCGTGGCTCTGGATCGCTGGACCGACGCATCGCTTCGATCCTTTTCCGCTGCATCCGATACACCGCTCGAGTGGATATACCGGGGTCAGGTTATCCCGAGTGACCACACGGTAATCGTTCAGGTTCACATCAAAGAACGCGACGATGTCCGGAAACGGATCAAAGCAGACGGATTTCTTGCAGTGGATGGCAGAGTGATCTATAAAATGACAGATCTGACCTTGACGATGGGATAATATGAAATACTCAAACGTCTATATTGCATCGATCGGCTACGAGTTGGCACCGCAGGTGGTGACATCGGACGATATTGAAGCGCAACTGGAGCCGCTGTATCGAAAGCTGCACATCCCGAAAGGGCAACTGAAAGCGTTGACCGGTATCGAAGAACGGCGATGGTGGCCGGAATCGTTCCGGGTATCCGAAGGCGCTACGCTCGCTGCACGCAACGCATTGGAGATCGCTGATTTTGATCCGATGAACATCGAAGCTCTTATCTACACGGGCGTATGCCGGGACCACTTCGAGCCGGCAACCGCCTGTCATGTCGCTGCCGGCCTGGGCATACACCCGAACGCGCATGTGTTCGATCTCTCCAATGCCTGCCTGGGCGTGATCAATGGCATCATCGATATCGGAAACCGGATCGAACTGGGACAGATCCGGGCTGGCCTGGTCGTGAGCTGTGAAACGGCCCGCGACATTACCGAAGTCATGATCCAGCGCTTGATCGATGCGGGGAATATGGACTTCTACCGATACTCTCTGGCCACATTGACCGGTGGTTCGGGAGCCGTTGCAGTGCTGATAACCGATGGGAAAAACAGCGATCATCAACGCCGGAAGGTACTGGGTGGAGTGGCTCAGGCGGCTCCCCAACATCATCTTCTCTGCTGCTGGGGAATGGAATCCACCGGCCAGCCGCATACGTTCCAGCCATTCATGTCCACGGATTCCGTATCGATATTCAAGGAGGGGATCATCCTGGGCACTTCAACATGGACCGCGTTCCTGAAAGAAATGGCATGGGATCGCCGGGATGTCGACCGGGTGATCACTCACCAGGTTGGAGCGGGACATCGGAACACGATCCTGAAAGCCATTGATATCCCGGAAACCAGAGATTTCCCCACGTTTCCGTTTCTGGGAAACATCGGCACCGTTTCATTGCCCATCACCGCTGCATTGGCGGAGGAACGTGGCTTTTTGATGAAAGGCCACCGCGTCGGATTTCTGGGGATCGGCAGCGGTCTGAACTGCATGATGCTGGGAATCGAGTGGTAGCCATGCGAAATCTGTATCCATTTCAGGGCCGTTATCTCACAGTCAATGGGCTGGATTATCACTATATCGACGAAGGAGCCGGTGACCCGATCGTCATGCTCCACGGGAACCCGACGTGGTCGTTCTACTATCGAAACCTGATCGCGCTGCTTTCCCCCAACAACCGCACGATCGCTCCCGATCATATCGGATGCGGATTCTCAGCCAAACCCGATGATCGGCATTATGATTATACGTTGGAGCGGCGCGTATCCGATCTGACGGATTTTCTGGATCAACTGCGCATCGATCGCAATATCACACTGGTGCTCCACGACTGGGGTGGGATGATCGGCATGGCCTATGCGGTCCGGTACCCGGAGCGTATCCGTCGGCTGATCATCATGAATACCTCCGCCTTTCTGCTTCCGACCACCAAATCGTTCCCGGCCGCATTGGCATTCGCCCGGAGTTCCCTGGGCAAGTTCCTGATTCTGGGGATGAATGCATTTGCCCGAGGCGCTTCGTATGTATGCTGTACCCGGAATCCCATGTCCAGGGATGTCCGAGCCATGTACCTGCTGCCCTATAACTCCTGGAAAAACCGCATCGCCACATTACGGTTCGTTCAGGATATCCCATTGAAACCGGGAGACCGTGCATATTCCCTGGTATCTTCCGTGTCTGCAGGGATTGATCAGTTCCGGGATACTCCCATGATCGTTTTCTGGGGAGGCCGGGATTTTGTGTTCGACCGGCATTTTTATGATGAATGGCACAACCGGTTCCCGAATGCCGAATTCCACTATTTTGCCGATGCCGGTCATTATATCCTGGAAGATGCATGGGAGCCGATCTCCGATCTGATACCGGAATTCATCCGGAGACATCCCATCAGCCATGACTAATCCGACAGCCGATCATCCACTCCAGGACGATACACCGGATCGTCCACACACCGGAGTCCCATCCTTCACCAATGTGTCCACTTACCTGACTCTGATGGCGGACCGAAAACCCTATCAAGCCGCCGTCGTCTTTCCAAATGGAACGGATTCATCCGGCCGGATGCGATATTGCCATTACACGTTCCGGCAACTGGAGGATGAAACAAACCGGATCGGTCATGGCCTGATCAAATCCGGGTTCACTCCAGGAATGCGCACGGTATTGATGGTCAAGCCCAGTCTGGAGTTGTTTGCGCTGACATTCGCTTTTTTAAAAACCGGCATCATCCCGATCATGGTGGATCCAGGAATGGGGATAAAAAAGCTGAAAATCTGCTTTGAGGAATCTGAACCGGAGGCGTTCGCCGGCATCCCTCACGCCCATATCGCACGGATTCTGTTCGGATGGGGAAAACGGACGATCCGGCGGTTGATCACCGTCGGAAAACGATGGGCATGGTCCGGACTGACACTTCACCGGATCCGACGAAGTGGGGAAAATACACCATTCTTCGACCTTTCACGGCCTGATCCGGATGACCGGTTTCGATCCACCGACATCGCAGCGATCAATTTCACGAGTGGCAGCACCGGTGTTCCCAAGGGAGCGATCTATACGCATGGCATTTTTTCCGCTCAAGTCACAGCCATACGAAACGCCTATCACATCGAACCGGGAGAAATCGATCTGTGTACATTTCCTCTGTTCGCCCTGTTTGCTCCGGCACTGGGGATGACCGCCATCATTCCGGATATGGATGCCACCCGGCCGGCAATGGTCAACCCCCGGAAAATTCATCAGGCAATCGATGATTTCGGCCCGACCAACATGTTCGGCTCACCCGCTTTACTGAATGCCATGGGCCGCTATGTCGAGGCACACGGCATTCTGTTCCCGACACTCCGGCGAGTCATTGCCGCTGGTGCTCCAGTGCATCCATCGATCATGAAACGATTCACCCGCTGCCTGAATCCGGGGACGCATGTCCATTCGGGATATGGTGCCACCGAAGCCATGCCATTGGCATCGATCGACAGTGGCACTGTGTTGGGGGAGACGCAACATCTGACCGACCGGGGTCATGGTATCTGCTTGGGGTATCCTCTCCAGGGGATCGATCTCCGGATCATCACAATCTCCGACGAGCCGATTCCCGAATGGTCTGACGATCTGCAACTCCCACAGGATACCATCGGAGAGATAGCGGTATGTGGACCTGTTGTGACGCGATCGTATCATAATCGGCCGGATTCGAACCGATTGGCCAAGATCATCATCCCCGGAAAAACAGACTTCTTTCATCGGATGGGCGACCTTGGATACCTGGACGCCCAACATCGGCTATGGTTCTGTGGTCGCAAATCCCACCGTGTCGTGGCACCCGACCGGATCTATTTCACCATCTGTTGTGAAGGGGTGTTCAACAGTCATCCGCATGTCTACCGCTCCGCGCTGGCCGGTGTCTATCGAGACGGTATCATGACTCCCGTGATATGCATCGAGTTGGAAAAAGGAGTCTCGCATAGAGATCATTATAAAATCCGGGAGGAGTTGCTGACACTCGCTCAACAATACAATCACACACGGCGCATCGATACGTTTCTGTTTCATCCGGGATTTCCGGTTGACATCCGGCATAACTCCAAAATATTCCGCGAGAAACTGGCCGTCTGGGCGAAGGAGCGATTGTCATGAAAATACTGGTAACCGGCGGGGGGGGGTTTCTGGGAAAGGCCATCGCACAAGCACTCGCTGTGCGGGGCGATTCGATTGTCAGCTTCTCCCGTAATACCCATCCCGAGCTTGAAGGGCTGGGGATCGAACACATTCAGGGTGATCTCGCCCATCGGGAACATGTGATGCTGGCAGCACAGGGGTGTCAGATCATCATCCATACTGCCGCCAAAACCGGCGTATGGGGATCATATGACGAGTATCATCGAACCAATGTCATTGGCACCGAAAACATAATCGAAACGTGCAGAAAACTGAAGATCTCCAGACTCATCTATACGAGTTCACCGAGTGTTGTGTTTGATGGCAGCGACATGGAGGGAGCCGATGAATCTGTTCCATATCCCGCCCACTATGACACCCATTATCCCGCCACCAAAGCACACGCAGAACGACTTGTATTAGCTTCCAACAGTGCCAGTCTGGCAACGATCGCTCTGCGACCCCATCTGATCTGGGGGCCGGGAGATACCAATCTGATCCCACGGATCATCCAGCGAGGCCGTTCAGGGCACCTGCGGATCATCGGAAACGGCCGGAATCGCGTGGATTCGATCTATATCGACAATGCGGTTCATGCCCATTTATTAGCGGTCGATCGACTCGCACCGGGAGCGATCATCAGCGGTAAAGCATACTTCATTACAAATGATGAACCGATTCCATTATGGGAACTCGTGAATCAGATACTGGAAACAGCGGATATCCCGCCCGTGACACGTCATATTCCAGCAAAACTTGCTCGATGGGTTGGATGGATAACCGAGATGACTTATCACCTGCTGCGAAAATCAGAAGAACCGATGATGACACGATTTCTGGCAAAAGAATTGTCAACGGCCCACTGGTTCGATATCTCCGCTGCTAAATGCGAACTGGGATATCAGCCTCAGGTTACCATTCATGAAGGTCTTGACCGGTTAAAACACTGGCTCCACAACGAAAGAACCCATTAACCCGGCACTGAACCGGGATAATGGGTTCTGATAAAAAACCGGAAACGATCCCTGAATCAGGGACCGTTCAAACCGATCAATAATAATCGAATGTCACCACCTGGATCTCGCCTATCAATGTATCGATATCCAGTGTGCCCGGCTCGAATAACGCACCATACATATAAATCCCGGATGCTCTGCTGTCGGTTTCCGGCCAGATGAAATCCAACACGATTTCATGATAACTGGATTGGGGGGCTACAGAAATGTTTCGTTTGAGATCCAATCCATCGTCCAGTTGGATCCAGCTCGGCCAGCACCAGAAGGTGCCGTACACATCCAGCAGAATGTAAACATCGGCGCTGTAAGCCGTTGTTTCGGGATTATGCATGTAATAATGGAGATAGAATCGATCGCGATAGGTAAAGGAATCACCATTCAGTATCAGTTGCATCCCCTTGGGCGGAATCGTTGGGGTTGCGGTGGGAGTGATGGTGGGGGTTGATGTCGGTGGTGGAGGCGTCATGGTCGGTGTTCGCGTGCTTGTATTCGTTGGGGTGGGTGTCAGTGTTGGCGGTGGCGTGAAGGTGGATGTCGGTGTGATGGGTGTAAATGAAGGAGTCGGTGTCAGGGTTGGAAGCGGCGTATCGGTCGGAACCGGTGTGTCGGTGGGAGCTTCGGTTGGTGTCTCGGTTGGTGTGGATGTTGGTGGAGGCGGAGTTGGCGTGCTTGTGACGACAGGCGTATCGGTCGGAATCGGTGTTTCGGTCGGCACTGGTTCACAGATCAGGAGATGCTGGGTTTTATTTGTCGCACTGTATCCTCCCACATCGCCGCCAACCACGTAGAAATCATCCCCGATCGCATCCCCTCGAACACGATATACGGCCGATAATGCCGACGCCGCTGAATACCATATCCTGTTCATGGGATCGAAAAACCAGACATCCGCAACCGGATCGATGCTGAACCCGCAGGCCATGATAAATTTATCGTCCACGATGGCGTTCGCCATTCCCCATAATCCATTGGGTAAAGGAGGGAAAATGAGCGGATCCGATATCCACATGTTATTGGCTGGATCATAAACCTCAGTATGACTCAATACTGTGTTTGTAGAATCCAGTCCACCCGCCACATAAACCATATCCTGATAAACCCATGCACTGAAAAACGCACGCTCCTGGTTCATATCCGCCAATTGCTCCCATCGATCCAAGGCGGGATCATATCGGAATGTCCCCACCGAGTCGCCGCTGCCCGGATTGATGCCACCTCCGATGACATATAAAAATCCATTCAGTCCGACGAGACAGGGTGCCCACAAATCCGGCACGCGAGGAGAGGCATCCGGTAAGGGATGCATTGTCCATAAATTCTGTTCGATATCATAATCATAAAGCAATCGGCCGGGAGGTGTGACTGCGTCGCTCATCACATAGATGTGGCCATTCACTTCCGCAGCACTGTTTGGATACTCCGGGAAACTTTCCGGCAACATCACAGAGGTCCAGGTATCTGTCCCAGGATTATACCGCTCCATAGTGTTGGATTCCTGTGACCCACCCAGAACATATAGGAAGTTGTCGTAACTCACTACAGGCGCTCCCTGTCGTGTCGCATTCATGTCGGATTCAAACTCCCAGTATTCGGTCACTCCTCTGAGCGTGATATATGAGGCGGCCGTTAGACCGGGATCCTGCGTGCTGGTGACGGTCACACGAATCGCTGTCTCTTCCTGAGTCTGAGCCGTAATCATTGCACTGAAGTCAACCGATCCATGAGCGGGCACAGGACCGATCTGAGACGGTCCCGAGACTCTCCAGATCGAGTCATAAGCGACATCCAGTGTTTCATCGTGATCCGTCTCATTCCCCACGGTAAACACCACTTCATATTGATGCTGGAAACACACCTGGTCGATCAGACTCGAAGGAGTGATCACGATTTGAGCGGGTGGTGGCGTCGGCTCAGGCGGTTCACAGAATCGATAAACATCATTATTTTCGTGCGGAACAAACGATGGGTTCCAACCACCCAGAATATAAACTGATCCATTGGCTTCTGCAGCCTGAAGCCGGTTTCTTGCTTCGCTCAACTGAAGATCCAGCGTGGTCCAGGTATCCGTTTCCGGGTCGTAACAGAATATCAATGATGAAAACTCTCCGGCAGTGTCGATCCCGCCAAAAACCATGAGCTGACCATTGTATATTTCACTGGCACCTCCCCATATCGGTTGGGGCATATCTGCCATCGCGTCATCGCTCCATACATTATTCACAATATCGTATCGTTCCGAGGCGACGATGCCATTCAATCCGTTATATCCACCTGCTGCATACAAATAATCACCGATCCGGCCGAAATGACTCCACATTCTGGGATGATTGCATGACGCCAGCAATGTCCAACCGGTATCGGGTTCAAGAAATGCGAGATGATTCTGGGGTTGATGTGATGTATCCGGTGAACCTCCCAAGCGATATAAGCCGGACTCCCCCACTGCCACGGAATAACCCACCAGAGCACTGGGTGCCGGATAGGTCGTTCCCCATATGTTATTTCGGATATCATAAGTATGGGTTGTGTCATCCGCTTCCATACCATCAAAACCACCCGGAATGATGATGATCCCATCGATCACACCGGCATCAAGAACACTCAGAGGCGATTCCCACTGGGATACCGTGGTCCATACATTCAACATCGGATCGAAGCGGTCGACCTGCTGGATCCCTTCGAATCCGGAATCCGTTCCGCCAAATACATATAAATAGCCATCACCCCCATTGACAACCGTATGATCACCCCGTGGTCTGATCATGGGTGTTCCATCAATGATATTGATGATATCGACAGCGACAGTCAGTGTCGTGTTATCCTGGTAGATTGGCGAATTTACACTCGTGGCAGTCATCGTGATAGATTCATGCCCCACTTCCGATGGAGCGGTAAACGTGGCTACAAACGTTTGCTTTTCCCAATTCCCGATCGGACCGATAGAAGCCGGCAAATCGATAATCCAGCCCTCCGGGACTTCAACACCAAGTTCGATAGCCGTTGAAGAACCAGTCAGATTGATGACCGAAAATTGATGCTGGAATGATTCTCCACGGCAGATTGACGATTCAACTTCCGAAGGATTCAAGTAGATACCAGGTTCAATCCGAAACAGAACCGCTGTTTCAGACATAAGGGAATCCGGCGTATTGCAGGCATAAGTCAAGCCCATATCTCCCAGCCTGCTTTCAATTCCTGTTGTTGAACCTGCACCGGTTTCAACACCCACATCCTGAAACTGAATCAAAATATCCCCTGCAGGCATGAGAATCACTTCCCATGTTCCAGCAGATAAATGCTCCGCTGAATAATGATGCCAGTCTTTGAATAATATCACCATGCACATTCCGAACTGGGGATGAGACTCAAAAAACTGGTAGTAGGCAACATCCTGCGTTGGTAACGGATTCAGGTCATCCCACATCAGCGCGATGATATCATTGGGACTATCCAGATCCGGCAATCCACACTGATTATCAAAGGCACTGCTTGCTGCAGATAATGAAATAAATCCATTGGAGCTGATGTAAAATTGCGTTTTATATTCCCCATAAAACGGCATCTCGAATCCGAGATCAAATGGTCCGGCAGAGCTGTCATCCAACAACCCGGAGACTGCATTCCCGGTCGCCGTGATATCCACCCATGAATATACAGGACCATCGGGTTCCATCGAGTCCAGATAAACATATCCATGCGCATCCGGTCCACCCATATCCTTGGATTTATTCGTCGGCGATTTCGCGTCTGCTTTCTGAGATAGAGATGATCCCGTATCGCTCATGAATCGCAAAAGATCTGATTGATGCGGATTCTGAATATCCGCAACGGCTGGCGCACCGGCAAATATTGGTAATGTACAGAACACCCAACATCCCATCAGCACGGTAAACAAAACCCGGTTCATCCTATGAAACAGCATAATATATCTCCTTTCCCTTCTATAATCATATTACGTGATGACAAATATTGACAACTCTAAACAATCAATTTATAAGCACATGAATTCCGCTCTTTTTTTCTGTAACTCACTATCCTTGTTTCATAGCTCCATTCATTGCACAAATACACATCCAATAGCAAGCAGTTTCCAACAATCAATCTTTTCATTCACTTCCTGCCTCACTATCATGATGACATGTCGATTTCGGCCAGAGAGCCTTTCAGCCTGATCATAGTAAATATTATCTATAAAAAGCAAAACAAGAGCATCATCGGCGAGCATTCAACCTGCATCGCACTTCAGGGCATTTCCCAGATAACATTTTATCCATCTCACTCTCTACTCCGGAAAATATCCTGGTATAATTAAGACGTAAACAAGGAACCCAGTTCAAAACGGAGGGGAATCATGAAAAAACTCATCGGAATGTTATTTATTCTATTTTTATTCAATACTGTCTGGGGAGCAATCCCGCATGAAATCAACTACCAGGGACAGCTCCTGAATGGGGATGGTTCACCGGTTACTGACATCTTGTCATTTACCTTCCGAATTTACGATGCCGAAACCGACGGAGTTCTGCTATGGTCAGAAACGCAAGATTCCGTCCATGTTACCGATGGACTATGGAATGTCATGCTCGGATCGGTCAATCCGCTCTCTATCACTTTTGATAACGACCGATGGCTACAGATTGAAATTCAGGAAGAGGTATTGATCCCACGTCAGAAATTGTCCAGCGTAGCGCAAGCCATACTCGCTGAATCTGCCGAAGATGTTTCCGGGCGAGATATTCATCCTCAAAGCGTGAGTATTCTGGGAGCAGGGGAAGTCATCAATGCATTGGGAGAATGGGTTGGCAATCCAACCGGATTGATCGGACCTGAAGGCGCAACCGGACCCACCGGACCGCAGGGACCGCAGGGTGTTCAGGGCATCACAGGACCCACCGGACCGCAGGGACCGCAGGGGGTTCAGGGCATCACAGGACCCACCGGACCGCAGGGACCGCAGGGGGTTCAGGGCATCACGGGACCCACCGGACCGCAGGGACCACAGGGGATTCAGGGCATCACGGGACCCACCGGACCGCAGGGACCACAAGGGGTTCAGGGCATTACCGGACCCACCGGACCGCAGGGACAGCAGGGACCGCAGGGGGTTCAGGGCATCACAGGACCCACCGGACAGCAGGGACCACAGGGGGTTCAGGGCATTACCGGACCCACCGGACCACAGGGAACACAGGGGGTTCAGGGCATTACTGGACCCACCGGACCGCAGGGACCACAGGGGGT
>CAZELM010000005.1:139497-141573 GCA_964512995.1 uncultured bacterium
GGGTTCAGGGCATTACTGGACCCACCGGACCGCAGGGACCACAGGGGGTTCAGGGCATCACAGGACCCACCGGACCGCAGGGACCACAGGGGGTTCAGGGCATTACTGGACCCACCGGACCGCAGGGACCACAGGGGGTTCAGGGTATCCAGGGCATTCCAGGATCGACCGGACCTGCCGGACCTATTGGAGGGGCAAATCAGCAGCTCATCTATAACAATGATGGTGAATCCGGAGGAACCAGTGCCTATTACGACAATGTCACCGGCAATATCGGTATCAAAACGAGCACACCACAAACCGCATTGCAGGTTGCTGGCGGTATCCAACTCGCAGACGACGACACAACCTGTAATCCATCCAAGGCAGGCACACTGAGATGGCGAAACAGCCAACTCCAGATCTGCAATGGTATTCAATGGACATCCTTATACAAAATGCAGAACGGATCGTCATCCGATACTGCCGGACTAAGCTGTAAGCAGATCATAGATGATGGCTTTTCCACAGGAAATGGTATCTATTGGATCGACCCGGATGGAGAAGTTGGAGTTGCACCATTTCAGGTCTATTGCGATATGACGACAGAAGGTGGCGGGTGGACCCTGTTACTCAAAGCGCCGGGGAATTATGATCAGGTGTTTGATTATAATGCCACCTACTGGACCACGGATGCATTGTACCGCGATACCGATCTGGATGCGGACTGGGAAGGTGCCAAATACCGATCATTCAACAACTTACCGGTTTCCGAATTATTGCTGAAATCCCAGAACGGCTATTATACGCGGCTGTCGTTGCCTTCCCGCAATGCATTGCTTGCCTTCTATCAAACCGGATCAGCGTATCCTTTGGAATATATTTCCGGAGCTGATGAACCTGGAAAATTGGTCAACAATTACGATCACAATTATTGTGGAACTCATAAATGGCGCTTGAATAGCGTCGGGGGATCACAAAACAGAATCCGTCTGGGCGGCTGGCCGACGTTTTATTGGGATTGTTCCTACGGCAATGACTCCATTGGCGAAAATACGAGTGCTGAACTGATTGGATTCGGATTGCGACGGGACTCCTGGGCACCACATGTCTATGATTATCGATCATTTGGCACAAACCAGGCTCACGACCGGAACGATTTACCCGGAGGTGGCCAAGTCAGTATCGGAGGCCATATCTACGGCCGGTAGTCATCCCGTGCTCGTTCTGCTTCCATAAAGCCAGGGCTGAGTGCAATACAAAATCAATCAGTACCAGCCCTGGTAACCCACGCCGTTGCACGAGCGATTGACAGGCAAGCATTTATAATAACGAGATGATCGATCTTTCGGAAAGCGAAGCGGTCGATCACACTAATTGGTAACGCTGTCAGGTGTCGATAGGATCACCTGGTCCAAAAACCGGAGGAATCACATATGAATTATCGAATGTTCACGACCATCTGTTTCATCTTGATGATGACCGTATTAACCGTCGCTGCGGATGTTTCCCTGGAAATCAACTACCAGGGTCAATTATTCGATGGAAACGAAAATCCCTTAACGGGAGACTACGACATTTCTTTCTCCCTTTTCAATGTAGAATCAGAAGGATCTGCGCTCTGGACAGAAACACATACTGGATTGACTGTTGATCACGGATTGTTTTCTGCAAGATTGGGTCATGTCTCGCCATTGGGACTGGATTTCAACCAATCATTATGGCTCCAGATCACGGTTGACGGAGAAACATTGGTTCCCCGGCAGCCATTTACCGGAGTCAGCCATGCATTTCATGCGATCGACGTTTCAGGCCAGGACATCCATCCAAGAAGTCTCAGCATTGATGATATTGGAGAAGTTATCAATGCCTCCGGAGAATGGGTCGGCAATCCCAGCGGATTGATCGGCCCCCAGGGTTCAACCGGGCCGACTGGACCGCAGGGACCACAGGGGATTCAGGGCATCACCGGGCCGACTGGACCGCAGGGACCACAGGGGATTCAGGGCATCACCGGACCCACCGGACCACAGGGACCACAAGGGATTCAGGGCATCACCGGACCCACCGGACCGCAGGGACCACAGGGGATTCAGG
>CAZELM010000005.1:141673-143492 GCA_964512995.1 uncultured bacterium
CCACCGGACCGCAGGGACCACAGGGGATTCAGGGCATCACCGGACCCACCGGACCACAGGGACCACAAGGGATTCAGGGCATCACCGGACCCACCGGACCGCAGGGACCACAGGGGATTCAGGGCATCACCGGACCCACCGGGCCACAAGGAATCCAAGGGATCACCGGACCCACTGGACCACAAGGAATCCAAGGCATTACGGGACCAGCCGGACCCGTGGCTGGCTCCAATAAGCAGATCGTTTATAACAATAACGGGACGCCGGGTGGCGCTAACGTATATTATGACAATTCCAATGGGAATCTGGGTCTTGGTGTTCAATCTCCGACTCACCGGCTCGATGTTGCCGGGGATTCCATACAGCGAACGAGCATGGGAGCTGTTCGACGGATCATCCGATCGTATGAAGATCCGGTAGCCGGACAATGGTACAGCACCGGTCTCTCCATGAGCATGTACTATGGTTTTTCAGCCTTTGTGAATGCCCTTTATGAAGATGACACGGGAGACAGCAATAACCGGGGTATGCTCGCACACGTCAGTGGATGGGCTCAGGGAGGGGAATTGATCAGTTATATCTCCCGACCCAACGGCAGCAGTATCCAGCTTCGTATGAATGCCGGTACACTCGAGATCAGCCAGAGTCAATCGTCGAGCACAGGAGGGAAATTAACAGTTCTGGTGGAGGTTGTCTGTCATTAGAGGTACCCGACCCGGTGACACAATTTCATCGGCTTGGGCTTGTCTCCCCTCACCCCGCCGGCCATATTGATGGGTTGATCCATACTGGATCAGCCGGCGACCCTCTTCCCGGCGGGAGAGGGTAAAGAAGGAATCTGCACGCACCTGTTTTGTCTGACATATAAATGCATCGGGAACACCAGAAAAAATGTTATCAACACCCTCTTGGACTTCTAAGAAAATCAGAATTAGTATATAGTCTATTATGAACAGGGGGAACTGCTTTATTACAGCAATTAATGGCAATCTGCAAGATACCCGGAATACCGGAACGAACATGTTGGAGGTAATTATGTATTTTTCAAGAAAATCGATTGGTCTCGTGTTCATCTTAGTGTTCTCTGGAATCACGATGAGCGCTATTCCTCATGAAATCAACTATCAGGGTTATCTGTATGATAGTACCGGTAATCCGCTCGATGGAGTCTATTCAATCACATTCCGATTGTTTGATCAGGAAACGGACGGCGCTATGCTGTGGAACGAAATGATCATGGTGCCGGTACAGCAGGGATTGTTTCAGGTCAGTCTTGGCACAACGAACGAGATCACACTCTCTTTTGATGGAGCCGTCTGGCTGGAGATCACAGTAGAAGAAGAAACACTTTCCCCACGCCAACAGCTCACCAGTATCGGTCAGGCATTTAATGCTCAGGACGTATACAACCAGCCGATTCATCCGCAAAGCGTCACCATTCACGGATATGGCATGGTGATCAATGCAGCCGGAGATTGGGTTGGCAATCCCACCGGATTGGTCGGTCCTGCCGGACCGCAAGGTGAGATCGGACCCATGGGACCTACTGGACCCGCCGGACCGCAAGGCGATATCGGACCCATGGGACCCACCGGACCCGCTGGACCACAGGGTGAGATTGGACCCGTGGGACCTACAGGACCCGCTGGACCACAGGGCGAGGTTGGACCCGTGGGACCTACTGGACCCGCCGGACCTCAGGGCGAGATCGGGCCCGTCGGACCTACTGGACCCGCCGGACCTCAGGGCGAGATCGGGCCCATGGGACCTACTGGACCCGCCGGACCTCAGGGCGAGATCGGGCCCATGGGACCTACTG
>CAZELM010000006.1:0-141412 GCA_964512995.1 uncultured bacterium
GGACATACGATGGACGACCACTCGTTATTTAGCTAATTTATGGGACGTCGCACTAATTCTCCTCTAAATGCTTTGGCAAGAATGGTCAGTGCGACGGTGTTGGGGCAGCCAAGTTGATGCAAACGAAACACATCGAAAAAACCTTCCAACACAATGATCGAACGGGAAGTTATACGATGGAGGTTATACAGAATGAGGGATTTACGGAAGCCGGTTGGGAAGCGGTATTTACCATTGGAGTGATCTGTCACTGCTCGACCGGCATACGCCACCAGTCTTCCTTCATGGTTGTGAATGGGAATGACGATCCTGCCGGACATGATTCCTGGTTGGTGGTAGAATCCGATACCGAAATAATTGGCGATAGAGGGATCGATCCCGCGCTTTTGCAGGTAGGCGTGGGAGGGATCGAGTTATGAAGTGCGAATGGCAGGGGTTTGTTGTTGTGGGGTGGATGGGAGAGCGGTTTCGGGTATTCGGTGGATGGATTGAACCAGCGGTGCAACGGCAAAGCGGCCTGCCGTGCGCCGGCGGAATCGTTTGATAACCCTTCCATATGGATGACAAAATCAATGACACTCCCACCACAATGACAATGGGTAAAACAGACCCACAGGTTTTTAGAAAGCGATACATTGAAAGCAGTGTTGTTGTCTCCATGGTGAATGGGACAGCAGCCAACGAGAGAATTGCAGCGTTTCCGTAGTTTCACATTGGTGTGGTTGAGGACCATCTCCATCGTGACGGCGGACTTCAAAACAGAAAAGTCGAGTATGTGCATAATATACCTCCTGTGAATGGAATGTAAATGAACGGATAGAAGACACCTGTCCTTTATTTTGTTTTGGATTATGGGAGCAGGTTGATGTATTGAAATGCGGTTAGCAAAGGGGTGGGGGCACCGAACAAAACGATCTTTCTTTCTGACCGGATGTCCATACCTATTACTCCCTGCAAAAATATTGGTGGTAGGGCTTACGCATGTGATGCTGATTGGAGTTGCGGTGATGGTGAAGAGTTGCTATATTAATTCTGAATCAAACTTACAAGACCAAATCCGCAATGCATTGATTTACTGTTTGTTTCAAGGGTAGCAGTCAAAAATGCTTCATGGAAATGACAAGCCGATGGGAGGGGTTGGTATGAAAAGCATTTCTATCGTTATCTTGGGGGGGGTGATATTGTTTTCTGCGTGGATGTGTCCACTGATTTTGGCTCAGTGTCTTTCCCATACGGGAGATGTGAACAACGACGGTGTTGTTTCTTCCGGCGATGCGCAAATAGCATTTTACATTGCACTGGGATCATATATCCCATCGAATGATGAATGGTGTGCAGCTGATTGTAATAGTGATGGAGTCATATCATCGGGGGATGCTCAGGCGATATTCTACAAAGCTTTGGGGATGGGAGTCTGTGCGAGTGATGTGACACCACAGCCCACACCAACACCGACTCCAACGGAAGTTCCCGCTTGCATGGCTGGTTCACTTTATTCCGTGGATGAAATCGTCGGCAACATGCGATGTGTACCCGGTGGAACGTTCACCCAGGGTGCGCCTACCTCTGAATCCTGCTATACGGATGAACATCAATTTACCCATCAACTCACCCGGAACATTGCCGTTTTAGAGACGGAAGTGACACGTGGGATGTGGGAGGCATTAGCAGTGGCTCAACCCACCTTGCCGATCGATCCGAGCGTTACGTATCGGAGTCCGACCTTATCTCACCCTGTGCAGAACAATACATGGTTTGAAGCTGTTTTGTTCTGCAACCTACTTTCACTTCAGAATGGTTTTACGCAATGCTATTTCACAGATCCGGAATATACGAATCCGATTACGTCATCGAATTATACGACCGGACCGTTTTACTGCGATCTCAATGCGAATGGATATCGATTACCGCTCGAAGGAGAACGGGAATATTTCACGCGAGCGGGAACAACCGGACCGTTTTCATGCGATGACCCGGACTACACCAGTGACAATTGTTTTGACTGCATACTGGGAACACATCCGATCCTGGAGCAATATTGTGTATATTGTCCGAATGATCCGTCAGGATGCGCACCCGTGGGCAGCAAACTGGCAAACCCGTGGAACCTGTATGATGTTCACGGGAATGTATGGGAGTTTTGCTGGGATTGGTGTGAACCATATCCGACAGGATTCAGGACCGACTATACCGGAACATCATCCGGAAGTACCCGGGTGATACGTGGGGGTGCTTGGAGCGGGATTGCACGAGGATGCCGGTCAGCCTACCGGGCCAATTGCGGTCCGGACGACCACAGCAGCGACATTGGATTCCGTATCGTTCGGTTGGCTGATGATGAACTCCCACCGGGAACAATAACACCGGTATCGACCAATACGCCAAATCCCACGGAAACACCTGCAAATACACCGACGAGTCCGCCCGAATGCGAAACCGGATCACTGTATTCCGTCGACGATATCGTCGGGAATATGCGTTGTGTGGAAGCCGGAAGTTTAACTCAGGGATCTCCCGGTGAGGAAGCATGCCGGATGACCAACGAGACGCAGTTCATCCATCAGTTGACACGTAACATCTGTGTCATGGAAACGGAAGTCACTCGACAGATGTGGGCTGATCTGCAAAGTGCCCAGCCATCCTTGCCGAATGATCCCAGTATCCTGACCTACAGTCCGGGAATGAACGGGCCTGTTCAGGGTGTAGAGTGGTTCAAAGCCGTCTTGTATGCCAATTTGTTGTCTCTGGAAAATGGATATACCTGCTGTTATTACAAGGACGAAGCCTTCGAATACCCCGTGGATGCATCCAACTACACAACCGGAACGTATTACTGTGATTTTGACGCGGACGGATATCGGCTTCCCTCCGAAGGAGAATGGGAATACTTCTGTCGTGCCGGGACAACCGGAGTATATTCATGTGAAGAACCGAGTTATAACTCGGGAAACTGTGGAAGCGGTTCCTGTACCCCGGGTACTTTGCCGGTGCTGGAAGTGTATTGTGTCTTCTGCTCCAATAATTCCGGTAAGAATGCGGTTGTCGGAACAAAGGAAGCCAATCCGTGGGGATTGAAAGACATTCATGGAAATGTATACGAATGGTGCTGGGACTGGTTTGCTCCCTATCCAGAGGGATCGCAGATGGATTATACGGGTCCGGTCAGTGGAACGGCACGGATCCTTCGTGGAGGCGGATGGGATCTTTATTCGCAGTTTTGCCGATCGGCATTCTGTCATAGCAGTTCCCCCGAAGTTCGTGACAACAACCGGGGATTCCGGCTGGTCCGCACGCTGGATATCGAACCACTCACTCCCACGATCACATCCACTCCGACCGGGACACCAACAGACATACCCACACCAACTCCAACAGACTCTCCGACTCCGACCGGGACACCAACGGAAATTCCAGTCTGCGAGGCCGGATCACTCTTTTCTGTGGATGAAATCGTAGGCAACATGCGATGTGTGCTGCCAGGTAGTTTTACCCAAGGCGCTCCGAATGAGGAAGCGTGCAGATACACAGCTGAATTTCCGCCTTTTACTCATACCCTCAGCCGCAGAATTGTAGTAATGGAAACTGAAATATCTCGCCAGATGTGGGCGGATCTCAAGGCTGTTCAGAGCATGCTACCCGATGATCCAAGTAATACAACTTACAGTCCGACAATGAATCAGCCAGTGCAGTGAAACACATGGTATGAAGCGATTTTATTTGCCAATCTGTTATCCATGCAAAATGGATATACGCAGTGTTATTACAAAGATTCAGAATTCATGATACCGGTTGACCAGACGAATTACCTCACAGGAAGCTTTTTCTGTGATTTTAATTCCAATGGATATCGATTGGCCACCGAGGGTGAATGGGAATATTGCTGTCGTGCGGGGACAACGGGTCCATTCTCGTGCATTGAAACAAACTATAACTCGGGGACATGCAGGACCTGCACATTGGGTGTGCTGCCGACGCTGGAGCAATATTGCGTGTTTTGCCCAAATAATCCCGGAAACGCTGAAACTGTTGGAAGTAAATTGGGAAATTCGTTGAATTTGAAGGATTTCCATGGAAATGTCTGGGAATGGTGCTGGGATATAAGGGGAGATTATCCATCCGGAGCGCAAATTGATTATACCGGACTGCCATCAGGCTCGGTTCGTGTATTTCGAGGTGGGTGTTGGTTCGACTATCCAACAGATTTTCGGTCGGCCAATCGAAACTACAACACCCCAGAAGCTCGAATGATTAATGTGGGCTTCCGTCTTGTGCGCACACTGGACATCGAACCATCCTTATTACGGACTATAGCCCAACGATAAGCCATCCGGTGCAGCGGAACACCTGGTATGAAGCGGTGCTGTTTGCGAACCTGCTGTCCATGCAGAATGGGTATACGCGGTGTTATTACTCGGATGTGGGTTTTACGAATCCCATTACGTCCTCGAACTACACGACGGAACACTTCTATTGCAATTTTGATGCGATTGGGTATCGGCTGCCAAGTGAAGGGGAATGGGAGTATTTGTGCCGGGCAGGGACGACAAGCGCTTTTTCATGTAACGAGACGAATTACACAAGTGGGAACTGAAGTTCATGCGCATCCGGAACCCATCCGACGCTGGAGCAGTATTGCGTATATTGTGCGAATGCTCAGGGAACGACAGCACCGGTTGGGAGTAAACTGTCTAATCCTTGGAATCTGAAAGACGTGCATGGAAATGTATGTGAATGGTGCTGGGACGTGTCTGCACCCTATCCTTCAAGCTCTGTAACCGATTATACAGGTCTAGCGTCTGGTTCGACCCGGATTTTGCGGGGGGGGGGAGTAGTTGGAGCAGCATCGCGTACGATTGTCGGTCGGCGAATCGGAACTACACTGCCCCGGCCGACAGGGACTTCGATCTCGGGTTCCGCCTGCTACGTACAATCGATTAACTCTTTGCGCTTTTGCCAATTGAATCGACGTAACAGTGAAATGGATGGGGTTGCGGTGACGGTGGGTGTTACCATATTCCAAATTGTTGAAAATTTGTCATATATTGATCGTGAAGATAATGAGAAACAGGAGCAAAACCCAAACGAGCGCCGTTTAACTATTATCTCTCCAGCAGCTTCGTGTTGGAGAAATTTTTATTCGTTATGTGTCACTCGCTCGGTTGATACGCTAAACTGGGCGCGGTGAATTGAGGTGCATCCAATGAAGGGAAAATATACGGCTGTGGTAAAGCAGGAGTCTGGCTGGTGGATCGGCTGGATTGAAGAAATTCCAGGCGTAAATTGCCAGGAGGACACGCGCGCGGAGTTGATTGAATCACTTCGCGTCACGCTTCGTGAAGCATTGGATATGAATCGCGCGGACGCTATTCACGCTGCTGGTACAAGTTACGAAGAGCTTGAGATTGCCGTGTGAAAGGGAGGGATTTGCTCCAGCACCTTATCAATATCGGACACGAATCTTCTTTTCATCCACGATCCATAGCTTGTTTTCAATATCATTCTTCTGAATGACGGAGACAAGCGATCGAATGATTCGCATTACATGATATTTGTCCTGTCTCTGTAGTCGGAGCACGATTATTCCTGGATAATCTGCTAGAGGATAGGCGCGGATATCTGCAAAATCGGTGTCCAGCGTGATCAACGTTCTGGATTCACTCTGGCACACTTCAGCGATTATCGCATCTGGAGCGCCATTCAGACCTTGCTCTGTCACAGATATGGCATCGAACCCAGATTCCCGCAATACATTGGCAACATCCAGTGGCAAATTTTGATCTGTCTTGAATTTCATGCCAGTCCGTTATCACGCTGACAGAGAAATGATCTGCTCCCTGGCCAACTCCGCAGCATAGGCGATCGATGCGCGGATATGCTCCCGAGATATCGGAGGATACTCAGCCAGAATCTCTTCTTCGGGCACTCCCGCCGAGAGATTATCCAGAATCACCGATACAAATATCCGTGTCCCCGTGAAACAGGCTCTGCCATGACACACCAGTGGGTCAACCGTAATGTAATTCTTCCAATCCATCGTCTGACTCCTGAGATAGGAGGGTTACTTTCTAGAAAACAAACACTCTCTGTGTGATATACCATGTTCCCGGATCAATGTCGAAGCCGAGTATCACCGAGGCGACTCCCCGTTCATCACCAATTCCGAGAAATTGTAGTTCACACTGGTCACGCCGAAATCCGGTTCCCGCTGGAATGGTCTCCGGATGTAATGCACCTGATGTTTTCCCCCATCCAGAAACGCTACGATGGCCAGGATGTAGTTATCCGGTTTGTTCAGGGAATACAGGATCTCGTTCTTGGTAACAGTAATGGTTTCAGCGCTACTGATCCGCCCTTTGACTTCGATGAACCGCAGGTGGCCGGATCGGGGATCGCGACTCTCGATATCATACCCGACATGCTCCAGTTCACGATCGATCGGCTCATAACCCAGTCTGCGTTCGATATCCATGACAATGGCACGCGCTCTGGCGGAAGATTCCTGCGTGTGAGTGGCTGTCATCATCCCTGTAACCGGTCGATCCGTCATGGCTGCAATCAATCCCATCGGCACGATGAGGAACCCGCCCAATGCCACGGGTGGCAGGGCAGACAATTGTGCCTCCCGGTTCAACTCCGCAATCCGGTTCTCCAACCGGTTTTGTAACTCATCAGCACGGCGTCTGGCTTCCAGGGAGTTCAAATTGAATTCCTCCCGGACATAGTCTGTGACTTCACGATACAACCGTGCTTCGTCATCGGTCAGTTTGTATGGCACTGTGTTGGCGATCCGTTCTGGGAACAGTGGACAGCCATCAAACTTGAGCAGGTTCTCTTTCACCATGCGCCGCATCAGGTCAGATACATCCACCTGATGGACGCCATCACGGAACTTGCCCTCGAACCGGTCTCCATCCAGAAGGGCCAGAAACAACTGAAAGTCCGCTTCCTTGCCGTTGTGCGGGGTTGCTGTCATCAGGAGGAAATGCCGGGTGATGCCGGATAGCAGTTGACCCAGTCTATACCGTTTCGTGTAGTGGAAACATTTCCCATCTTTCCGGAGGAAAGTGTGTCAAAATAATTTTTAATAATCATGGATATAGGGAAAGCATTTCAAACTAAAGAGAAGAAACAGAAGATGCTCGATAGATAGGAGATGGAGAGGAGTCATTTTCCTGTCTGATTGGCAAAGGGATCTTTTATAGGATTAAATACGTTTGAGTAAAACCCGATTCTTTGGGGCAAGCGAGAATACAAACCTTCAAAGAATCGGCACCTTATGAAAGGCGAGGAGATGATACTATATATATGGTTGTCTGTCTCAAGACACTTTTGGAAAAAGGGCGTGAGTATCGATGATTCCATTCCATCCGCACTGCAACGGCACCTCGCCATCAGCGGCATCCGATTCATCCGCGTAATCTGCGGTTCGGACCTTTACCCCCATCCAGCGGATCGATGTTAACCACCCGGACGTGAAAATCGAGTATAAATTGCCGTGTGTAAAGAAAAAGGCAGAACTCCTGAGTGAAGAAGTTCTGCCTATCGACATGTTTAGCTTCCCGGGACGGACTTGAACCGCCAACCTAGTGGTTAACAGCCACCCGCTCTGCCGATTGAGCTACCGGGAATCAGTCACGCTTCCGTGACAGCACATCTTTATAACTATTTTTTTTTTTAAGTGCAACTGTTTTTTTCCAATTCCCGAGGCTACCCCGGTTCAAAGCCGGAGATAACCCTTCCGGGTCACCTTCGCCGGTCAACTCATCATATGTTCAGGCTGGAATGGGATTGGTACCGGTGTGTCATGATGAACGGGCAACGAAAGCAACGTTATATAATCGGTATACTGGAAATAATTTCATGGAGTAGAGAAAATACAGGCACTTGACGATTGCCACGCGCCTCGGTATGTTTACCCGGAACTGGAGCCGGTCAATGCATTACAGAAATGGCGTCGATCAGGCAGGATCAATGACGAGGGAGGTTCCGCGGATGAACACCAAATTGCGATTGAGAATACGGTTACCCGGACACGAAGAAAAAACAGCAGCGATCGATAAACGGGAGATCTCTATCGGCCGTGATTTCCATTGTGATGTCCAGATCGATGATCCGGAGGTTTCAAGCCGCCACGCGCTGCTAACTGTTGTTTCATCCGACAGAGTGCTGCTCAGTGATCTGGGCAGTGATTCCGGCACATATATGCTCGACCGGCTGGTCACAACCGAAACAAAACTCGCTCCGGGAGCTTCCATCCGGATTGGTCCGGCCTATATTACCCTGGAATCGACCGGTGACGACTCGGTGAAATCCTTCCATCTGATACTCCACCCAAACAGTTTGTCCCCATGCATTCAGCTTCAGTCGAATGATTCCCGGACACATTCCGGGGATATCGAGCGATTGCTGCTGCTCATGCGCGATCTGAGCGCCGGGAAAGCCGGGATGACACATCTGGACGTTTTGTTGTCCCGCATCGCTGACATGCTTTTTGCTGAAAATGGATTGCTCCTCATTCACGACGGGAAGGATCTGGCGGAGAGATCGATCCGGATCAACCGGGGCGATCAGTTGCATTATCCGGAACAACTCATCCGGGAGGTGATCCTGGGGCGGAAAATGGTTCTGTTCCCAATGGAATGGGATGCCATTGGCGACACGCTCAAGGAACGTGGCATCGGATCCGGAATATGTACTGCTATTTTTGATGGAGACCGGTCATGGGGAGCCATCTATCTGGATCGGGGGATCGCTCGAAAACCGTTCACCCCTGACGATGTCACACTCCTGTGCCGCATCGGCAATGTTCTGGGAGCGGCGTTTCACCGGGAATTAACCTGGAATGTCATGAATGCGGAATATCAGGGCCTCCGCCTCGAACAGGAAAAATGGGCCAATGCGCTTCAGAAGAAGCTGGACACTCAGGTAAAAAGCCTGAACCGGAAGTATCAGCAGATCCTGTTCACTGCTCTCCGGCTGTCGGAATCCAGCAAACCCGTCGTTATTTTGGGCGAAAATGGATCGGGCCGCAGCAATCTCGCCCGTCGGATCCACTCCACCGGTGCCCGAAAAAAACATCCTTTTATTGAAGTGGATTGCCGGAATATTCCGTTGGAGATCTTGGAGGAGGAGCTTTTTGGGTATGAGGCGACCGGAGATAAACCCACTGAACCGAGTCTCCGCGGGTACATTGAAAAAGCCCACCAGGGCACATTGTATCTCAAAGAATTTTCCGTTTTGCCGCTCTGGATACAGAGCAAACTGCATTCGCTTCTGGAATCCGGGAAAGTGAAGCGAAAAGGGGCTCAGACCGCGTTTTCGGTCGATATCCGGCTGATCCTGTCCACCGATGTGGATCTGGGAAGCATGAACCGAGGAGAAAATATCCATCCGAATCTCTATCAGATATTGAAAACCACCGTTCTGCTGCTACCTCCGCTTCGAAACCGGACCGAAGATATCATTCCGTTTGCCAAACACTTCCTTCGGACGTATCTCCCGAAAAACAGAACCGTGCCGGAATTTTCAGCCGATGTCAAAGATCTCATTTCCCGATATATCTGGCCGGGGAATATCCACGAGTTGAGTGAATGTATGCGGTATATCACCGCTGTCTGCTCAGATCAGCAGATCGAATTGGGCGATCTTCCCAAGCGTATTCTGGAACAGCCGGTGACGATCTCTGCGGATAACCTTACATTCCGGGATCAGATGGACCGGTTTGAGGTCACCTTGATCCGGAGTGCTCTGGAGCAGCATAACAATATCGTCACTCGCGCCGCCAAAGCACTGGGACTCTCTGAATCGACACTGCGGTACCGGATGCAGCGACTGAATATCAACCAGTAACGGGAAACCGTTCATTCCGGATCGCTCCGATGGAACCCTGTATCGGAACAACGCAGATGAGCATAAACATCTTCTGATCCATCCTTCAAAAAGGATTTCCATTTGACAAGAACACACCACCGGATCAAATCGCTGTTAAAAAGCATCTCCGTCGGTCTACTGGCGCCGGTTTCGATGATCATACTCGCTTACCTCATCATCATGCCACACGGCCCCCGTTTCCCCCAGATGACCGGTCCTGTCATTGTCTGGATTTTGGAACCAACCCCTTCTGGATTACTGGATAGCATGATCAACGCCCATCGGTTGCCTCATTTCCAGAAGCTGATCGAACAGGGAACGGTCTGCCGGCTGGTACAGCGGCATGCATGGGATTTTTATCAGGGATGGCTCGAATCGGTTACTGGAAAAGACAGTATCCGCATTCCGGGAGCGGGGGTGATCGTGAACCCACAAACCTATCAGACCCGCTCACCGGATTTATGGACGCCGCCCCGAACCGCTATGCTCTGGCAAATCGCTCAACGGTCCGGCAAACATGTCCGTTTGATCCGGAATCGTGAGGAGTTGGCTGGCATCGGCGACTTTTCAGCGGCACAACTGGTCATCATTCATCAATCTCCTGGAGATGGCAATGACGAAGCATATCTGGCTGAAGCGGATCAGACGCTTGCTGCAATCCTTCAGAAATCAGGTCCCAATGCCGCTCTTCTGGCAGTATCACCCCTGGTGAAAACCGACTCGGCCGGAGTGTTTCATGTCAATCGATGGCTCCAGACCAACACCTTTCTGAATGCCAGTGAGACCGGCGCGATTGACTGGGGAAAAACGCAGGCATTCTTTCTGGACGCTTCTGACCGGGGAATCCGAATCAATGCCGAATCCAATTACCCTCAGGGACCGGTCACACGGGATCAATACGAATTTCTCCGCAGGCGGCTGGCTCATGAACTCAGACAGATTACAGATCCGGATACGGGTGAACCGGTTTTTGATGCGGTAATGGCCGGAGAAACCGTTTTCAAAAACCGGCTCCCATACGATACCCCTGACCTGGTTTTATCTCCGGCCGATGCGTATACAACGCTGCGTCTGGATGGCTCTCTGACCGGAGATCCCGGCAATATGTTCTCTGAAGAAGCGCTCCGGTTCCTCCAGATATACCGGCAGCCGGACGATTCAGACCCGGTTCTGACCGGAACCGATGGGTGGATGGTATTATCCGGCTCTCCATTTCAAAAAAGCCGGCGACTGAATGACATCATGGCCGCTGATGTAACGCCTACGACGTTGTTTCTTCTGGGCTTGCCTGTCGGACAAGACATGCAGGGCCGTGTGATCCTGACCGCGTTGTCGGATGAATGGCAGGCAGTGCCGCAGAAAAACGTCCCATCTCATGAACGGGAGGATTTCCGCGTGATACAACCCCGGTATCCATGATAAAAGAATCCGGGTAACGGTGGTCTGGATATCCCGATACAGAGGGATTTAAAGAAAGGAATCCGATGAACGATTTTATACACGATACAATCAAACGCCATCGATCGCAGGTTGATTATATGGAGATCCGGGTGGAGACGGAAACACAGTTTTCATTCTCGTTTTCGGAGCAGGAGCTGACGCAACTGGATCATACCAGCGATTTCGGCATCTCCATTCGAGCATGCTGGCATGGCGGCTGGGGATTCGTCTCGCTGAACTCCATGGAAAAACTGGACCAGTTTGCGAGACTGGTTGTTGAGCAGGCTCGGAGCCTGGGGGGCGGCAAAACACAACTGGCGGAAGTGGAACCGGTGCGAGGGACCGTGCCGCTCCACCTGAAAGAAGATCCTCGAACGATCCCCATTGATGACAAACTGGATCTGTTTCGCTCGTATGTCGATCGATGCCACGTGATTACACCGGGATTGACGCGGGTCAAAACAGCCTATTTCGAGCGTTTCCGGACGATTCACTATGTGAACACCGATGGAACGGATATCACTCAGGAGAAAATGGATCTGGCCGGCATGGTCATGCCATGCGCCAATAAAAACAACATTACGCAGACACGAACCGTGCCATGCGGAAGCAGTAATGATTTTGGCGTTGTCCGTTCATTGGCTCCCCGGTTGGACGCAGCTTGTCAGAATGTCATTGCCTTGCTGGATGTCCCACCTGTGAAAGGCGGAAAATACACAGTCATTCTGGATCCGATACTCGCCGGCATTTTTGCACACGAAGCGTTCGGGCACATGAGCGAAGCGGATGAGTATCATCAGAACCCGAAGATGCGGAAGATATTCACGCTGGGGCGCCGATTCGGCAATCCAATCCTCTCGATCTACGACACCGGGCTGGATGTCGGAACACGCGGTTACATGCGCTATGATGACGAAGGTGTGCCAACGGAGAAAACCTATCTGATTCGCCATGGGGAACTGGTCGGACGGATGCACTCCAGAGAATCAGCGGCGATGTTCAATGAACAGCCGACGGGAAATGCTCGAACGATCGGATATCGGCATCCTCCGATCTGCCGGATGCGGAACACCTGTATCGAACAGGGATCGTCCTCGTTCGAGGAGCTGCTGGAAGGCATCAAACATGGTGTCTATGCAGTTGATTCCTATGGCGGATCTGGCGGGGAGATGTTCTCGTTCGAAGCCGGATTTGGGTATATGATCCGGAACGGGAAGCTGGGCGAGATGGTACGCGACGTGCAGCTATCGGGAAATCTCTTCAAAACATTGGCTCGTATAGACGCTGTCGGAAATGATTTTCTGATCCAGGATGACACGGGGGGTTGTGGCAAAAACGAGCAGTATCCGCTGGAAACCACCTGCTCCGCTCCCCATATCCGTGTTTCTGAAATGACGGTCGGAGGTACATTATGAACGATACATCTTTCATTCAATCCTGTTCCATCCCGGTGGAGTTGCTGCAATCGGATTTGCAGGTGACAAAGGTCAATTTCCAGGACAATCAGCTCCGCGATATCCATACCAATGAAGTGGTCGGAAAAGCGATGCGCCTGATCCATGACGGGCGGGTCGGAACAGCATGCGGGGGGATTCGTGATGACGCGTCCCGTCTGTTTCATATCGCCACGGATCTCTCCCGATATGGCCGGACTGCAGCATTTTCGCTCCCGGAAGGATCCGGTCAACCATGGTCGGAAAATTACATCCCGGCCGATATCTCGGGGAAAACAGTCCAGGATATCCGCAAGTTGGGCAAAGAACTCATCCATGAAATCGAAAAAGCGCTCCCAGGATGGACGATTCATGCCTATTTCAATCTGGGAGAAGGCACGCACCATCTGGTTACATCACGGGGGATCGATTGGTGTTTTGGAAAGCGGTCCTTTCAATTCATGGTGATCCTGGTCAATGCCCAGGAAGGGGATATTCTGGAGATCATGGATGGCCGTGCAAGCTGGCCGACCGATGATCAGTTGCAGACGTTTATCGAAGAACTGACGGCAACGGCACGGCGAGCGGAAACGACTATCACGATCCCTCAAGGCACCTATCCCGTCGTTATTCATCCCATGACATTGGGGGAGTTTCTGGCGGCATTCGAAATCGGATTGAATGGAAAGAGCATTCATGACGGCCTGTCTCCTCTTCAAAACCGGACCGGGGAGCTGATCTTCAATCGATTGATAACAATGGTCGATGACCCAACGGAAAAGGAGTCGGTGGAATATGATCCGATGGGATCGGAAGGAGTGATGCGGGAACGGTTGCCCATTGTAACCCAGGGCCGACTGCAAACAGTTCTGACAAATCTGGAGTATGCTGCCAGGCTTGGCATCCGGCATACGGGACATGGAAAACGATTCCCGGATTTTAATTCCGAAGGAACACCCTCTCCGGAAGCAGCCATTGGATGTGGTTCATGGATCATGGAATCGGGACCGGACCGGTATGAAACCATGATCAGCCAGATGAAAAAAGGCATTCTGTTGCTGGGTTGCTGGGACATCTGGTCGAACAGCCTGATCAATGGAGATGTATCCGGGAGCACGCATCTGGCATTTTATATTGAAAACGGCGAAATCATGGGGCGGGTCAAAGACATGCGGATTTCAGGAAACATCTATGATTTTTTCGGAAAAAACCTCATTGGCGTATCCCAGGAGCGGCCGCAGACATTCAACAGCAGCTTACGGGCTCCCTATCTGATGGTGGATGGTGTCGATATCGTGTAACCATTCAACATCGGCATATTTTAGTCAATTATATACAAAATGCACACCCCGTCACGCAGAATCTACGCTTCCAAAAAACCGAATCCTTTCCAGTATTCTGATTCTGCGTGCCACGCCTCTTCACTGACAGTCTTACAAAGAACACTGACGGTCTTGCAAAGAGCTCTGACGGTCTTACAAAGAGCTCTGACGGTCTTATAAAGAGCTCTGACAGTCTTACAAAGAGCTCTGACGGTCTTACAAAGAACACTGACGGTCTTGCAAAGAGCTCTGACGGTCTTACAAAGAGCTCTGACAGTCTTACAAAGAACACTGACGGTCTTGCAAAGAACACTGACAGTCTTGCAAAGAGCTCTGACGGTCTTGCAAAGAACACTGACGGTCTTGCAAAGAACACTGACGGTCTTACAAAGAGCTCTGACGGTCTTACAAAGAGCTCTGACGATCTTACAAAGAGCTCTGACGGTCTTACAAAGAGCTCTGACAGTCTTACAAAGAGCTCTGACGGTCTTGCAAAGAGCTCTGACGGTCTTGCAAAGAGCTCTGACGGTCTTGCAAAGGTGAGAGGGGAATAGATGTCTGAACCGCAGCTTACGCTGATTAATGGATTACGGAGATGGTTGATTGCTGTTGGCACGGGGTAATGATTCGGGAAATAATGACATTGGACAATTGACCTCTCCGTTAGAAAAAAAAGTCAGAAATTGATCAGATGATGGTAATGCGTGAAGAATACCAGACGGAAACCTGGCAAATCCCTCTTACTCATTGAGACATTGAGAGAACCGATCGGATAATCATACTGATACAATGTCAAGTGATTTATATTATGATGGTCCGTTGAACAATGACTCTTGGCCTGCCGTTTGACTTTCCGATTCTACGGAACGCTGTCAACATGATCCTGTAGGTGAACCCATTGGTTACCAGGGGATTCGGGAATCATTCTTACACGGCCATTTGTTCCAACGAGTATTGTTTTGTATTCTCGATAAACGCTTCCCTGGACAGTCGGATGGCTTCCAAAATCGCGCCATAGGAAATGTTTCCCTGCCACTCTTCGATGATGGTCTCCCAGGGCATTCCATCCGCAACCTGCTCCAAAACATCAGCAACCAAAATATTTGTCCGACGAAAGGTCGGTTTGCCGCAGCAAATATCAGGATCAGCAACAATATAGCGTCCAAACAGTTTTGTTTTCATTTTACGATCTCCTCGTGATTGCCGATTAAACCCGGATCTGCATTCGTTCGATCCGTCATCTCTCTTTCTGAATTATAAGAATGTCATCAGCAGAGATCAATTTCAGGAATAACCGCATTAAATATAATGAGTTATGAAATAACACAATGCTCGCATCACGACACTGACGACAATTCGATCTCAATGACAATTGCGAGTGGATGCGGTTATGATATGATACTGATGGAATATGAGGAGCGACATTGGAAACTATCTAATTTTATCTTGGAGGCAGTATTAAAATGGTACGCGTGGGAGTTATTTTTGGTGGGCAATCCGGAGAACATGAAGTCTCCCTGAAATCCGCTCAATCCGTCATGAACACCTTGCAATCCATGGATTATGACGTCGTACCGATTGGCATAACCAAAACGGGACATTGGATCGCCGGTGCTTCGGTGATGCAGATATTGGAGTGTGAAGCGAATCAGCGGTTATTGACCGAAGCAACACGATCTGAACCGATGCGCTCGGAGTCGGCGTTGTCAGACCGGCTGGAACGGGCTGGCACACGGATGCCACCGGATGCCATGCTGAAGCCATTGGATGTCGTTATCCCGGTTCTTCATGGTCCATACGGTGAAGATGGCACGATTCAAGGACTTCTGGAACTTGCGCATATACCATACGTCGGGTGTGGCGTCCTGGCATCGAGTGTCGGAATGGATAAAATCGTGTTCAAGCAGGTGATGGCTGCTCAATCCATCCAGACTGCTCCCTATCTGACCATCACCCGCAGTGAACTCCCATCAAAGACAGTCGCATTCTGTGAAAACGTCGCCCAGACACTGGGCTGGCCGGTCTTCTGCAAACCCGCGAATATGGGATCGAGTGTCGGGATCACGAAATGCCATTCCGCTTTGGAACTCCAGTCCGGGCTTCGGGAAGCCGCTCGATTTGATCGTCGAATTCTCGTTGAATCCGCTGTACCGAACGCCCGGGAAATCGAAGTCTCTGTCCTGGGCAATGAAGACATTCAGGCTTCCATTCCGGGAGAAATCATTCCCAGCCGGGAGTTTTATGATTATCAGTCCAAGTATATCGATCAGGGTGACCAGGCATCCCGTCTCATTATCCCGGCAAAACTCCCTCCCGATCTGATCAGGCAGATCCAAACAATCGCCACTCGGGCATTTAAAGCCATTGATGGGAGTGGAATGGCACGTGTCGACTTCCTCCTGGAAGACACTTCCAGCGATTCCGATGATCACAACAGCCGCGCTGTTTATCTCAATGAAATCAATACGATTCCAGGATTTACCTCGATCAGCATGTATTCCAAGCTATGGGAAGCATCCGGACTGACATACCCCAAACTCCTGGAACGTCTGATTCAATTGGCCATCGAGCGTTTCAACGATCGGCAACGCAATCAGATTGGATATGATCTGGAATAATCTGATTGTCATTTCCAAAGGACACTGTCCGAGCAGTGTACAGGGTAAAAAGTAAAACAATCGCGAGCGAGAGGAGTTCAGAACCTATTGGAAAACACCATTTTTTGAACGGGAACAATTTTTGCATTAGTTTGTTCTGATGAAAGGAGACTCCGGTCATGGCGATGCTCAGAAAACAGATAATTCTACGATATTGTTTCACTGTGATCGCCTCCCTGTGTGTCATCGGAATGGGCGTCCACAACATCCATGCGGACGGTTCTCCAGCGAATACGATCTCCACCGTATTTCAATCCGGCAATCCGGATCTGCTGGAATCGTGCATGGCCGAAAAAGATAAGGTTTTCGTTTCCATCCCAGCCGCTGGCGTTTCACCGGGGAACTATTCCCGAAATCAATTGACAGCGACATTCCGCCAGATGTTTCATCGACTGAATACCGAATCGTTCTCGTTTACCGGTGATCAGAAAGGCGGACCACTCCGGGCGTCCTGGTCGTTCAAAGAACTCAAAACCGGCCGGACCAGACAAACGACGCTGTATTTCACCATCAGCCAGAATCAGCTCAGGGCCATCCGGGGTGAACAGTAAGTCTTTTATCCACTCTTTGATTCACAATCGGACGTCATTTCCCTCCACCCGTTATCTCAATGATTGATCCATTGGAGTTTCCGAAGACCGACTCGTCATACATCATTTCTCCGATGGCTGCTGGCTGGATGAATGTCCCGATTGTCATCCCGCGGGTGCGGAAATAAAAATCATAGGAACCTTTCGGCAACAGATCATAATAAAATGCCACATAATCATCCATGAAAGCGGTATAATCCGGAGATCGAGTGGGTTTGCCGGATGGTTTCGCTTCCGGGGGAGCTGTCAGGAGATCCGGGTTTAATGGTTCCATTCCCGCCGCCAATGGCACAACAACCGCGACAAAGCTCCGGTCCTGGGGATTCACCACCTGAACATGATCCTCCAGAATATCCCCCAACTGAACAGTGTGTTTTTTACCCGGAGTATCCAATGGTATCCGGATCGGAGGCTCGTCTTCCGATTTGATCCGGAACATCTCCCGGGTCACGACAAAACCCTTGGATAATGCAGCGACATCGCTTCCCGGAGATTCCGGAATATATCGGGTTTCGGCTCGGACGATCAACGGATGTTCCGTTCCGGCACCGGAAATCGCCAGCACCTGTCCAGGCGCTTCGTTTAAACTGACCAGATATCCGACGGGTGAATCCGGACCCGTTTGAATGTCTGTCTGATCCTGACCGAACTGAACGCGAACGGTTGCCGACCGGCTTTGTGGAAATGGTGGACGTAAAATTTCCGACAGAGCCATCAGTGCGGCCGCGTTGGCGTTCGTCGATCCCCATCCATTCCCATCGCTCAAGTTCACCAATGTTTTCAGTATCAGTTGAAACCTGGGGTCATCCGGATATGACTGCTTCAATGCCCGGAGCATCTCTGCGAGTTGCCGGGTTTCCGATGGCAGGATCAGATCTGATCGTTGGGGATTTTTGTGTTGCAGACCGCCATAAACTTCCTGACCCTGAACCAGCTTGACAATCACCCGGGACCAGAGTTCAGAGACCAGATTCTCCACCACCTGCGAGTCCGCATCTCCTGATTTTGACAGCGCTCTCAACACGTGCGCGACATTTTCCATTTCCAGAAACTGCGCTTTCCGGGCCAGTTCTGCAGAATAAGCCGGTCTGGCTCTGCCGGCTTCGGTCAGTGCGATCAATGCCCAGCACCGTTCTGCAAATTCTTCCCCGCTGATGAATCTGCCGTAATCGCTCCGGAGGGATTGTTCCAGTGTCTGTACCAGACGATCGACGATTTTTTCGTCCACCGGATAATCCTGATTCCGCGCCTCCACCATAAACTGAAGAACCCATGCCGTCAGGGAGACATTCCCTTTTGAGCCGGGCCAATAGGCACACAATCCATCACGGGTGATCGTGCCCGGAATCCAGGCGAGGCAATCGGTGACAGTCTTATCCAGCTTTTCCTGCGATCCGGTGAGGTGGAGAACATCCCGGAATTTTTTCATGGCCAGCCATGACCGGGCTGTGCTGATCCGCTGTTCCGTGCACCCATACGGATACTCCAGAAGAAACCGTAAACCCGATGCCATCTGGATGAGGCCCGGCTGATCGGATATGAGCACCGACCGTTTCACTGTGCCGGCCCGGGCTTTTTCAGGAAGGTCCGGAAGCTGCACCGGCTGCTCATCCGTCAGTTCCTGAAGCGAACGACGGATTACTCGACGGCGATCATCCCGAATGGGAATGCTGATTTCAAACCCATCGGTCGCGCCATCGCTGACCCGCTCGACAGCCATGGTAAAGGAGACGGAATCGGTTGTCAGGTGACCCGCTTCCGTATAGGGCGGATCGGGTACAGAAACCTGATATTCCAGCCGGACGGGTTCCTGAACACTCCACTCAAACTCCCGTTGAAGCGGTTCATCGACGGAAACGCCATCGGCACGGAGACTCACTGTGCCGGGGCCGCCTTCCCCCTCCACAATCCGGGCGATTGCCAGTGCGGTAAACACATCACCGGGCCGAACAAACCGCGGCAGCGACGGCTGGACGATCACCGGTAACCGTACCGCAATCTCCCCGACACCAAATCCAAACCGATCCGGTCCACTGATGGCTTTGGCCCGGATTTTGAAATTCGTCAGATCATCCGGTAATTTTACTCGAACTTTCGCATATCCATCAGCGCCCACATCAATCGCCGGATTGTAATAGGGAACCGGTTGAAAATTCTTCCGAACCGTCATGCGGCCCATCAACCCCCCTTCTTCCCCTTCACCTCCACCGGGATTGACGGAATACGGGATATAACCAAACGTCATGTTGCGTGTGTCTCGCAGCGTAATGTAACTTAATCTGGAAACAATGAAATCCGGAAGCGGATCCAGGGGTTGCTCCTTTCCCAAAGCCAGTACCGCCTGATCGACCAGCCAGAGCGTCACTTCACCCGGAACCGGATCGCCATCGGTGGTCGAGAGCTGAATCTCGATATCCACCTCATCCCCCGGCTCAGCTTGATCCGGATATTTCAGTTCCACACGAACTCGATTCTGCACCGGTTCCACATCCACCCATTGTGTGGCAGCCATCGTGGCTGGTTTTCCGAGATCTCTCGTCGATTCGGAGTCCGGCTTAATTCCAGGAATACGCTGGCGCATCAGGACAAAATGTACGGGGATCTTCGGCATATATGTTTTCAGGATCGGCAGATTCAGAGAAGCACTCCCGCCCCGGACAGAAAGCCACTGATACTGATTTCCTTCAGGCGCTTCGATTATGGCCAGCGCTTCCGCAGTCTGAAAAGGGCTTTTCAATACCAGCACCGCAGACTCCCCGGGAGTATAACTGGATTTATCCGTTGCAATTGAAAATACATCGGTGACCGGTTTTGCCCAACTGACGGGTTCATCGCCGCCGGCATAGAGATCGACAGACACAACCTGAGCGCGGCCCAGACGGTCATGGGATTCCAGTTCCACGAGATACACTCCGGATTCGTCGATCGGCAATGATGCGGATATCGGCCGGGAATCACTCCGGAGCGATAGTGTCCTGATTTCTTCATCCACGACATCGGTGATATACCGCGCCTCGCCTGTCGTAAAATCACTGGCACGAAGATGGGAGTGCCATTGCCGATGGATCAAACGAACCGTGACCTCCTGATCATCCACCAGATTTCCATCCGGGCCGACGACAATGATTTCGGGTTCGATCGTATCGGCCTGCTCCAGATATCGAGGAACGTTCAATCCGAGAACAAACGGGGGTACGGCTTTGATCTGCTGAACGGATGTCACTGTCTGATCGTCGGCATCGGTCACAGTGGCTTCAACAACATACGTTCGCGGTTGAATGGACGGCTCCAACGCAGGATTGATCTTCAGAATCGCTCCCCCCTGATCATCGGTCACCCCCTCGAATTCCATCCGGGGTTGTGCATCAAACCGGCGAATCCCGGAAAACCGGCCATCTGAAGAATAGATGAACCCTTCGTACTGTTTCGGTTGCCACTCCAGAGGAAACTGCGTGATCCGCCAGGATACCGGCCGTTGAGCCACACGGCCTCCGGCATAGTAGGAAGACACCAGCGAAACCGTGAATTCTCCATCCAAAGGGACGTGCTGATCGGATGTCAGGAGCACTTCGAAACGGGGCAATCGATACGCCTCGATCCGAAACGCCGCATTGCCATATCGCACACCCTCTTTTGACTCCAGAACAACGCGATACTCCCCCGTCGGCAGGTTTTCTTCCGAAAACATGTGGTAAAAGCTCCCGTTCGGGGAGATCGTGACAGGATATCTCCACACATTGTTCCCGGATGCTTCCACCAGCACCGATGCTTCGAACACCACCGGCTCCAATGTCCCTTTGATATGTTTACGCACATATCCTTTGATATGAACAGGTTCCTCCGGCCGATATACGGGCCGTTCTGTGAAAATATGCGTGAGAATTTGAGATTGCTCCCCACGGTAATTCAATTCGTACAGCGTCCAGTTCAGCCATGTTTCGAGGGATGGCGACCATTGATTGTCCTGAAATTGATCGGGAGCCTGGTGCGGATCCAGCACCAGAATGTCATCCTCCTTCTGTATCGTAATCCGCTCGATCGTCCGGTAATCCCGCTTGCCTGGCTCCCATTTAAACATTCCCTGGGAGTCTGTGACTCCAGATATGATCGTTTCCCACTGATTTTTCCGATGGATTCCCTCGACGACGATTTTCGCTTGCGGCACTGGCTGAGCAGTGGCCAGAGACGTGACAATAAACCGTACTGCCAACGGCTCCTCCGAAACCGTCACACTGAGATCCGTAGACTGAATACGCATCCAATTTCGTGTGGCGTTATCCTGGAGTCGCCGGAAGCCGACCAGATACGTACCCGGCGCATTCTCGCCGGATACCTTTCTCAGATACGGCTCCAGATCCAATCCGAATACTGCCGCTGAACCATCGGACTGAAGCGGAAGTTTTACAATTTCAGAAACAGGCGGCGATCCCAGATCCGCTAATTGCTTGAGCAGCTCATGATGCGTGATGGAACGAGGACCATTAAACGTGCCGGGTTCCTCGCCGGGACCGGGTGGACGCTGAGATTCATCCACCGGCATGGGATACTGTGGAAATGTCCAGAAAGACCGGTCCAGTGGATCGATTTTAAAAATCCGCAGATCAACCCGATCGTCTCCCCGGCCTTCCAATGGGACCATTTGGGGTCCGAATCGTTCAACAATACCCTGGCTTTTTTTCCACTTTAAAAAACTGGATTGAGCCGGAAAATAAAAATACAGGGTGCTGTCAGCAACCATATTCAAGGGCCGGCCCTTCTCATCCGTCAATGAAATGGGAGTCAGAACGGCATGATAAACCGTATCACACCGGAAATCCCCTGATATTTCCAGCATCTTCCCATGCACCTCATATTGAAGGTTCCCGACGTGCGGAGACAGATGAAAAAAATTAGCCCCTTCCAGAACACCCATCGGCCGGGGTGTTGACGAAAATTCCACGACCACTTTTCGTTCGGCTGGATTCAGTTTCAGAGATTGTTCCGGAGTGTATCGGGAACCTTCCGGAGCAACCGGATATCTGTTCTCATACGATCCGACCGATAACACACGGAATGGTTCCGCAGTTTCGAAAGAAAGGGTGAAAAACGATTCTTCCAGATCGTCGACCGACAGACGAAAATGCACCAACACCCGGAGGCCCAGAGGGATCTGTGATGTCAATGACAGAACATAAGAATATTCTGTGGAGCGGGACATCTGATCCATTGCCTTGATCTGAAAATCGTCATGATTCAGCCGGCGGGACTGGACTTGCCCCATTCCCGGAAGTTCCCGGAGTTCAATGGTGATCATCCGAGCCAGAATATCGGGATCAATCGGGTCAGAAAACGCCAGCGTGATGGTCTCGATTCCGTCCAGCCCAACCGATCCGGATTCGGGAATGGAGCGCAGGGGTGGTGTCATCAGGGTTGTGAGATGCGTCGTTTCCCCGTCGACCGTCCAGGAAAACATGGACAGCGGCGGCCATGGGTCTGCGGGCCGGAATTGGAGTGTCCGTTCATCGAGCCACATGAACGCTCCGGGATGCGCAGGCATCACCGTAACATACTCCTCCGGACGATCCTCCGGCCCGGGTTGTTCCGGTCCGGTATCCCGATCGAAAAAGATCGTGACAGGATCCCATCGACGAAGATAATGATCAGGGACAATGACATTCCCGGAGGATTCAACAGGCCGGAATGTGGTCCGTTCCAGCGGCGATTGCGCTTTCGCAAGGTCGCATGACCCGCTCCACACCACGAGGAAAAACAAGGAAACAATGGTCATCCACGCCAATGCCGTTGACTGTTTCATTCCTGGGTACCTCCGACCGTTTTGTTGAATTCCAGATAGTGGCGAATGACATCCTCCGGAGGCCCGGTTCCCGGCTGATCCAGACCGACCACGATGGGCTGAGCTTCCGCAGGTGCTGATCCGGCCGGCAATTGCAGCGCCAGAAGATAGGTCCCGGATAACAGCTCCGGCATCTGGGAAATACCGGTCCCCAACCGGTTGCCTTTTCTATCCATCAAATGACAGATCACGGAACTGGAGTCTGTCCGGATGCCGATCCCCACCGTTCCCTTTCGCTTCACGTCAAATGAAACCATCCGGCCATCTCCAGGACTCAGAAAAAACGGAGCCCCTTCGACGGAGGTCATGGGAATGACTTCCGTACCTGCCATAACCGCATCTCCCCTCAGATTCTCACCTGCCACGCCGCGGAGAGCGATCGTTGCGTTTCCATTCGGGAGATACTCATTGATGATACACCCATCCAGATAGACGCGCACGTCCGTTCGATCATCCACCGTGATTTTGGCCACTGCGGGAATCTGCGTCTTCAGATGAAGCATGATCGGCCGTTTTTCCTCGATTACCATCGTTTGCGCCGGATGACTCAGTGACACCGTGCCGGGCAGTGTCACTGTCGTGGTCTTCTCCGGCATACGATCTCCCCAGAGCGTTTCCCCCGGCTGACCGGAGCGGTCGATCCAGGCCAGAACAATTCCCGGCTGATGCGGAATCTGTAACCGGCCCGTCATATGATCCAGGAGGATATCCGCACTTCGGTATACATTCCCCGTGCCGGATAAAAAGATCGGGAGCTCTGAAAAACCGGCTGTTTTAAGCCGCATCTGCATCGGATACTGATCCGGTGACGGATTGGACACATCGATATCCAAAATTCCCGCCATTGATACCGGCTGTTCAAATGACCGGGCTTCGGTCACTGAACAGATTCCAGACCGCTGCCCGATCGAGGACACACTCGTCGTAACAAACGATGCCTGATCTCCGGTGCCAAGCACCAGGAGGTGATCCGCTTCCGTCTCACACGTTTCCATGAAGGACTGATCGCCGTGCCATAATAAGCGCTCCACCCGGCCATTCCGGGACAACACACCCACCGCGTGATCTCCCAGGGACACCATGAGCTGTTTCCGTCCCGGCGGAAGCTGGACCAGACGGCCGAATTCCTTGCTCACACGACCGCTCCACAATCCATCCGATATGGGTTCCATTACCGGAACGGAATAATTGTAGACCGTTACGGTGGCATCAACCCGATCGTTCTGGTATGGCGCTGCATTCCAGAGACAGATCACAGGCGCATTCTCGGATAATGATACGGATGTGGCGGCGTTGTTCCCGACTGCCATCCACCGAGCGTCCGGTCTGAAATCAGATACAGCCTCTGGCTCGCTCAGGAAAATTCCCGGCTGGCCCGACATTGCATGAATCTGAACCAGTACCGGTCCTTCCAGGTTCTTCTGAGCATTGCACTGGATCCATCGGCTCGAATCGAGCGTCACATGGAATTCGTCTCCTGGAGCCAATTCGACGCGTTCTGCCTGTATCACTGACCCGGCACTCCCCGACGCCACATCCATGCTCAGCCAAAGATGGCCGGTCGTACTGATCAGCAAATCATCGTCACTGGTCCGGCACGCGGTCCCCATGCGGTCAGAATATCGGATCTTCCCGACCATCGACCGATCCATCCGAAAAATGCCGGGGCGATCCAGCTCCACATATGCCATGGCCACGGGAGAAGGCATGGATCCCACGATTTTCAATGGTATTCCCTGTTTGAACGATGATTCCGTCTCGGCTCCCGCAAAATCGGATTTTCCGCTGCACCGGATTGGATTCCCCATCTGATCCATCGCATAAAGCTGCAATCCGATTTCCATTCCTGGAGCTGCCGGAACTTCAAAACAAAGGGCTTTTCCGGTTATCGGTTCGCCATCACCCTCCGGGTTGCCGATCGCACCGATCAGATTTTCGATGGATTGCGCCTGGAAAATCAACATGTTTGATCCGTCGGGAGCGTTTGTGGACAGGCGACAGACCTGATCATGAATGGTCAACTTCTCATCAAATGGCATTGTCATCATCCTGTTTTGCTGTTCCGGAGATGCCATCACCACGTCACATGTGGTTGAATTCGCGCCAACCGGCTCGATTCGCAATACATAGGAGCCCGGCGTCAGACGCTGATGGATATAGAAATTCCAGTCATCCGGCCGGTCATCCCCGGCTGCCACCAGCCCCCCGCTATGATCCAGGAGCACCGCCCGGACATCGCTGAATCCCCTGGAGAAAATTTCCACACGCGTTGTGTCCTGTCCCGTCGTGTCTCTGCCGACCGCCACGTCCAGTGCAATGGGAACGTCCACTGATCTGGAACATCCAGCGGTCAACTGACTGGGAGACACGTCTACGGAATACATCAGATGATCATTGATCCGATCGCACACAACACCCAAGCGATACCGGCCCTGGGCAAGCTGGCCTTTCCAGACAATCCCCGGAGCAATTTCCGCAACCGGCTGCCAGATTTCCGGAAGAAATTCGATCTCCACAACGCCCTTCATTTCACTGGTCAGCGTGATGGAAAGGTCCAGCAGAGCCGGAAGCGTGAATACCCATACATCCGGCTCACGGTTTTGCCGATCCGGCGATTCCCGCCAGAATCCAGATATGGGTTTTCCCAGCGGCAACCGATGCGGTCCATGGCCGGACGTGGGTTTCGGAGCTGTAACGGGCGTGAACATAGTGATGCAACGGGTATCAAATGGTTCCGGGAGGATGATGAGCCGGTAGTCTCCGGGCTGGAGATCCACATCAAAATCAGCGGACCGACCGGGCTGGATCACGGGCCATCCCGATGGATCATCCAGTCTGCATCGCATGGTATTTTCCGCCGGAGGATTCGAATCGGGTGTCGGTTCAGGAGTATCCGACTCATCCGAATCAGGCTCTTCACCCTCCGGGTCATCCTCGTCATACGCGATTTCCGATTCGTCCACTTCATGATCCCCTTCGTCTGTCCAGATATCCGGTGCTGGCTCCTCCCAATCATTCGATTCGTCATGAGCCGGAGATGACAATCGGTTGGAGGTGATCCGATATCGGCCTCCCTGCAAAATGGTCAACGTGTACTGAATGGCTTCACCGGAATGAAGAGTGGCTCGTCCGGGGATGCCGTCCCGCAGGTTCCCTCCATCGATGATATTCGTCCGAGCGATCTCCAATCCCAGATGACCGTTGGATGAACCCAGCGTTCGTACGGTCACCTGGTAATCGCCTTCCCGGAGATAGTGCTGAAGCAGAAAATTACGGCCGGAACCATTTTGTGCGGATTGATCGAACATTGGAATCAAGCGGGTCCGAAGTGACCCTTGTGTCGCGAGTAAACCGGTTGTTTCGACCCGGTACAAACCCGGCTGATCGGCATGAATGATAAACGTCTGGGAACCGTGCATCTCCAGATCGAAAAACAGGGGCTGTTCGAGAGTCACGACCGGAAACGTCGGGATGTCCCCGAGTTTTTCCGGGGGCATGACAGGAAGCGCTGCACCGGGTTTGCTGAGTTCGGATTCAAAGGTCAGACTGCACAATGCGCCGTCATCGACAGGCGACTCAACGGCGATCGAATAGGTTCCGGATGCGAGATCCCACGATGGTTTGGCTGAGCCATCTCCCGTACGGATATTCAATAATGAACGATCTTCCATCATGGCAACAATCCGGCCATTTTCCGGAATGCGGATATTCAGCGGGACCGGCTGTCCGGGATCCATAAAAATGGGAAACGGGGCAGAAAGATCGAGCGGAAGTTTTCGTTGCGTCCAGCCTGAAATGACACTGGATTGTTTGTTTAAAAACAGGTTGTAAACATCATGATCCAACTGGAGTCTGGGGAAGGTACATGCTGTGCGACGAGGGAACGGCTTCATGTCTGCCGGTTGTTCAAACAGATCCCATGAAAATGACATGGCAGCGGGATACACGGCCATCTCAATGATCCCTTTTTCGGTTCCGGAGACTGTCAGGACATAGAATCCTGCATCCAGATCCCAGAGTTCTCCTGAATTTTTAGATGCGGGTGGTTGATAGGAGCGATAATCATGGACCAGAAACGGTTCCAGGCGGAACATGGCCCGGATTCCGCGGGACTGGATCATGTATTGTCCTGGGTCGGAAACATGAAAAAATGCCGTGAGCGGCTCCATCACATTGAATCTCCGATGCCAGAATGTCCCGGCTCCCAGCTCGATCACGCGGCTGTCCATGATCTCGACCTGATCCATATCTTCGGGATCGGTCCGCGTGATGATGGCGGTGGCATCGATGGAATCTTGCGGATCGCCGGCGTGAAGTGAGGTCAGGGCATATTCTCCGTCCGTTTTCAGTACGGTATCATCCGTCCACTGGAAAACCTGAAGCGTATAGGTTTGACCGGCCTTCCCTGTGATCACGATTTCCCGGTCTGTATCCGTATCCGGGTAATCGGTTACCTGGATCATGGGTTCTCTGGAATCCAAGGTAATCTCGTTCCACCGCCCCTGGACACGATATGGCTGATCCGGGAAATAATTTCCGACCAGCATCGCGGCAGTACCGGGTTCGTGGAGTTCCAGTCGAAAAAAATTCACGGTTTTGGGTACAATCCACCGATCCCGGCCCATCATGTTCATCTGAAGATGCCATCGCCCGGCATCCGGAAGCCGAGGGATACCCGCATGCAGAATAAACGGATGTTCACCCGTATCATCCGGCCACGGAGTTGCTTCTCCACCGTACAACGTCAATCGAACCAATCCGGGATTGACATCCGCCGACAGTCGGCGGACATTCAGGGGTTTCCCTGGCTCCGGAGTCACAATCTCAGTCTCCGGCATGGCATCATGCAGCCAGATTCCATCCTGCCAGATCCGTAAATCGCCAAGATTTCTTCCTGCGGCTTCCAAAGAGATTCTTCGGGCAGTGGTCACCTCAATCCAATAGGAAATCTGCTCGAAATCATCCAATGACCCGGTAATAGCTCGAAGTTCCACCAACGTTCTCGCCTGACCGTCGTCCCGTTCCGAAAAACCGGACACATGGATGACCGCTTCACCAGAAGCTTTGGGATGTCCCCGCGTGATGATCAGATATTCACCTTCATCGAGAAACGTATCCAATCGCCCATCCCGGGTTCCTGCCTGCCCCCGGATTTCTCCCGGTCCTGCCATCCGATCGACCAATTGGAGACTGGTTCCCTGAGAACTGGTTACCCAGATGGCATACCGTCCGAATTCTGATACATTCAGAATGACACGATGCTCCCCGGAAGCAGGTACATGATCCCGTTCCAGAACGATTGACGCATGTGATGCACTCCACGCGATCGATGGAATGATTAATGCCAGTAATACGAGACTGGAAGCGGTACACCCATCATAACGTTTCATTCTCAAACCTTTCTCTCCAATATCACGTTGTTCCCTTTTGCCCGGTCAGATATAACAGTAAACGTATCATGATCATATCATCTATCGAAAATTCCTGGAACAGCTCTCCTCGAATCACAGAGACTCTGCATCATGAAGCCGGATGATCATCAAATTCCGATGTTTGACTTTGATACCGGTCATTACTATCGTCGATGACACCGACATGGCCCGAAAACGATCCGCCATTTATTAACGGAAAAAGGGACTGATGAATGAGTAATTATATGCTGGAGCTGCGAAAATTGATTGGAACCCGCCGGGTTATCCTGCCCTGTGTGCGTGCGATCATTCTGGATTCGACCGGAGCGATTCTTCTGCAACGACGTACGGATTATCCCATCTGGTGTCTGCCGGCTGGCGGCGTGGAATTAGGAGAAACAGCTCTCGAAGCGGTTATCCGGGAAGTGGCTGAAGAGACAGCCCTGTCGGTGCTTCGAGCGGAGCCGATGGCATTTTATTCCGGCAGCGGTCAACGGTTTGAATACCCGAATGGAGACCAGATTGAATGTTTTGCGATGGCGTTCATCATCCGGGACTGGACAGGCCAACCTGAAGCGGATGGGATTGAGGGATCGGAACTTCGGTTTTTCCATCCCGATCAGCTTCCGGAAGACATGGTGACATACCATCGCCAGACCATTGATGATTTTAAAAAGTATGATGGCACTTTCAAGGCACGATAATCTTCCATTCATCATCGTTATTCCCCGGGAACAGCATCGTCCGAGGTCCCCAGAACGAGAAGGAGAATGCCAATGATTGGATATGTCCAATGGGTCACAAACAATCCATTTTTGTCCGCATCCATCCAGTTTGCCATTTTGGGGACATTGGGAGAGATCATTTCTTCCAGTATCAAACATAAACGATGGAACCTGCCCGGCAATCAGCTACAGATTGCCGGTAAAGCACTGGCATGGGCGCTCCTGGGCATCATCATCAAATACGGTTTTACGGGAATGAAAGGGTTTACTCGTGCCCTGCTCGATCACGGCATGTTGCCTGTCTGGATGAATGATGGGATCGGCTGGGCGTTGGCTGTGTCTGTTCTGACTAACCTCTTTTTCGGACCCCAGATGATGTTTTTCCATCGCCTGGAAGATAACCTCATTCTATGGGAGAAGAACTATCGGGGGTTGGTCAATGCCTGGTGGACACTGATCTGGTTCTGGATTCCAGCTCATACCATTACCTTTTCACTCCCCAAGGAGTATCAGATTGGATTGGCTGCTGTCTGGTCAATCGTACTGGGTATTATCATGGGATTCTCCCAAAACAGATAGAGGCAATCGGAAGCGCTTTCATCTGCTTCGAAACCCTATAACGCCTCGGGAGAAAAGTGTATGTGTCCTTATTCCCCGATCCCTTCTCCGGGAGAGTCTGTTGTTGAATCGGTTTTCAAGACTTTTTTATCTGCAATGGATACTGCAACTGGCAGACCATTTTCATCATGCAGTGATTCGATTGATCAAGACGTGACCAAGGGGCAGGGGGAATGAATGCTGTTCAAGACCACTCCCCGCCACTCGCGGCGATGATGTCGTTCTGTAATTTTGTTCCCGGTCTTAACTCGCCGCTTTTTTATAGATGGTCAGGTTGATACCAGATTTCACACTGGCATACTCCAGCCCATTGGTGAACAGAATTTCGTCAATCTTCACTTTGTACTTCTGGGAGATCTGATTCAGTGTTTCACCAGGGCCGACCTTGTGTTCGATCATCTCCACCGCAAAAGATGGCCTGACCGAGAGTTGTTGGCCAGGATAAATATGTCCCTTGGATAACTTGTTGCGCTGTATGATATCTGACACCGATACGCCAAAGAGGGAACCGATTCCGGTTAAACAATTCCCTTTCTGGACGGTATAGGTAATTGACTTCGATGGTTCAACCGGTACATCATCCTGAATTTTGTTTGAAGCGACCGGATTGCACGGTGTTTTTACGACGATCTTCTGACCTGGCTTTATATTGTAAGGTCGTGGAATATTGTTCCACTGAGCCAGTGTTTTGAATGCTACATTGAACTTACGGCCGATGGTGTAGAGCGTTTCACCTTTTCCGACGATATGTATCTGCTGTTCTGTGTTGTTCTTGGATGCAACATCAGGCTGATCCCCTCCATCATTCTCGACAGGAGGAGCTGGTTCAGGATCCGATGACGGCATCGTTGCCAGGGCGGTCTGAACCGTAACACCCCTGTTTTTCGGTACCCACAAATGTGTATTGTTGACGGGAGTCCAATATCCACCACTGGGGAGATCGGGATTAAGTCGACGAAGTTCATCCAATGTAATGCCGGCAGCTTGTGCAATACCGGTCAGGCGAACCGGATTGGAGCAGATAACCAAATCCATTTCCTCTGACAACTCATCACGTGTTTTAAAGTCGAATCCAAACCGCTTGGGATTTTCGCAAAGAATTGCGGCTGCGATGATTCGGGGTACATATTCCTGGGTTTCCTGTCGCAAACAATCCCGAATCTGCCAGAAAGATCGATTTTCAAAGGGATCGTCCAACGAGCGGAGGCAGCGCTGAACTTTGCCTTCTCCAGCATTATAGGAAGCCATTGCCAGAAGAAACGACTTCGACCCGAAAATGGCGATGAGGTCAAGGAGGTATTCCCGGGCGGCGATGGTCGATTTGATGGGGTCCAATCGATCATCAATTCTCCGTCCAACTTCCAGTCCATAGTCTTTGGCCGTGCCTCGGATGAATTGCCAGATCCCGCGAGCTTCTGCCCGGCTGGTCGCTCGATATAAAAATCCACTTTCTATAAATGCCAGATAAGCCAACTCTGGCGGAAGCCGCTTTTCAGACATGATCGTTTCGACGGTATCCCAATATTTCATCATCCGATAGTAGCTTCGCTCAAACCAATCTCTTCGGTAATTTTGAAAATACGAAATAAATTTTTCGACTTCCTCAACAAAAATTTCAAGATCTTCCGGTTTTGTGGGTTCTTCACCCAGAATTTCCATCAATCGGTGGATCTGAACTTCAATGAATGCCTCATCACTTGCAGCGAATTGACCAGCGGGCAGGCCTTCCACCTGCAAATATTCTTCTCGGGTTGCTGCTTCAAGGATTGTCTTGTATGCCTTTTCCAGATTGACCTGTCTGCATTCGTCCGGCAAATACGGCTGAAAAAAGTTAATATTCTGCATATCTTCCGGAAGATCCGCCAACTGAAGATCCAGAATAGCGGCTTCCAGATTCGCCTTTGCAGATTCCATTTCTCCATTGACATATTGCATGGCACCCGTACATGCCAATGATCGTGCTTCATCCATCAAAGCTCGCGTCGTTAACACATCCCCATTTTCCAATTGAATATTCGATTTATATAAACGATTTTCGATAGTTCCGCTGGAGTCAGCCTTTCGGGTGTCGATACTCGATGATTTTTGGTCCAAACTGCGCGGGCTGTGAGCACAACCAGAGACGAAGATTAAGAAAAATACCACAATGCACAATGAAATACCCTTAATCACCACCTTCATTGGTTGATCCTTTCTTTGAAATAATAATGTCTTCCTTCAAAACGACCAGCAGAAGTTTAACAAGAATTGAATGAAATTCAAACAGCTTTTTTCAACAATCCGATACATGATTATTCCGCAGCAAAACAAACTGCAGCAGAGCAACGATTAGTAGTGTTGTATTGACGAATGATACATTCTATTGTTGTCGAAGTTATCTTATATCTTTGAAATCACCCTTTAACCGCACGATCAACTCACATCGTCACATCAACTCGGAAATGTCTTCTGAATGTTCATCTGGGTTCACGATCACCACTATCATCGCACGATCCATTCACTTCATTTGATTTCGCTCATCTTCTTTCATTTTTATGGAATACAACTCATAATATTTCAGATGAATCGGGATGATGCGAGTGACCCATATAATACCCGGCGGCATTCGTAAGAAGGGAGAAAACGATGAGCACATATTATGAACATTGGCCCATCGAGCAAAAATGGATCAAGAAATGGGAGCGCAATCAGTCGCATTCCATAAACCTGGTGAATGCCACTCGTCCGTATTACAATTTGTTGGCGATTCCCTATCCATATCCTGGCGGCCTCCATTTGGGAAATCTGTATGCATTCACCGGTTCTGATATTCATGGTCGATTCATGCGCGCGAAGGGGTATGATGTATTTCAACCGATCGGTTTCAATGCGTTTGGTATCCAATCGGAAAACACAGCGATCAAGGAGAATACGCATCCGGAACAACTCATCAAAGACACCATTCAGAATTGTTGGCATAAACAGTTGCGGCGAATTGGCGCGATGTTTGACTGGAGTCATATCATCAATACAACCGATCCGGACTATTACAGATGGACCCAGTGGATTTTCATCCGGCTGTTCAAATCAGGGTTGGTGTACCAGAGGGAAGCATCGATAAACTGGTGTTCCGATTGCCGAAAACCGATTGCAGATTGGAATATTCATGATCAACGATGCAAGCGCTGTCACTCTCAGATCACAAGAAAGGCAATTCACCAGTGGTATTTCAAGCTCAGTGCATTCGCTGATCAGCTCATGGAATCGATCGATACTCTGGAATGGCCCGATCGAATCAAAGATATCCAAAAAAAATGGATCGGGCGACATTCAAGTGTGAGGGTTCACTTTCCGGTACATGGCACCCAACTCCACCTGGAAGTCATCACAGACCGACCTGAACTGTTATGGGGAACGGCTGCTGTGATTATTTCCGCGGACCATCCTCAACTTGCGGAGATTGTGACCCCCTCCCAACGATCAGCCGTGACCAACTACATCCTCACAGCATCACTCCCAGATCCTGAAGTTGAACAGAAACCAGCCAGTTCTGGACACGGCATAAACACGGGTGGATTCTGCATCAATCCGGTCAACGACGAAAAAATTCCAGTTTGGGTATCAACTTGCGCATCCATATCAGGTGGAACGGGAGCTGTCCTATGTGTCCCCGCTCATAATCATCAGGATTATGCATTCGCACAAATCAACCAATTATCCATCCGGCAGGTCATCGAACCCTTGGATATCACGACCACGAATCCCGCTGTATATACCGGCCATGGTATTCTCCTGAACAGTGGCGAATTTACCGGAACATTCAGCCATCAAGCCCGTAAAAATATTATTGAATGGCTCGAAATCAACGGTAAAGGCAGGCAGTCCGTTCAATATCAGCTTCAAGACTGGTGTGTCAGTCGGCAACGATATTGGGGGACACCGATTCCCCTCATACATTGCCCGACATGTGGTATATTACCGGTTCCTGAAGACCAGCTTCCGGTGCTTATCCCTCACGATCACCCATTCAAACCGGCTATCTCGGGGAAATTGCCGTTGGAGCGATCTGATATATCTGTGCATACCTCCTGCCCCTCCTGTCATGGTCCTGCGCAACGCGAAACCGATGTGTGTGATCATTTCCTGGATACCGCATGGTATTTTATCCGATTTCCCAATACTCACATTCACACCACTGCCTTTGATCCAGCCACAACTGCCAAATGGCTGCCCGTCGATATGTATATCGGAAACCATGAACAGATTTTTCGGCATATCCTTTATGCACGTTTTTTGACAAAAGCTCTAAAAATTATGGACTTCATTGAATTTGACGAGCCGTTCAGACGACTTCAAACCCACGGTCTCATCCGAAAAGATGGTCTTGTCATGAGCCTGGATCTCAACAACACCATCTCCCCCGATGAGTACATCGTTCAATATGGAGCAGATACACTCCGGCTATACCTGATGCTCTTGAGTCCATATCCCAAAGGCGGCAATATCCGGGATATCTCCATTAAAGGAGCTCACCGGTTTATCAAACGGCTATGGAACTACATGACCGGAACCCGGTTTTCGTTAAACCCAAATCCTTCCATCGATCTCAAGCGGTTTGTTCATCGGAAAATCAAGAACGTTACGGATGATATTCAGTGTTTTCATTATAATACAGCCATTTGCAGTCTGATGGAACTATTGAATGCCCTGATTGCACACGAAACCGATTATCTTGATTTTGCGTTTATCATGCTTCAACTGACTGCGCCGTTCGCACCTTTCATCACACATGAACTTTGGGAGCGGTTAGGTGGAGAGGGATTGGTCGGCGATCTGGCATGGCCAAATTACGACGAATCGCTCATTCAGGAAAAGATCCTTCCGATCCTACTGCAGGTGAACGGAAAAACGCGCAGCCGCGTCATGGCTCAACGCGGACTTGATCAAGACCAGGTCATAGCCCGGGCAAAGGCAGATCAGCGTCTCGTGAGATGGATCGAGCACAAACGATTGACACGGGTGGTATTTATCCCGGACCGCCTGATCAATTTCGTCATCTGATGGTATTGCAACCTGTTCGCACACACGCCAAGTGATAACATCGGATTGTCACTCTCACTTCGCCGGCCTTGGTTGGATTGACAGCCCACAGGCAGATACAACCGGCATACTATCTGTTATCTCACACGCCACACGATGGCATTGGCATGTCACCCTCACCCCGCCGGCCTTATTTAGGGATTACGCCAGACGAGGATTGACCGGCGATCCTCTCCCGGTGGGAGAGGGTATGAAGGAGCTTGCATTTACCCTTCCTCATTCAGAAGCTGTTGATTTAATCGGATTTTCGGGTTTTTCTGTCTGAGATGGGTCTTGCAACTGATTGTATTTAAAGCACATCAAAAATCCAGAAACAGTGAAAAATGTCGATTTGGGGACTAAATCAACAGACTCTTCATGGGGAATGGTTGGGGATGAGGTCAAAAAGGACGGAATCATGTCTCCCGCATCCGTCGGTCATGTTGATGGATTGATCGATAATGAAAAAGCCCTTCCGTTTCCAGAAGGGCTTTCATCATCAGATATTCAGGAAACTATTTTCGGCGAAGCGTACTGATGCTCAGAAGAGTGGTGATCGCCAGAACCAGGATGCCGATTCCAGCAGGTCCGGTAGCCGGTATGGGAGCCGGTGTCGGGGTTTCTGCCGGTGTCGGAGTTGCCACTGGCGCTGCATCGATACACAGACTCCAACTGTTCAGAGTACCGGTGTCATTCTCCAGGTCATCACACACCATCAATGTCCAATCGCCCTGAGCGTCCAGACCGGTGAAGGCTGAAAGCGGTTCCATAGGCTGGAATTGGCCATAGAACGGTGGTACGCCTGCGGTGATGGAAACTGCCGCATCATCCCGGAAAACCGTATCCATGTAGTCATCGCCGGAATGTCCCAGATCAGCAGCCAGGAGAACCTGTGTCATGCCATCGGGATGTACCAGATAGAATTCCAGATCGGTGTCCCAGGTATGGCTGATATTGACCTGAACAGCCACATTGTAAATCTCGCCGCCTTCCACGGTGATCACATCGGAAATACCGGTTTCCGTCCCGCAACTGTTGTCGGGGATCGCCAATGCCGGAGCGCTGCTGTAGGTGGTTCCAACTTCACACAGGGCGGGGGGAAGTGGCGTGGGTGTTGCTGTCGGAACGGGTGTCGGGACAGTCCCGCAGACATCGATGTTGAGCACGTAGTCACCACTGGATCCGCCATATCCCTCGATAAAGAGATAATAGGTCGTTCCGCCATTGAAATACATGCAGTCAAATCCAGACGCCAGGCCATCATAATCATCATTGGCATAACATACCGTTCCCTGCGGGCAGCCATCCGTGAGCACCAGGTAGGTATCATAGGCAGAGCCGGACAGATCGATCTGGAGTCCCATCGTTTCGGGTGGTGTGAAGGCGTAAACGACTTCCGGGGATGTCCTTCCGGCTACGCAGGTATAATCGGTGTAGAAATTGCTGAATCCAACGGTCGAACCAGAATCCGTGTACGTATCGGAGCCACCGGGTACCCAGGTCGAAATATCAATGACAAAGGGCTCATCGCATGCATCACCGGGGCCAACCGGAACCATCGGCGTAGGTGTGGGTGTAATTGTTGGCGTGGGAGTCGGAGTGGGCATCTGACACACGTCGATGTTGAGCACGTAGTCACCACTGGAACCAGCATATCCTTCGATGAAGATATAGTAGGTCGTTCCACCCGTAAATTCCATGCAGTCAAACCCTGAAGCAACTCCAATATAGTCATCATTGTAATAACAGGCTGATACGCTGGCAGGGCAGCCATCCGTGATCACGAGCTTGGTGTCATAAGCGGAACCACCGAGATCGATCTGAAGTCCCATCGTTTCCGGTGGAGTGAACATGTACACAACATCCGGTGAAGACAGACCCGTACCACATCCATAATCGGCTTCGGTGTAGGCATTCTGGAACGTGGCAGTCGAACCGGAATTCGTATAGGTGTCGGTTCCACCCGCTGTCCAGCCGGTCATATCGATCGCGAATGGTTCTGCACAGGTATCGCCCGGACCAACTGGAACAATGGGAGTCGGTGTATTGGTGGGAATCGGTGTCGGTATTGATTCACAGGATACTTCCGCAGTGTATTCCGACGGGCATGGATATCCACTGAACACGGAAGGTCCGGCCCATAAGGTGTAGATTCCCGGACCGAGCGCGACGGTCACGCTGTTCACGGCACAGGCTTCGGCAGTCTGGCTGGTGATGACGCTATATTCACTGCAGTAATCTTCGGACAACATCTGAATGACAAAAATCAGAGACGGGAATTCAGCCGTAACGGTCCATGTAACATTGGAATATTCCGTGACTTCAAACAGGAACCAGTCGGTGTCCCGATAGCTGCCGCCAGCAAACAGATAATTGCCACTGGTTGCACAGATGATCTCTCCGCACTTGATCTCCTGGAACACAGCCGGAACGGAATTGCAGCCGCCATTATAGCTATCAATGTATTCATTGCCACAATCCGGCTCACCTTCCGGGATTCCGTCTTCCGGACAGAAAACGCAGGGTGTCGGTGTGGGCGGGACCGGTGTCGGAGACGGAGTTGGTTGTGGTGCACAGGATGGCATTGTATTTTCATAGAGATTGTATGGTGCAATGAAATAATCACCGTTTGTGAGAATGTCAATGCTCCAGACCGTGCCGGCAACTGGATTGAGCGCGATACCCCATGGGAAAGAGGAACCTGATGTCACGTGGCAGTAATCACCCATCGCAATGCCGCCGGTTCCCGTGTTTGCGGGATCCAGATCCACGAATGTTTCGATGAAACCGGTACCTTGATTGAGTGCAACGAGGCAATTGGTGCCATCGTTATAATCCAGACCTGCACCAAAATAAGCACCGGACATACTCATCCAGGGGATCGCCATCGACTGTAACAGGGTTGGCGTGCCGGATGTCACGTCATATTCATACAACATGTCCGGCTCTGAATTGGTGATGATCCACAGATGGTGATTGACATTGTCCATCGCCATGCCGGCAATTGACAGGCCAACGGCAAATTCTGTGACCGTGCTGGTGGCACAATTGATATGAACGATCGCTGCATCGTCCCAGTTTCCCGTCCAGTATGTTCCATCCGTGCTGTCATACGCGAGGGCGCGATTCAACCCAGATCCGGTAAATCCGGTAAATCCTTCATACTGACATACCAGAACGGACGAACAATCGGATGTACCCAGCGAATAGATCGCCTGAATACCTGCTCCGTTATTCACGGAATACTCAAGGGTGCCGGTTGCGGAGTTGTAGCATCCATCCCAGACGTAAGGACCATTGACCGGGTTGAATCCGGAGCAGCTTCCGACAGCGCCGCAGAACACGGGAGTCGGCGTGGCAGTCGGTGGAACGATATTGTCGATGTTCAGGATATAAGAGCCACATCCGGTTGATCCATATGCATCAACAAATACATAATAAGTGACTCCACCCGTAAATGTCATGGGATCAAACCCGGATTGAACCGTGCCGCTGTAGTCGTCATTCGCATAACACACCGTTTCCTGTGTGGGGCATCCATCCTGAATGATGAGGTAAGTATCAAAGGATGAACCCAACAGATCGATTTGTAATACGAGATCCTCGGGTGGTGTGAACATGTAGACGACATCGTTGGCGGGTCTTCCTGAGTTACAAGAATAATTGGTGATATTATTGGTGAACAGACATGTATCACCACTGTTGGAGTAGATATCACCACCACCCGAAACCCATGCGCTCATATCAACCATAAATGGATCGTTGCAGTAATCGCCAGGACCGGGAATCGGTGTTTCTGTGGGAACCGGTGTATCTGTCGGAACCGGTGAGGGTGTCGGTGTCTGAGTGATGACATTGTCGATGTTCAGAGCAAAATTCCCACAGGTCGTAGATCCGTAGGCTTCTACGATGATGTAGTACGTAACACCACCAGAAAAAGTCATGGCATCGAATCCAGACTGGGCGGTACCAGCATAATCATCGTTATAAATGCATTCGGTTGCACTCGAGGGGCATCCATCCATGATGATCAGATAGGTATCAAACGATGATCCGAGAAGGTCGATCTGAAGATCCAGATCTTCCGGTGGTGTGAATGCGTAAATGACTTCTTTGGATGACCGGGTGCCGCCACAGCTATAGGTCGAATAATTGTTGGCATAGGAGCACGTGGTATCCGTATCGGTGTAGACATCACTGCTGCCAAATGTCCATGTACTCATGTCAATGGTAATGGGCGCGCTGCAATTGTTGACGATCGGTGTTGGAGTCGCAGTGGGAATACCCAAAGCAGTGACTTCGAGACAATAATCGCCATACCCTCCGGTTGAATAGGAATCCACCCATACCCACACTTCGGCCTGAGTCGCTGTCCATGTATAGGTCATGTAACCATAGGTATTATGAGATAAGGAACTGCAACTGGGGTTGGCCTGAGTCCCCTGGCGGTCTACACAGAGAATCGCTCCGGTACCATCAGCAGCGCAGGACGTCGCAATGGTCCAGTCTGCATCGTATGAGGCTTCTGCGACAAACTGATACTGACCACCAATCGTCAAACCGGTCAGATGATAGACAACATCGAGTCCTTCATGTGTGGCTCCGCCGCAGTCATGATCATCGCCAGCTCCGGCAGTTGATCCGCAATCGCAAAACGGGACTGTTACAGAAAGTCCCGGACAGTTGGCATCCCCGACTGCCCATGCTGCGGATGAAATCAACATCAATGGAATTAATAACAACCATTTCCTCATGCTATTTCCTCCCTGGAAAAAGTGATTAAAAATACAAAATGCGAGAACCCTCGCGCTGAACGATAGTTTCAAAACTGTGATCAGAATATTTCACTGACCCGGCAACCTGAATGAAACCCATCCACAAAATGAATGAAACCACCTGTCACATAAACGTTGCTACATTCAAAGAGATATTTGCCATGCTCCAGACTTCGGTGCCATTTTTTATGGCTCGATGGACAATCTTTGATATCACCATATGAAACAACGATACCGATAAGCAGTCATTCATGTAAACGGACAATCACCGGCTACTGAGCCATTCCAATCTCTTAATCTTGTATACACGGTCCGCGTTGTCTGGTCAATATGCAGTGCCAATTTTTTAATTTCATTATTAACAGCGACAATTCGCATCTTGACATGAAATTCTGAAACATTTCCAAGCTAAAAAGAACCGTGACTGGCCAAAACAGGCGGGGTAGGGGAATGCTTTAGATGGATTCCCGAACCCATGCCTATGCCAACCCTCATCCTCAATCCTTATCCCGGATGGAGAAAGATGTATGGGCTGACTGCTTTTTGGCATCATGTAATGAAACGATAGTGGGTACGGTTCAAGCCGAGATGGCTGTCATAAAATCGCCGCAGTTACACGGTCTTCCTTCGTGGTCTTCGCGTCTTCGTGTAAGGTTCCCGTTTAACTCCGCTTACAGAATATGCCTCCAGGCACGCGTCGTTCGTCTCATCACCTGTTGACACAGGTCGGACGACGATCGTGTTCCGGCCATACAGATGGTCGCCGCCACTCCCAATCGCTCGCTGCCCCAACCATGAAAATCGGATCCACCCAGTTCCGCCAATCCCAGTGATCGGGCTTCCAGAACATTCCGCAACTCAAATGTGTTTCTCCGACCATTATACGCTTCCAATCCCATGGCACCGCAGTTCAGCAATATCGATGCAGGCAACCGCCGGGCTGGTGAAAAGGGATGAGCCACAACCGTGAATCCTCCCAACTGCCCGGCATACCGGGAATACTCCGTCGCCGTACCCAATTCAGGCAGGGGACCACCCGGAATCCCATAGAGGAGCAGGTGTAACTCCGGAAACATTTTTTCCGCTCCCGACAGGATCAAAAATGATTCCGGAACATCACGCCTGAGCGATCTGATTTCATCGTCTGTCCAGCAGTAATCATGATCCGTGAAAATGATACCATCCAGTCCGGCTCTGATAGCGCGATCGACAATCTGAACCGCCGGCAGTCCGGCATCTGCTGAATGCTCCGATGTATGAACATGAATGTCGATCCGCATGAACCGTTTGACTCCAAAAGAACATGATCGAAATACAGGCAGAAACCATCTGCCGATTGCTTATAAATACTTGCCCTTCTCCGATCGATATGGATATGAAGTGACTCTAATCGATCCGATCGCTGCAGGTTCCCAATCCCAATGCGCCGATAAAAATCCCCTGTGCATCTCCGGCTGTGACAGAACCATCGCCATTGCAGTCGGCTGCACAAAACTCTTCCGGTGTGGGTTCGTATCCGGAAAGAGCGATGGCAAAAGCAGTCTGAGCATCCCCGGCGGTCATCAGACCGTCACCCGAAATATCACCATTGTTGATACATTCCGTTTCATGAAGCGATGCCATATCGACAGACATCAGAACAGCCGAATGACCGCTGAACCAGCCGATACCATCTTGGTCGATCGTCAATCCGGTGAGTTCGGCCCGGGAACTGGATTGTGACACCATCCATTTTTCGCCATTATAATAAAGCAATTGACCACCATACGCAGATGCATAGATTTCAGTTGAAGAGACGACATGGAACCGCTTGATATCATCCGTTGTCGGGCTGGAAACCGTCTGCCAGGATCCGCCATCAAAGTGCGCCAGAAATCCACCCGCACCACCGACCCACAGATCCCGTGAGGAGACGCCATCGATTGCATATAAAGTGACCGTTGTTTCCAATTCCGTCAGATTCCATTCGCTCCCGTCAAAATGCCGAACCCGCCCGTATTCTCCGGAAGCCCATACATCGTTTTCAGTAAACGCCCGGATGCTGACCAGCATCCCCGGACCCGGTCAGGTGCTGCTTTCAGAGTAGATCCGCCAGTCACTCCCATTAAAATGACATACGGTCCATTTGACACACGTCCCATCCGATCCTCCACCGGCAACCCATATATTATCCTCAGCGATAATATCCAAATCAAAATAATCGTCCGAATTGCCGGTTTGAATGCTGTTCCATGAAATCCCGTCGGTATTGAACAGTGCGCCATCCTCGCCGGCTGCCCACAATCGGTTGTCATTATCGGGGCGGAGCCGATGGAATGTTGTGGGAGATGGCGGACCCATAAAAATAAACTCCGATCCGTTATATTCCCAGATGCGTCCCCGCTCACCGGCCAGGATGATGGAGCCGGTCGCCGGCATGATCGTCACGTCGTTGACATCCAGACCGCCCAACTGATCCTGATCGAACCGCTCCCATACCGATCCGTTGAAATGTGCGATAAATCCATAACGACCTGTAATCCAGATATCGCCTGGCGCATTCCATTCGATGGATCGAAATTCAATAATCGGCAGTTCCGGATACTCCGCCAGAGTCCATGTTCCGTTCAACCGGTGCAGGATCACACCGGCCTCGCCGACCGCCCAGGCCTCGTCGTCATCCACTGCTGCGACTCCAAACAGGTTTGCTGTGGTTGGAGTGGATTCAAGCTGGAAACCGGAGCCGTTCCATCGGATGATCGTGCCCAGATCACCCACAGCCCAGGCGCACTGAGCGCTGCTCGCGGATACTTTCCGGAGAAACCGGGAGGTTTGTGCACTGGTGTATTGCCAGTAGGATCCGTTCCATACTCGAACGGTTCCGAACAATCCCACTGCCCATCCATGGTCTTCATCAAAGAATTCCACATCTTTCAGCGTCGCGGAAGTGCTGGATGAAAACTCTGTCCATCCGGAGCCATCATAATGGAATATTTTTCCGGAATCGCCACATATCCAGGCGGTACCATCCGGTAAGATCGATGCGCCGTAAAACCATGCCGTTGAGGCCGGTTTATTGATTTCCCATGCTCCCCGGTTCCTCAACAGAACATCACCACGCTCACAAACCGCGATTCCCGATTCACCGTTCAGGGAAATATCATTGATCCGTTCAAACGTTCGAAACTCCGGCATCACAAACTGCCCGTTGGAGTACTCCAGGACCAACCCGGCATCACCGCCCGTGGCCAGATACCCGGTATCGGATGTATCCAGTGCATACAGGTCATTTCCCGCAGGCATCGGATTATGCCACTCCCAGAAGGATCTTCCCAAAGCCGGCCAGAATAAAATCAATCCCATGAGCGGGATCATTACCCATTTAGTTGCCATTCTCATGTCAGTTCCCTCATTCGTTGATAGTCGGTCATCACGACCCACTTGCCTGTCTGAGGCTCTGCGAATCAGATGCCAAGATATCAAAATTGATTAAAACAGTAAAGTTAATGTTATGACGGCATATTTCCGGAATGGTTGCATCGGCAGATTATCCGGATTTCATGCCGAAACTCCTGGAATAATCATGGTGACTGGACGGGGGTGACACGAACGCCGGATGATCGGTTTCTTCGCGTCTGTCGGTTCGATTCCCGCCCTTCCAGGAATGACAGGGGTGTGTCATTGGATTATATTATCTGAAGGAGCGGATGAATCCGTTGACCATTATCACGCCGATAACCATCATCAGGGAAGGGAAATACAGACCATGACCCACACACCATTGATCACCTCGGAGGGGAATTTCCGGGAGTTTCTGGATCGGATCGACCAGCAGTTGCATACGCTGGGAAAACGGCAGGCGATGGCGGAGTTCCATCGGCTGCTGGGTGAAGACCATGAGGATCTCTCCGTTTTGCATGGAGAGTATATGGCCATATTGCTGAATGAAACCAGCCGGAACACGATTGAAACGTGGAAAGACCAGTGTACTGACCCCCGATTACGCCGCCGTTCGGTCATTTTCTCCAAAGTGTTCCGGGGGGCTCAAGTGGAGGCGGATCCGGAGCTGTTCAACATTGCGAATCCATTGGAGACGCGGATTATCAGCTTCCAGCCGGAAGTCGACGGCACGGTCATCTCCCGAAGTGACCATGGCAAAATACTCGAGTCCAGTCCGGACCGGGAACTCCGAAAACGGGCTTATTATGCCGGAAAACAACTGGACCGGGATATTGAATCGGAGGTGTTGCGCCTGTTTGCGGCCAGGAACACACTGGCTCAAAAAATGGGATACCGGGATTTTGTTCAATATGGCTTGGCGATGCAGGAACTGAACGAAGAAACGCTCCGGGATTTGTTCCAGCAGGTCAGGGACACCACCCAACCCACATGGGACCGGATATTGAAACAGGGAGCGGATGCGCTCGGAGTTGCCGAACTGGCGCCATGGGATCTGAACTATTACCTGAACAGCGTGATACCGGCTCCCAAACCGGAGCGGTTTCCGAAATCCCGGATACTCCCGACAATCCGACAGACGATCCGTAAAGCCGGTGGTGATCTCGACCAGCTTCCGATCCATGTCTATGAGCGCGATATTCCGTATGGTGGATTGTGTATGGGGATCGAATTCGGGAAGGATGTCCGGATCCTGGCCAATCCCCGGGATGGATTGACGTGGTATGATGCGCTGTTTCACGAGTTCGGTCATGGAATTCACAGTTGTCTCCTGGATGATTCCTCATATTTGGTTGCTGCCGGAGATCCGCCGTTTTTCTGGGAAGGTGTTGCCGGCATGTTTGAGCGGATCGTTCATGAGCCGGAATTCCTGGTGAAAACCTTTGATCTCACGTCTTCAGAAATCGAAAATGTGCTGATTCAGAACAAGCTTCAGCGGATCCGATGGTTCCGATCGATTGCCGTGGGGTGTCAGTTGGAGTGGGCGGTCTATCATGGATGCCCGGATCCTCATCAGACGGCCGCTGACCTGACAGAGGAATATCTGGGGATCAAAATGGAAAAAGGAGTTGGATGGGCCGGAAATACGCTTTACACGACGCATCCGTTATACAGTCAGAGCTATCTGCTGATGGATGTCATGGCACTTCAGACGATCGAGTATCTGAAACAGACGTTCGGGCATTATCCGGGACCGGAACTTTTTGATTTTGTTGTGAATCACTATGTGAAACCGGCAGGCTGGATTCCATGGCACGAGAAGATCAAATCTGCGGTCGGATCGGAACTCAGCGCCGATGCATTGGGACGATATTTATCGATCGAATAACTTCCGGGATTTTCATGGAAGTATACCGAAATCGATGATCCTGATCCCAGGATATGACAGGACTCTCCAGAAGGACATCTCCTTTATCCTGCCTCATCTGAACAATCCGTTTTCGGAATCTTTTAAACGGAATGAACGGCAGGGTGTCTGGGGTTGTTTCCCTGCCGGTTCAGCCAAGTATCGCAAACCGAATCTTCGCAGCATGTCACACGATCCGGTTAATCTTCTTCCAGTGGGAAGTCTCCATCGGAAGGGATCGACTCTTCCGGGACGGTTTCGAGTTCCATCGGCTCACCGGGTTCGTTGTTGTCGCGTTCGACAACCAACGCCACGACTCTGACCTTACCGCCGTCTTTTCCCACATCCTGCAGATGAACCCCCTGCGTCGATCGACCGATCGAGCGAAGGCTTTCCATGTCAACGCGAATGCGAATGATCTTACCGGCAGTCGTCACCATGAGAAACTCGTCATCGCCAAACGATTGGATAATACCGACAACCGGTCCATTCCGGGGAGTGACTTTGATGTTGATCAGCCCTGTCCCTCCCCGATGCTGATCCCGATATTCATCGATATTGGTTCGTTTGCCAAATCCATTTTCGGTGATGGTCAGAATCATGCTTCCCTCCCGAAGCACTTCCATTCCAACAACCGAATCTTGGGATTTCAGAGCAATCCCCTTTACGCCTTGTGTCGCCCGTCCCATGGGACGCACATCCGTCTCTTTAAACCGGATACTCATACCCATCCGGGTCGCCAGAAACACATCCTGGTCGCCATTGGTCAAGCGTGCGGAGATGAGTTCGTCGCCTTCTTCAATGATGATCGCCTTGATCCCGCCAATCCGGATATTGGCATAATCATCCAGTGCGGTTTTCTTGACGATTCCATTCCGGGTGGCCATCAGGATATATTGATCGGCATTAAAATTCTTGATCGGAAGAATGGCAGCGACTTTTTCGTCTGTAGACAGTTGCAGGAGATTTTTCAGTGAGCTTCCTTTGGCGGCTCGGCCAGCCTGAGGTAACTGATAGACTTTCAATTTATGGACAAGGCCTTTATCCGTAAAGATCAATATCGTATCATGTGTATTTGCGACAAACAGGTGTTCCAGAAAATCATCTTCCTTTGGGATGATACCGGTTGCTCCCTGACCCCTGCGCTTCTGTGCACGATACAGTGACAAAGGATTCCGTTTTGCATAGTTGTCATGGGTGATGAAAACAACCATATCCTCCTCAACGATCATATCCTCGAACTCAATATCACTGGCGTCTTCCAGGATAATCGTTCGTCTCGGGTCGGAATACTTCTGGCGTATTTCCAGGAGTTCTTCCTTGATCACGTTCATCAGCAATGCATCCGAGGCCAGAATGGCTTTCAGACGGCTGATTTCCTGGAGAATGTCCTGGTATTCTGCTCGGATTTTTTCTCGTTCCAATCCGGTCAGGCGCTGGAGACGCATATCGAGAATGGCTTGTGCCTGAATTTCGGATAATCCGAATCGCTCCATCAGACCCTGACGGGCTTCATCTGTTGTTTTGGAGGCTCGTATCAGGGCAATGACCGCATCGATGTGATCCAATGCGATGATCAGTCCTTCCAAAATATGCGCCCGGGCTTCGGCTTTCCTGAGCAGGAAACGAGTTCGCCGGAGAACAACTTCACGGCGATGCTGAACGAATTTTTCAAGAACCTGCCGGACATTGAGCTGTTCCGGGCGACCATCCACCAAAGCGACCATATTGACACCGAAATTGGTTTGAAGCTGGGTGTGTTTATAGAGCTGATTCAAGATCGCTTTGGTGATCTGATCTTTTTTCAGCTCAATAACGATCCGCATCCCGTCCCGATCGGATTCATCCCGGAGATCGGAAATGCCTTCCAGTTTTTTGTCCTTGATCATCTTCGCGATCGTTTCAATCAGGCTGGACTTATTGACTTGGTACGGCAATTCCGTAATGATGATACTTTCTTTACCTGTTCGTTCTTTTCGTTCCACAATGGCTTTGGCTCTCATGACAATAGAGCCTCTCCCGGTACGAAATGATTTATTGATTCCTTCTCTGCCATAGATGAATGCACCGGTCGGAAAATCTGGTCCCTTGATGCATGTCATGAGATTTTCAATCGAAGCTTCGGGGTTTTCGATGATCATGATCAACGCATCGATGACTTCACCCAGATTATGTGGAGGGACATTGGTTGCCATCCCGACTGCAATACCGCTGGATCCATTGACCAGCAGATTGGGTATGGCTGCCGGCAGAACTTCGGGTTCAACGGTCGAATCATCATAATTGGGAAGAAAATTGACGGTTTCTTTGTCCAGATCGCGAATCATCTCCTCGGATATGCGTGCCATTCGAACTTCAGTATATCGCATGGCTGCGGGTGGATCTCCGTCAACGGAACCAAAATTCCCCTGCCCATCGGCCAGCATATACCGCATGGAAAAATCCTGTGCCATCCTGACGAGGGAGTCGTAAATCGCCTGATCACCATGGGGATGATAGTTTCCCATGACTTCTCCGACGACTTTTGCCGATTTCCGATACGGGCGATTGTAATGCAGCCCCATTTCGTGCATTCCATATAAAATACGTCGATGGACCGGTTTCAGACCATCCCGGACATCTGGTAATGCCCGTCCGACAATGACACTCATGGCATAGTCAATAAACGCGGACTTCATCTGATTTTCAATCGTTACTTGTATTTTCTGTTCCTGATTGAGCATGTTCTATCCTCTTTCATTCAACACGATGGTATGATCGGCATTAAATATCCAGATTGGCTTCGAGAGCGTATTCCTGGATAAAATCTTTCCGAGGTCCGACATTTTCTCCCATCAAAATCGAAAAAATCTCTTCCGCTTCCATCGCATCCTGAATTTTGACCTGTAACAATGTACGTTTTTGAGGATCCATGGTCGTTTCCCACAACTGATCCGCATTCATTTCACCCAGACCTTTATATCGTTGGATATTCATTCCTGTTTTGGCAATTTTGAAAATGTGTTCGAGCAACTCATTGTGATGAGTGAATTCCTGTTCATTACCTTTGGCGTCAATCAAAATAAACGGTGGGAACCGAATGGTCCTGATTTCGCTCTCCAGATTGAGCAATTCGCGCATTTCATGCGAACTCATCAGTTCATATCCAATATGGATCATCCCCTTGTCCATCGTGGCCGGAATCAGCATCTCATAGAGGTTGTCTTCCTCTTTGAATCGCTTCTCCACATCAAATCCAGCAGACTGAACAAGATCGAACATCTTGTTAAACCGCTCCGGTTTTTCGAAGAAATGCCGATATTCAAAATTATTGATCAGCATCAGATCAATCAATGGTTCCGGATATCCTCTCTTTTTGACTTTTTCAATGATCATCCGATAGCGGAGCAGTTTTTTCAGGATATTCTGGAGATTGATGCCTGTATAAGGCCGTTGTATACCGGGCGTTTTAAGACTGAGTTCCTGACTGATCTCAGAGAGGAGAAAATCCTCAAAGGATTTATCATCCTTGATATAGGTCACTTTTTTTCCTTTCGCCACCCGGTACAACGGTGGTTGAGCGAGATACAGGTATCCCTTCTCAATCACTTCCGGCATCTGACGAAAGAAGAATGTCAGAAGGAGGGTGGCGATATGTGATCCATCAACATCGGCATCTGTCATGATGATGACTTTATGGTATCGGATTTTATCGATATTGAAATCATCGGGTCCAATCCCTGTTCCCAATGCTGTGATGATGATCTTGATGGAATCAGACTGGAGCATTTTATCGAAACGGGCTCTTTCGACATTAAGGAGTTTTCCCCGGATAGGGAGAATGGCCTGGAAACGCCGATCCCTCCCCTGTTTGGCTGAGCCACCTGCGGAATCCCCTTCCACAATAAATATTTCACTCCCGGAAGGATCTCTCTCCGAACAATCTGCCAATTTCCCAGGAAGTGATCCCGAATCCAGGGCTCCTTTCCGTCTGGCCAGATCTCTGGCGTTTCGTGCTGCTTCACGAGCCCTGCATGCATTAATCCCCTTCTCCAAAATTGTCCGTGCGACTGTCGGATTTTCATCCAGAAACTCCGACAGTTTCTCATTGACAATCTGCTCCACAATACCCTTGACTTCAGAATTTCCCAGTTTTGTCTTGGTCTGGCCTTCAAATTGCGGATCAGGAACCTTGACACTGATCACCGAAACCAAACCCTCCCGGAGATCTTCACCGGATGGTACAGTGGATAAATTCTTCATCATCTCTTTTTCCTGCGCGTACGCATTCATGGTACGGGTCAGAGCGGATTTATAACCGGAAAGATGAGTCCCCCCCTCAATCGTATGGATATTGTTCACATACGTAAAAATACTCTCGACATAACTGGTGTTATATTGCATCGCAATTTCAACGACAATGTTGTTGATCATCTTGGTGAAATAGATGATTTCGGGATGCACGGTTTCTTTTGAACGATTCAAATATTTCACGAACTCCTTGATTCCGCCTTTGTATAAAAATTCGTCTTTGCGTTCGGAACGAAGGTCCTCGAGTTCAATGGTCAGACCAGCATTGAGAAAAGCCAGTTCTCGGAGCCGCTTGGCAATGACTTCATATTTGAACTCCGTTTCCTCGAAAATCTCGGGATCCGGCATGAAGTGAACTTTCGTGCCCGTCTTTTTTGTCTTGCCGACAACAGTAAGTTCTGATTGTGTTTCTCCACGGCTATAATTTTGCCGATAGATACTGCCATGCCTGTAAATTTCAAGTTTCAGCCATATTGACAGAGCGTTCACGCAACTGACACCAACCCCGTGCAATCCACCGGAAATCGCATACGATTGCTTGTCAAATTTTCCTCCAGCATGCAGCGTGGTCATGACGACTTCCGCTGCAGATTTTCCTTCTGTCGGATGCATTTCGGTAGGAATACCTCTGCCATCATCAATGACGGTTACCGAATCATCGCCATGTATGGTGACTGTAATCTTCTTACAAACTCCAGCCATAAATTCATCGACAGAATTGTCCACGACTTCATTGACCAGATGATGCAAACCTTCTGATCCGGTAGAGCCGATATACATGGCAGGGCGTTTCCGAACCGCCTCGATGCCACCGAGAACTTTGATGCTCTCCGCACTATATCCATCAGACACATCATTCAGAGTGTCATTCTGTTCTTCATTTTCCACGCGTTATACTCCCTTTACCGAAATAATCATCTATTATTCCGAATTTCTCAGGCTTCCAATCTCATCAGAGGCCATGATAGTTCCTTTATTTACAGTAAAATAATAAATTTTTTGTTGAGTTATCGATGAAAGAAAATCCGTATGACTGATCAAGACCTGGATGTCCTGAGGAATCATGTTCAACAACAACTGCTGACGTTTCCTGTCTAACTCCGATGCAATATCATCAAAAATCAGCACGGGATTATCACCATGTTCATCCTGATACAACTGAAGTTCCGCTAATTTCAATGCCATAACTGCTGTTCGCTTCTGCCCTCTGGAACCATAATGTCTCACATCCCGGCCATCGATCGAGAGCGACATTTCATCACGGTGCGGTCCGACCAATGTCGTTTTTCGTGCAATTTCATTTTTCCGTTCCCGGCCGAATGATTGAGATGCATGATTCACAATTGCCGAATCGGTGTTTCTGCCGCTTTGGGTGAAAGAAAGTCCATTCTCCCGGATGTATTTTTGATCCACAAACGAACTTTGATATCCCAGATCCAGTTGCTCCTGCTCCGCTGAAATCATCTGATGAATTTTCTGAGCTTTTGGGAGTAATTTTTCCAGTATCATCAATCTGGATCGAACCATCCGACTGCCATACTCCACCAGTTGATCGGTATACGTATTCAATAATTGATGATCGATCACGTCGGACCGGAGCAACAGATTACGGGATTTGAGTATCCGCTGATACTCCCGGATCAGAATCAAATAGGATGGTGTCAAGGAAAAAATGCATCGATCCAGAAAGTCCCGTCGAATTCTGGGATCTCCTTCTGAAATATTTAAAAACTCTGCGGAAAACACAACGAAATAAACTTTCCCTAAATAATCTCGAAGATCGGAGGTTTGTTTGCCATTGACAAAATACATCCGTCCATTTTTTGTGAATTTTATCTGGAGCCGATATTCTCTGTCCTGAATTCTGATTTCGCCTTCAACGATTGCCTGGTCGGTCCCGAACTGAATCATTTCTGAGATCCTGGCACAACGAAAAGAGCGACCATCTGAAAGCAATGAGGCGGCTTCCAATACATTCGTTTTTCCTTGCGCATTGGAACCGATAAAAACATTCACTCCTTCATGAAGACGCAAACTGAATGGTTGGAGATTTCTGAAGTTTACAACGCGTATCGTGTTTAGAAACATCCGGCAGACCTGCCTGATTAAGTCTAAAAAATTACCGGTAAAAAAAGCGCAGCAACGCTCAGACGACCATCGGCATCACAATGGATAAATACCGGTAATGATCTCCCTGGTTGAATGGTTCAAACATAACAGGTCCGGCAGGGTCATTCAATTGCATGATGATTTCTTCAGAATCCATTACACGAAGCAAATCGAGGAGATAATTCACATTAAAGCTGATGATAAATGGCGTATCCGTATACTCCAGTAAAATCTCATCTTTCATTTCACCTCGTTCCGGGCTGCTCGCTTCAATCTGCATATAATTGGTGGAAATCGACAAACGAACGCCTCTCGTTTTTATATCCACAAATAAAGCGGCTCGCTTCAGTGAATTCAGAAACGATTGTTTGTCGATTTTTATCTTGTGCTGTGTCTCTTTTGGAATAACCATGGAATAGTTGGGGAACTGGCCATCCAACAACCTGGTAATGGTGATCTCATTTTCCAATTTAAATACAATATGATTATTACTTAGACCAAAGTAGAAATTCTCACTCCCAGAACTGGTCATTCTTTGAAACTCATGAACGCCTTTTCTCGGTATGATCACTTTTGTTTCAGGTAATTTTTCCTGATTCTGGGCTTCAATGAATGCCATCCGATGGCCATCTGTGGCCACCATTCGGATAAACTCGGGAGTGATTTCAAGAAGGACGCCATTTAAAACAGGTCTGCTCTCTTCCAGACTGACAGCAAAAATTGTTTTTTTCGTCAATATTTCCAGTGTTTCAGCAGATATTTTCATCAACTTTGACTCATCAAACTCAGGAAAACTCGGAAAATTTTTATCAGAGTATCCGAGTAATCGTAACAATGCTGACCCGCCTTTCAACTGGAGCCAATTATTCTCCATCAATTTAAAATGAACCATCCCTTCCGGAAGTTCTTTCAATATTTCATATAGAATTTTAGCATTGACCAGAATGCTTCCTGATTCTTCTACAGTTGTCTCTGTAGTATCTCGAATACCAACATCCAAATTTGTTGCACGAATCTCAAGCTGATTATCTTCTGCTTTGATTCGGACATTCGTCAAATCTGCAATCATATTTCGCGCTTCAACAATGGATTGAACTTTTTGAATGTGATTAAGAAATATGTCTCTCTGAATCGAAAAAATCATAAGAACCCCCTTATCAGAATACTTACACTATCATTTTTTCTATTGAAAGTAAAGAGTTTTAATCATATGAAACATAATCATCGCATCATGTGTTCCCATAATAAGAAACTCTGCCTCATGTCACACCTTGATTCTTTTCAAAAATATTTATAAAATAAAATTATCTTTTAAATAAAAAATTTTTATAACTTTAAAGTTAGTCAATTTACAGCCGTTGATGGTGTCAAGTGATGGTCAATGTGTATAAGTTCATAAATTGTGACCGGGCTCTGAGAATACGGTTAAAAAATGTTTTAAATGTTGGTAAGGTTTAGTATTCGTAATATAGGCTGTTCGTTTGTTGAAAACAATTCTAACTGAATGTATTTATGGAAAATTTCTGGTTTTTGATTTGGTTGACGGAGATCTGTTGGCGGCATACTTATCATCAGCCCACGTTGCGTAGTTGAAGAGAGCGAAGAGTTATGAACAATTTGGACTGGTTATTGACGACTTTGTTGGTTTTATGTTCAAATATTGTGTAATTGTTGGACTCCAAACAAGATTTAAAATTGAATGAGGAAATTTAAAAAATGTACTTGACATGGAAAATGAAAGAAAAAATAGATTTTGCTTATAAACAGGATTGTCAACATCTGTTCAAAATGTTTATAACTTATTGAAATAAAAGAATTGTTGATGTTTTTGATGTTGTTGAAATTGTGAAATAAATTGTTGAGATATGAATGATAAAGATGTTTATTATCAAGCAATAAGATCATCCGCGAATTTTATTCCCTGTCATGTTGGCATATTGGCTCCTTTTAAGGTAGAAGAAAAGAAACCGATCGGCCGCCAAACGAACTTGATGGAGGATTTTTTCAGATCTGCCAATGCTCTCTGCGTCTCCATCGCGGTTTTCAATCCATTTGATCTTGTCAATGCATCAGCAATGGGATATCCCGGTCGATATCATGATGGAAGCGAATGGGTAAAAGGCTGGATGAGTGAACCGAGAGTCATATACGATCGGTATTATTCGAATATCAATGGATTTGATCATGGTGTTGAACAAGCCAAAGTTCAGATCGAATCAAATTTTGGATGTCCCTTTATAAATTCAATTCAATTATCTCATGCGGTGACCGATAAAGCGGTATTTGAACGCTTGATGAATCAGCACGCCATTCCAACTCCCCCCGTATTACGTTCTGGCCTGAATGCTTCCGATGAGCTTCAGCATCTTTTATCCGATTATGCATCTATTGTACTCAAGCCACGATTTGGCAGGATGGGGAGAGGCATCATCCGTATTGGCAGAATCGACCGGAAGTATCGGATTCTTCATTTCCGGGATCATTACTTCTGTTCTACGATCGGGGAGGTTTTTGGTGTTATCCAGGGTATCGCTCGCCAAAATCAGTTGTGTCCACAAGATTATCTGATTCAGGAAGAGATCCAGGCGAAGTGGATGGATCGATTTTATGATATTCGATATCTGCTTCAACGCATCAATCAGGTTGATCCGCCTCTTATTTCGGGTCGAGTCGTTCGGATTAGCGCATCAGAACTGGCAATTCCGAACCTGGACCAAGGCGGTCTGGCTTTGGATCTACCGTTTTTTTTGAAGCGCCTGCAAAAAGCTGTTGATCCAGATCAATTGACAACCCGACTCGATGAACTGGCTCTGTCAACATTTCAGGTTTTGGAGAATCAATTTGGATTTATTGGTGAATTGGGGCTCGATATGCTGATAGACCAGAATTGTCAGATTCATCTGATCGAGGTCAATTCGAAACCAGGCCGAATCGCTTTTCATCGGTTGTCTCAAGGATTTGGGCTCCCCGATACGCTTCGAAAGCAATACCAGCAAATGCGATTGAACACTATCATGAATCCAATAAAGTATGGTTTTTGGTTAAGTCAATTGACAAATGTTTAATATGCATAAAATTAAGCCGTTTGATAGATTTTTATTTTCAATTCTCTGGATCGAGTTTAAATGATTTTTGGATTTTCTATTGAAAAATTGGAGAATATATGAAAGACCAGAAAATAATGCATTGTTCAGAGTGCGCTTTTATTCGGCAGAAACACGAGCCGGGGATGAAACAGATGAATCATTTCAGTGATGTTATCGGTATTAAGCTTATTCGGAACGAAACATTTTAAAAACCGGCAGTCAGAAGCTTCTGGTAATGGGGATGGCTGATGTGACGCCATCATCTGAAATAAAGTGAGGAAACAATGAGAAAAGTAATGTTAGTGATACGGGATGGATGGGGGTATCGTGAAGATGCCACTGGTAACGCCATTCTTCATTCCCATTCTCCATTCAATGACTTTCTGGTGCAGGACACACCTCAGGCGTTGCTGGTGTCTCATGGACCAATGGTCGGTCTGCCGAGTGGGTTTCAAGGTTCATCCGAAGTCGGGCACATGAACATGGGCGCTGGGAGGATTGTCGAGCAGGAAGTCACTCGTATTTTTGCTGCAATGAAAGAACGCACATTGTTTAAAACGCCCAGATTTTTGGAAATCGAAGAAAAGCTATCCAGACCAGGCGTTCAATTTCATTTATTTGGACTGCTACAGGATGAAGGTGTTCATGCGCATCAGGAACATCTGTTTGAAATGATCCGATATATCAAACAACGATTTCCCGATCTGATCATCTGGGTGCATCCCATTGCAGACGGCCGAGATACGCCACCCCATAGTTTCCAGGAATTTTACACCCGATTATTGCATGTGATCGGATCCTGCAAGCATGTCAAGGTTGGTACCGTTTGTGGAAGGTATTATGGTATGGACAGATCCAAACAATGGAATCTGATCGAGACAGCCTATCGTGCCATGGTATTCGGGGAGGGATTGCGAACGCAGGATGTGATGGCCAGTATCTTTCATGCCTATCATCATTCACTCACACCCGATCACGCTCCCATGTTTGATGAATATCTGCCTCCCTTGATTACTCAGGAATATCCTGGGATGAATCCTGGAGATGTTGTGCTGAATTTCAATTATCGCCAAGATCGAGCCATTCAGATTTCCAAAGCGTTTTGTGATCGTAGTTGTGTGGCATATCACCCATTTTCATCGGATCTGCATTATTATGGTTTGACGCAGTATTATGACGAATTTGATCATTACCTGATGGCTCCCATCAGCACCGGTAAGTCTATGATGAATTTGCTGGGTGAGGTCATCTCCAATGCATCCGTCCGTCAATTGAGAATCGCGGAAACGCAGAAGTTTCGGCATGTAACCTCCTTTTTTAATGGTAAACGGACAAAACCATATCCAAATGAGGATCAGGTAGAGGTTCCGAGTGCTTATGATCCATCCACATTTGCGTCTCATCCGGAGATGAATGCTGGAGATGTAACGCGGGAGCTACTACAGCGGTTGGATATGGGATACGATTTCATTCTGGTCAATTATGCCAATTGCGACATGGTTGGACATACTGGAAATTTTAACGCAGCGGTGGAAGGTGCGGAGTGTGTTGACAGGAATGTAAAATGCATCACTGAAAAAGCACTTCAGTTCGAATACGTTGTTCTGATTACCGCTGATCATGGAAATTCAGAAGAAATGCTCGATTCCAAGGGGAACCCAAAAACATCTCACACTCTGAATCCGGTCAAATTACATATGCTTGATCCGATGAAACGGATTCGCTTCGGGAGCACAACCGGTATACTCTCGGATATCGCTCCTCTCATTTTAACATTGATGGATCTGCCTATTCCGGAGGAAATGACTGCGAGAACGTTGTCCAATACATTACTGGATCAGACATAACGTCTTCAGTCTGCGGATTTGCCGAAAATATCATCTGTTTTTTGGGAAAAGTCAGGGAAATAGGGATCATCTGTCTCCAATTCCGGATGGGATTGGATGAAAGCATTTTCCAGACCGGATAACTCCAGAGATTCCAGACAGTCTTCATATTCCGCAACGGTGATCGGTCGATGAAGAATGGCGTGGGTTAACGCTTGAAAACATGGTTTGTACTGCGCCATGACACTGATCGGAATCCGGGAATCAATTTCCGATAAGGCTCTAAAGACTTTTGGATATCCGGATGTTTTCTCCGGGAGCACCAGATGCCTGACAAGGACACCGCACACTCCCATCCCATCCGAATCCACGATCAGCGGCCCGACTTGCCGGTGCATCTCCTGTACGGCGCTCACATTGATCGTATGATAGTTCGGCAGCCCGGAAAATCGTTCCGCCCATATATCCTCCCCATATTTCATATCCGGCAGATAGATATCGACAATACCTTCGAGCATTTGCAGAATATCCCGTTTAACATATCCATTCGTGTTGTATACCAGTGGCAGGTCCAGTCCTTGCTCTCTGGCCAACCCCCAGGCTTCGAGCAGAAATGGTAAATGGGGAGTCGGTGTTACCCAGTTGATATTGCTGCATTCGATTTTCTGCAGATACAGAAACTGCTCCGCCAGTGTTTGTGTTGAAATGTCGTTTCCTTGGTGGAGCCGGCTGATCTGGAAATTTTGGCAGTAGCAACAAGATGCATTACAGCCACTCAGAAAGATCGTACCCGAACCTCCTTTTTGAATTAACGGAGGTTCTTCGCCATGATGAGCCAGGGTTGCAGCGAGTCGTGCCGTTCCGGCGAGTCCGCATCGCCCTTTTTTGTCCTGGAGTCTATGAACTCTGCATTCATGGGGACATAGAACACACGGATCCATTAACTGCCGAAGCAGTCGGGCTCGTTCAAAAATGTCCTCCGGTTTCAATCTACGGTCTGTTTTTTATGAATAGGGAATGCTGGCGTGCTTCCATGAAGCCGGTCGTGTCGTTTCCGGAGTTTTCCGAGATTTTTTCGTTTGTGGTTTCTGATTCTTTTAATGCGTTGTGTGGCTGAAGCCATAATGTCCTCCTCGATGGTTGTCAAAAAACAATCGCAGCCGAAGATACATGATAATTTATCGATTTACAACCATTTCGGATCGAGGAAGTGCGATGGATTCAGATGGTGAAGTCCGGCCAGAAGATTTCGTTTGGCCATGGGGTGGTGATGTTCCAGATCGGTCAGCCATTGTTTGATTTTTCGGCGCGTTTCAGGTGTCTCAAAATGGCTGGAACACGATACGATCGGCACTCCCAGCGAACCGCTGTAGTGAATGAGGTCTTCTTCCCAGATTCGGATCAGCGGCCGTATCAAGGTGAGTTCGTTTCTGGAAACAGAGAGCTTGGGAGGCATGGCGCTCAGGTTTCCTTCGAAAAAACCCGATAACAATAATGTTTCAATCGCATCATCCGCATGATGACCCAGAGCAATGCTGTTGCAGTGAAGCTGTCGTGCAACTCGATATATCGCACCTCTCCGGAGCCTGGCGCAGAATGCACACGGATTTTTTCCTTTTTCATTGGAAGCCTGGATCGTATCTGTAATTCGAGTTCGTATGATATGATAATCTGGTATCGGAGACATGGAGCGATACCCGTGTTCAATCGCCTCCACATCGAACTCCGGAAATCCCGGGTCGATGGTGACGGGCATCACATGGAATCTTATCGGGCTGACACGTTGAAAATAGAGCAGAATATGAAGCAGTGACCATGAGTCTTTTCCACCGGATACCCCGACCAGAATTCGATCATTCGCGTTGATCAGTTGATAATCCGCAATGGTTTTGCCTACTGTTTTCCGCATAAAATGAGGAGGAATGGCACTCATATCGAGGTTTCTTCCTTATCAATCACATTCATGATCAGCCTAAAATCGGTCTTTGAAATCGCACACCATCAGATGCCCGTTGCATAGGACATGGCGAACATGATTATGACCAAAATGGTATGGGATCATTTCAAAACTTGGTGTATCCAGGATGATGAGATCCGCTCGTTTTCCAGTTTCGATGCTTCCACACCGGTCTCCCCGGCCTATTGCATATGCAGCATTTAATGTGATCGCAGTGATGGCTTCCGGAATCGTCATCTTGCATTGGGCGCATGCAATGGTGGTAATGAGGTGGATGTTTTGTGTCATACAGGATCCGGGATTGAAGTCCGTAGCCAGAGCGATGACTAAACCATCCGATATCATCTGACGGGCAGGCGGGTATTTCTTTTGTCCAAGGAAAAAAACAGATCCCGGAAGCAGAACCGCTACAGTGTCTGAATCTCGTATGGCAGATATGCCTTCGGGGTCGGTGTAATCCAGATGATCTGCAGAAGTGGCTCTCAGCGCTCCCGCCAACTGTGCGCCTTTGAAAGCGGTTATCTGATCTGCGTGAATTTTGGGTTTGAGACCATAGCGGCATCCTGTCTGGAGCACCCGTTCCGCTTCCTCAACGGTAAAAACGCCGGCTTCGCAGAAGACGTCACAGAATTCCGCCAGATTTTCTGAAGCGACCTGTGGAATCATCGAAGAGCAGACCTCATGGAGATATGTCTCTTTGTCCATATTCTGAGGAACTTCGTGAGCGCCCAAAAAAGTCGATACGATTTCCACCGGGCAGGTATTCCGGAGCTTTTGCGCAACCCGCAGCATTTTTAACTCCGTTTCCATTTCCAGACCATACCCGCTTTTAATCTCGATACAGGTAATTCCGAATCGCACTGCCTGGCGGAGTCTTTGTTGGGCGATCTCGAATAATTGATCCTCAGTGGCATTTCGGGTATGTGTCACAGTCCGTTTGATTCCTCCGCCTTTCCGGGCGATTTCCATATAGGGGATACCGGCGATTTTCATGGAAAATTCGTCTTCCCGGGTTCCGGCAAAAATGAGATGTGTGTGACAATCGACAAGTCCCGGTAAGATTGCGCCACCCTCCGCATCCAGAATCTGAGCATCATTCGCAAGATTTACCGCATCTTTCCAGTTTTTTGTGGAGCCAACCCAGACAATTTTTTGCTCGTATACTGCAACGGCACCATCCGGTACGATTCCAAGTTCAGACATTTTTGCTCCTGCTTTTGGAGATCCATTTCCAGCGACGGTTACGACTTGTCGAGAATTCAGTACGACCAGATCCGCTTTTTGCTTCATAGTGAAACCTCCCTTGGCATTGCAGCATAGTGATCAATCTTCTTACCAAAGAACACCCTGATGATGCTGCATATCATCTCCCGCCATTTTACTCATTAAATCGAATTTTGATACTACCAAGTAAATATAGAGCAGAAAGGCTGGATAGTCGGGGCATGAAAAGACGTGTCATACGTGATCATAGCGAGGGTCATTTTGTTTTTATTCGGAGTATCATTGGAGTATCATGTGAAATGGTGTGGATCGATGTGCAGATTGACCCGATCGATATCCTTTGGTACGCTATATCGGAAAAAGGGTTTCACAATCATTCCAGGGAGGTATTACGATGCGAGTTCTGGTGACGGGTGGCGCTGGATTTCTTGGATCTCATCTGTGTGATCGATTGTTGTCTGAAGGTCATGACGTGATCGCTATGGATAATTTCATCACAGGAGATGTTTCCAATATCGCCCATATACGAAGTGAAAAATTTCATTTCATTGAATACGATGTGACCAATTACATTTATATCGACGGCCCATTGGATGCCATTTTACATTTCGCATCCCCAGCAAGTCCCATCGATTATCTGGAGTTGCCAATACAGACATTGAAAGTGGGTTCGTTGGGCACCCATAAGGCATTGGGGTTGGCAAAAGCGAAAAAAGCCAGATTTCTATTAGCATCAACCTCCGAAGTATATGGAGATCCCCTGATCCATCCTCAAGATGAATCGTATTGGGGAAATGTAAATCCAGTCGGCCCTCGTGGTGTTTATGATGAAGCGAAGCGGTTCGCCGAAGCCATGACGATGGCTTACCACCGATATCATGATGTGGATACCAAAATCGTCCGGATTTTTAACACATATGGCCCCCGTATGAGAATCAATGATGGTCGAGTCGTTCCGACTTTTATTGCGCAGGCATTAAAAGGAGAACCACTCACCGTGTTTGGGGATGGCCGTCAAACACGCAGCTTCTGTTATGTGTCTGATTTGATCGAAGGAATTTATCGTCTTTTACTGTCAGATCATCATGACCCGGTGAATATCGGAAATCCCAATGAAATGACCATTCTGGATTTCGCCACAGCGATCGCCAAGATTATGGATCGACCGGACTGTATTGAGCACAAACCGAAGCCGATCGATGATCCGCAGCAGCGAAGACCCGATATTTCCAAGGCCCGGAAATTACTGAATTGGGAACCCAAAATCGATCTGGAAGAAGGCCTCCGGAGAACGATTCAGTATTTCAGATCGAAATAGCATCGAACACGCATACGGGGCTTTGGTTTTGGATTTCCTTGTAGGAAAAATGGGAACAGGAGTCGGCAATGAAGCGGTCGGATGCATTTATATGCCTGATAAAATATCCAGTTGATAATTCAGGTATTGATTTGCATCCAACTTGTCATACCCCAATTCACGGACAACATCATCGGCTCTGAATTTGCGTCCATTTCGAAACAGAGAGATCAGGAAATCAGCGGATTTTTTTGAGCGCCACCAGTCCACGCCGAATAGTTTGCTGAGATGAGTCCGAAGCTGATGTTCAAATAAACGCGCCCGAAGATAACCAGCACTATAAAACTCCATATCAAAATTGAGATACCCACTGGTTTCAAATTGGACCTGGTGCGATGTTTCCATCCGTTTTTTGAATACAGCATCTAATCCATGAAGATGAGGTGCATTGAAAAGATCCAACTGGTAAAGAAACTGAGCGATCAATCGCCGGAATCGAAGAATGTTCAGAAATGCATTGAATTCAATGAATTCTTCCGGATGATCCATACCGATGATATCCTGAAGCCAGGACGCGTTCATGGTAATATGCTGGAAAAGATAAGCCGTTCCTTCTGTGAATCCCCGATCCCCCCAATATTTAAATTCGAATTCCAGATTCGGGTATTCGTGTGTGAAATGAATGGCATGACCCGATTCGTGAAGGATACCCGCATAGTCGTCATAACCACCGACCGGATAAACTGTCAATCTGACATCATCCGGAGGATTTACTGCACTGACGCAGGGTCTCGGTTTTTTCTTTGGACGATCTTCGAGATCCAGATGCACTCGATCCAGATTAAACCCTATCGAGGATAAAGTCGTTTTCAGGACGGGCAACAGATGTTCTTTGCTGAAATAGCGGTCGAAACGGGAACTGCGCATTACAGCCGTAAGATCGGCGTTGTGCGTGTTTTCATCCAGAGAGACTCCCGCTTCAATTTTCAGATATTTATCCAGATAATTACGATATATCCCTTCGGATTTTTCCAAAAACAATGCCATCTCTCGTGCAAACGAGTCAAAATCCCTGTTCTGTGTTTCCTGACAGAGAGAGATGTAATTATCATATCCAAGGTCACGGATAATTGTTAAAAACTGATCGATCAATTCCCGACGAAGCGGGTTCAATTCTCGGTTGACAGTGAACTCCCGGAGCTGGATCATTTCCTTCCGTTTTTCTCTGGAGGGTTCATTCATTATTTTTACATCGAATGAGCGTAATGAGATGGGCTGCCCCTCCCATTCAACCGTTGAAACAGCTTCCTTTTTGAGGATCTCCTGATTCAAATCCCGCGTGAGATATTCCATATGACTCAAAATGATCTGCCCATACAATGACCGAAGCTGATGTTTACGGGCTGGATCGTCTTCTTTTCGGAAATGGTCCATGACGACCGATACAGCTTCCCGGGATAATATTTCCTCATACTTCTGATATAATGAAACAATATCTATTTCATCTTGAAGCCCTACCCAGTTGCGCCAATACAGATCTTCGGATTCGATCAGATACGTATGCATTTGATCCCGGATATGAGACAATTTCATTATTTCACTCCCCATTGCCATGCCAAGGTAGAGATTATGTCAGCCCGTGATTTTGGGATAACGCAAAAAAGGAATATCGCTTTCCAAGGAGAAATCCGTATGAATCTCAGATGAAAGTTGAAACTTTGCTGTCATTCATCACGAGCGTATATGGTTTCCCGTCTGAGTTTGCCTCGATAAAAACCTGGTGATCCCGCCAGCCAGGGAAATTCTCCTTGAGTTTATCGATGGCAAAACCGGCGCAGTCGATGGCATCGACCTTTTTAAGCTCCTCTTCTTCCTTAACGGTAACAACCATCTTGTTCCACCGTTCTTCAATATTAATATGGATAACAGGCCAGTTGTTCTCCAGGAAAATTTTGTCCTTGTAGATAATTTCTGCGATGTTTCGAGCCCGGTCCGTATCACCTGACCACCACCGGCTGCGGCTTTCCAACTGGATGAAACTGTTGTTCAGCCAGCCGATCTTCCCGCTGAATACATGTTGTACGCGTGACCAATCAGAACCCGATTCCAAAACATAAATCTGGTCACCTTGATTGATCGATATGACAGAGGCGGGTTTGTCCATGGCATCTTTGGGTTTATCTCGGAGCAGATCTGCATTGACACGAACGACCGTATAAGTTGCTTCTTCCGCATGTAAAGACGATACGGCAACTTCAACCGAAGGCTTATCGGAGCATCCGATGTATCCCCCAACCAACACAATCAACAGAATATAAATACTGATGGATTTCATAATCTTCTCCTAACGTATACGATACCATTTTGGAACATCATCCAGTTATCGGAATAATTAGCAAGTTATCCGTCAGAATGTCAAGTGGCAAAAGGCTGGACTAATAATCGGACAGTTGCATTGGTTCATGAACCGGGGATATTATCCCTGGAACGGATTTCTGACCTGCTCAACCGGATATGACAGGAAAATTCTGGAGGTGATTGATAATGAGTGTTATACCCAAAACCATCATATGGGCGTTTATTGCAGTGACCGGCACATTGGCTGGAATCGGCCTGATGATTATGAATGATTCGATCTCCATCGTTCTTCATCCCCAGCAACTCACTCCAGAAGAAGCGATTTTGCCGGATGATTTGTCGATGGAACAAGTGACGATAACCCAGAAAGAGGTCACATTGGATGCAAGATATCTTCCGGTTGAAGGAGCGAAACGTGTGGTATTCATTTGCCATGCCGGTAACGGAAATTTATTTCACCATCTGCCATTGTATCGATTCTGGAAAGAAATGGGAGTGACCGTGTTTACGTTTGATTATCAAGGATTCGGACTCTCCAGTCCAGGCTCTATAACCCCCAGCAATATAAAATCAGATATTGAAATCGCATACGCCAAGCTCCGCCAATTCCGATGGCCGACCGATAAGATCATATTATATGCGCAGGGAATATTGGGAGCAGAATTAGCGGAATTGGGGATGAAAAAAGGATGTGCCGGATTGATTATCGAAAATGCCATTCCTTCTCTGGGAGAAATGATGCCGGACTCCGTTCGAGCGTTCCTCTTGCAGGGCAGTTTTGATTTGAGAAGGAGTTTACCGGAATTCTCCAAACCCGTGTTACTTCTCGCTCACTCGAAACATCCGGACAATTCCATTCTTCACGACATGTTGGGAAATCATCCAATGCGCCGGATCTGCCTGCGTCCGGATCCCGATGCTCCCGAGGAGATGTTCCCTCCGGAGTGGAAAGGCTGTGTCACGGAATTCATCGCTGAATTGGATAGCCAATCTCCTCAGTCAAAATGATATCATCCGCGGGATGTACACCTGCTCCCCCAAAATGAGGAGATAATGGTTTCCGGCATTGATCGATGCGATGGTTTGAGATTTTCTCTTTCAGGATAGAGGTATCGGTTGTTTGATAGGTTTAAAAAAAATTTCTATATCAGTATTGGATCAGGAGCAACTGATGGTAAAATGACATAGAATGGGCCTCGGTTCTACGGTAACAATCAGGGGGACGGAATGAGTAATGCACAGAACGATGTATTAGATAAAAAACGCGAACGATGGCAGCGAGCAGGTCTTATTCTGGGAACGATCATCATTGCCTTTGCCATGGTCTGGATCAATACGTATTTGCGAAGCGCTAAATATTTTCGGGAAGGGGAATCGTTCCGTCAGGAAGCGAAATTCCTGGATGCCATCACGAGTTATGAAACAGCAGCCCATGCATACACACCCTGGAATTCCAATGTTAAACTCGCGCTCGATCGATTATGGGAGATTGGTGTGATGTATGAGTCAGAAAATGATGATCCGGATTATGCATTGGTCGCCTTCCGGAGCCTCAGGTCATCGATCTATGCCATTCGAAGCTTTTATTGGCCGTATTATGAATGGATCGCAAAATGCGATACCAAAATCGATCATCTGGTTACCATTCAAAAACAACGGATAGAACTGCAAAAATCTCAACAAAAATTGCTATTCCCGGAATGATTCAGCATTAATCGGGTATTATTTCCGTTTTTTCCCGAAAATAAGACCCTTCAGAAAACCTCCTTTGGAAGCCTCCTTGATATCCGCAAGCACTTTTTTGGCTTCTTTTGAATCCGAATCCCAGGCCAATGCCGTTTTGGCATATTTTTCAGCTTCAGAAAAAAGCCGGCTGGCCAGATAGGTGCGAGCGATCTGGCAGAAGAAAAGCGGATTTTCTTTATCCAGGATAATGGCGCGCTTGATATTGTTTAACGATTCTTCGATATTTTTTTCTCCGCCGAGCTGAAGATATGCGCGCGAAAGAAGATAATAAATTTTAGGCTCACGGGTGTTCAGCTTCAGCGCTTCTTCGAGGGGTTGAATGGCTTGTTTGAACCGCTCCCCCTCACAATGTTCGATCCCCTCATTGAGCAGTTGTTTCCACTTGGGGCCATCGGTTCCTTTATCATCTTTCAGCATTTTTTCGAGATCCGTCGGAGCCGGTTTTTTCTCATGAGTTTCTGTTTTTTCTGGTTTTGGTTTGGGAGATGGTTCTGGAGTCGGTTTTGGTTTGACGGGCGGAGTTGAGGGAGCGGGTGGTTCTGGCTTTGTCTTTGGAGCCGGTTTCGAACCGGATTCGGGCCGAATGACAGGTTCTGGATTGGGTATGGGAGATGATTTGGGTGTTTCAGATCGGGGAATCAGGTCTCTTACCGTACGGCTGGAGGATTTTTGATTGGCCCAGAGTTGTTCATCATATCGCTTACGGGATACCGGATTTGATAAAACCCGATGGGCATGGTTAACGAGACTGAATAATTCACCCAATCTTTCCTGAACCGGGCGCGGTAATTGACTGAAATACATGTCAGGGTGATATTCTTTTACCAATTTGATATACGCTTCGCGGATCTCGTCCGGAGAGGCAGACATGAGAATATTCAAAACTTCATAATGATTTTTTTTCAGATAACTCGCATATATCGCATCTAATTCTTTGATATCGATCGTTTTCTTTTCTGCTGGAGCCTCATCGATTCCCGATTTTTTATTGAGATAACGATCCGGGACGGAATATTCTCCGGTCTTGGGAGTGGATGTATCTACGTTGCCGCGGTTGGTGATGGCACGAAATTCTCCACTGGATTCCATTTCCTTCCGCAGGGATACCGCTCCCAGAGTAATAAGTGTGTAAATGGCCATCTGTGTGGCTTCTTTGCCGATACCGGTTATACGGTAGAGATCCTTCAATGTGATCTGGCCATTGATTCGGGAGTATACAAACCATTCCTCAGGTTTGAAATGATGATTTTTAATTTGCTTGATATCCATATCAGGAACAAGAGATGGTTTAACCTCGTCAGAACGGAAAAGACGATTCATCTCCTGATGAATCATCGTTTTGATCTGGTCTGTCAGCATATTGGTATATGAAAGATCTCCATGTTCCTTTTTCAGTCGATCGAGTTCTTGAGTAGCGGTCAGGAACCGTTTCTGATCGAGCAGAATCATCACGTACCAGAGGCATTCATGCATGGTTTTATTGTAATGCTCTGTGTTGGGTGTTTCAATATTGATCCAGCCTTCGTTTATCAGCGTGGCAATCGCTGAAAAGGTATCAAAATCAATCGTTCTGGCTTTGATGCATAAATCGAAAATACTCATCGGCTGGTTGCATTGCACCAGTACATGTTGTTCAAAATCCGTCAGATTGGCGAGATTACCAGGTCCTGCAGCCATATGTCTCAACGTGATATCAAAACGCCGCAACAGATCGTGAATTTTTATCCATTGCTTTCGTTTTGCGGCGGAGTCAAATGTCAGTTGATGGATAAACAAAGGCAATGGATACGGTCCAGACACGGGAGTAATATCCGGATGGAATTCGTATGTCCCTTCCTTCAGATTCAAGATGTTTTCTAAAATACGGACCGAAGATTGAATGGATAATCGATAAGCTTCTTCATCAGAAATAAATCCCTGGGCTACAACTAATTCCGGAAATGTCGTATTTTTTTCTCTCGCTTCAACTATTAGCTCGGAGACTTCCGTCTGAGTGATCAGTCCCATCTTCAGCAATTGATATTCGAATTGCTCCCGTTCCATTTCAGAATACAGGGAGATGAGAATTCCGTTTTTAAGACCGACCGACCGTCTTTCGTTGTTCACACTGATAGTCAGAGTTCCACTCTTTTGGGTATTGATCAGCTGTTGAAAAAGAGTGCTGATCGAGAGATTTCCAAGGCTGCCCTGATTTTCCATCGTGTTCCTCTTGGGTAAAAAACGCCTATTTTTTGTTATGAGCAGCTACCCTGATACGATTCAGGGCTTTGGCCAGAGCAATCTGGGCTCGCTCAACGTTCCATTTCCCCGGCTCGGACTCCAGTAAGCGCTCAATGGCTCGATCCCGAGCTTTCTGAGCTCTTTCGATATCGATATCTTTATCTTTTTCAGCGATATCTGCAAGTAGTACCAATTTATTTTCGTGGATCTCGAAATAACCATAGGCAATGGCGAAGCAGGTTATCGATGTCTGAGATTGAATACATGTTAATATTCCGATACCCAACGGAGATACTAAAGGAGCATGGCGGGGCAGGAAACCCATGTACCCGTCTCTGGCCGGCACTTGCACACTGATGGCAGTGCCTTCAAACAGGATTTTTTCGGGTGTTACAACCGCGATATGTATGCTTTCATTTGCCTTATTCACGAGTCAATCTCTCTGCCTTTTCAATCGCTTCCTCGATGGTCCCAACCATGTGGAAGGCTTGTTCCGGCAAATGATCATGCCTTCCTTCGATAATTTCGCGGAATCCACGTATCGTGTCTTCAATATGCACATACTTGCCGGGTACTCCTACAAAAACTTCCGCAGCATGGAACGGCTGAGACAGGAACCGCTGAATTTTTCGTGCTCGTGTAACAGTCAATTTGTCATCATCGGATAATTCATCCATTCCCAGAATGGCAATAATATCCTGCAAGTCTTTATATCGCTGGAGAATTTCCTGTACTTTCCGCGCAACACGGTAGTGTTCTTCACCAACAATGCGCGGGTCAAGGATCCGGCTGGTGGAGTCCAGTGGATCGACAGCAGGATAAATTCCCATTTCTACGATTTTTCTGGATAATACCGTTGTGGCATCCAGATGGGCAAATGCGGTGGCTGGCGCTGGATCAGTCAGATCGTCCGCCGGAACGTAGATCGCCTGAACCGATGTTATCGATCCCTTTTTGGTCGAGGTGATTCTTTCCTGGAGTTCACCCATTTCGGTGGCCAGTGTAGGTTGGTATCCAACAGCAGATGGCATCCTGCCCAATAATGCCGATACTTCGCTTCCCGCCTGGGTAAACCGGAATATATTATCAATAAACAGCAAAACATCCCGTCCTTCGTCCCGGAAATATTCCGCTACAGTCAACCCTGTCAATCCAACGCGAAGACGCGCTCCGGGAGACTCTGTCATCTGACCATAAATCAGGGATGTGGAGTCCAGGACAGATCGACCGGCAACTTTTGATCGGCGCATTTCCAGCCAAAGATCATTGCCTTCGCGAGTGCGTTCACCGACACCCGCAAAAACAGAATACCCCTGATGTTCAGTTGCGATATTATGGATCAGTTCCATGATCAATACTGTCTTCCCAACACCGGCTCCGCCAAATAACCCGGTTTTCCCACCCTTGGAATATGGCTCGAGAAGGTCAATGACCTTGATCCCGGTCTCCAGCATCTCGACAGATGTTTCCTGCTCCTCAAAGAGGGGGGGTGACCGGTGAATGGGGTAGCGCAACGGAGTATCAATGGGTCCACGGTGATCCACCGGTTCTCCAATCACATTCAGTACTCGACCCAATGTGGCCATTCCCACCGGAATAGTGATCGGTTTTTCAGTATTGATCACATCCATGCCGCGTTGAAGCCCATCTGTCGGTTTCATGGAAACACATCTGACCCGACCCTCTCCGAGATGCTGCTCAACTTCGAGTACAATATCAATGACCGGATCGCTCTTATCCCGCAACCGTTCATTCGTGATAATCAACGCGGTATAAATCGGCGGCAGATCTCCCGATTCAAAATCCACATCCACGACGGGTCCTATGACTTGAGCAACTTTTCCTATATTCGCCATAATCCAAGTACCTCTTAATCTAGTGAGATCTATTTTCCTTTGAGCGCTTCAGCACCGGACACAATTTCAATCAATTCCTTGGTGATTGCGGCCTGACGGACTCGGTTATACTGCAATGTCAGATTCGAGATCATATCTTGTGAGTTACGAGTGGCCATATCCATGGCAGTCATTCGGGCACCATGAACACTCGTCAATGACTCCAGAAGAGATCGGTAGATTTGAGAACGCACAAACCGGGGCAGTAACAGATTCAGGATCTCTGAACTATTAGGATAAAAGATGTAATCGAGATTGACTGGGGAGTCTTTGTCGGGTTCAAATGCCAGAGGTAACAGCCATTCCGTTACAACCCGCTGCGTCAACGCGGATTGAAATTCCGTGTATGTAATAGCAAATCTGCCGCACCGCTGATCGATGAATTCCTGTGAACAATACTCAGCCAATTCTTGAGCCAGGGAAAACAATGATTGTTTGTCCAGCCCGACATACGATTTCTTGATGCAATACCCCCGCTTCCGAAAATACTCGACACCTTTCTTGCCCAACACCGTCAGATCCAGCATTTCCTTCGTATATACAGATGTAATTTTTTCAACCTCACGAAATACATTGGTATTGAAGCTGCCACATAACCCCCGATCACCCGCAATAACCATCAGATGCATCCGGGGATTGGTGTTTTCTGCGAGCAGGGAATGTGGAGGGAGTTCCTGTGTTTGCATGATAGCGGCGATAATATCGCGGAGTTTGAAAGAGTAAGGTCGAGCCTGAAGGATGGCCTGTTGCGATTTTCTCAGTTTCGAAGCAGCGACCATCTTCATGGCACGAGTGACTTGTTGCGTGTTCTTGACACTCTGAATTCGTCGTCGAATATCTCTAAGCTGCGCCATCCGATTGACTCACCTTGTTATGAAGCATCTGAACGAGCAGATATTGATTTTACATAGTTCTCTTTGCATGCTGCGATCGCATTCTCCAGGTCAGTGATATCCGTTTGAGAAAGCTCTCCTTTTGTTTGAAGCGCTGTAAAGAATCCCGGCAGATGTTTTTTCAGATAGTGATGGAGCTGTTTTTCAAAGGCCTGGATTTGGGAGATTTCCAGGGAGTCCAGATAGCCTTTGGTTGCCGCGAAAATAATACTGATCTGCTCCGGAACCCCCAGCGGATTGTACTGATTCTGCTTTAAAATTTCCGTCAAGCGCTCGCCTCTCCGGAGTTGGCGTTGGGTTGCCGGATCGAGGTCACTTCCGAACTGAGCGAATGCCGACAGTTCCCGGTACTGAGCCAGGTCCAGCCGCAACGCTCCGGCAATTTTTTTATACGCCTTGATCTGAGCCGCACCTCCGACTCGGGATACCGATATACCCGGATTGATCGCCGGTTTGAGCCCCGCATAGAACAGATCAGATTCCAGAAAGATCTGACCATCCGTGATCGAAATGACGTTGGTTGGAATATACGCGGAAACATCTCCAGCCTGCGTTTCGATGATGGGGAGTGCCGTCAGAGAGCCTCCACTGTCAGGGATTCTGCGCATCTCGTATTGTTTACCTGCCGCATCCAATGCCCGTGCCATCTCCTCCTGTTCATCTTCATCCCGATCCCGGTACAATTTCCCGTCAATCCCCCGGCGAACGGTTTTCGGATCATCCCGGCGTACCAGGATAAAGTCATAGGCGAGTTTGACCGCTCGCTCCAATAATCGGGAATGAAGGTAAAAAACATCCCCAGGGAATGCTTCTCGGCCGGGCGGGCGTCGAAGAAGCAATGAGAGCTGGCGATAGGCAACAGCATGTTTGGATAAATCATCGTAAATACACAGCGCATGTTTCCCCTGCTTCAAAAAATATTCCCCGATCGAACATCCGGAATAGGGAGCGATATACAACAATGGTGCGGGTTCAGATGCAGAAGCCTGTACAACGATCGTGTACTCCATGGCTCCATTTTCTTCGAGCGTGTGGACAATCCGGGCAATGGTGGATTGCTTCTGGCCGATGGCGACATAGATGCAGATCACATCACCCCCCTTTTGATTGATGATGGTATCGATGGCAATGGCTGTTTTGCCAGTCTGCCGGTCACCAATGATCAGTTCCCGTTGTCCTCTGCCAATGGGTATCATCGCGTCGATGGCTTTGATACCGGTCTGAAGCGGTTCATGAACCGGCTGCCGATCGATCACTCCCGGAGCCAACTGTTCAATGGGAAAAAATTGCTGCGTATCGATCGATCCTTTCCCATCCAGCGGTTGTCCCAGTGCATTCACGACACGACCAATCATGGCTTCACCGACCGGGACAGACAGAATCCGCCCCGTACGCTTCACCTGCTGCCCTTCCATGACCTTCAGATAATCACCCAATATGACAACGCCAACATTATCTTCTTCCAGATTCAATGCGACGCCATAGATATCGCCAGGGAATTCGAGGAGTTCGTTATACATGCAGTGTTCGACGCCGTACACGCGAGCGATACCGTCACCTGCTTCAACAACGACACCGGTTTCGGCCAGGTCCAGTTTGGCCTCAAATCCCTCCAGTTGCCGTTTGATGAATCCCGTGATTTCAGCAGCAGAGATCCTGTTCATCGCCATATCCTTTATCCTTGTGTTAGATGTTGATGGAGTTGTTTCATGCGGTTTCTCAATGATCCGTCAAAAATTCGATCACCAATCTGGACATGCAATCCACCTAAAATGGAATGATCCTGGAGCCACAGTATATCGACTTGTGCTTTAAAAACACCATTCAGTTGTTTCTGAATGCGCTGGATTTCATCTGGGTCCAATGAACGAGCGGATGTGACTGTGGCCTGGATAATGCCCTTCTGACTTTTGATCTCCTGCTGGAACGCCAGAAGGATATCCGACAGCAGACTGATTCGTTTTCGTTCCACCAGAATATCCAGAAGTCGTGCCGTAATCACCGAGACGTTCAATAACCGTTTTAAATCTTGAGAGATCGAGTCGGAAATTTCCGGCAGTTTTTCGGCGCGATGGAGCAGTCTGGGGAGTTCCTCTGACTGCTCCCAGAGCGACAATAATGCTTCCGAGTCCGCAATGACCGGATCGAGCGCATTCTGTTCCGATGCCGCCTGAAAGAGGGCTTTTGCATATCGTTCCGAAAGTGATTTATGCACGATCGATGCCTCCTGATTTCTCAAAATGAAGGCCAAGCTGCCGGATGCAATCATCGACCAATCTGCGGTCAGTTTCTTTGTCTAAACCGGTGGAGAGCTGTTGCTGTACCATCTCCAGAGCTTTACTGACCACTTGTTCTTTGATCTGCCGTTCTGCGGCACAGGCCAGAGACTTTTTCTGATGCTGAGCGTGTTGCCGGATTCGTTCGATTTTTCCAGCCATCTCCTGGGCAGCGTTCTGCTCCTGTTCCTCAATTTCCATGTCGGTTTTTTTCTCAATAACGGAAATCTCTGATGCGATCGTATGATATCTGGTTTTTATCATCTGGAGTTGCTGATCGGCGATCTGTTTGTTTTCCGCACTTTCTTTCAATGTCCGATCAATGGCTGATGTTCTGTTCTGAAGCGCGCCGCCAATGGGTTTCCGTAACAGAACATAGAGAATTCCAACCATCAAAACGAAGTCCACCGATCGAGCACGTTCGTTCATGCCGCCCCCATGCGTGGTCTGGTGTCCGGGATCTTCTCCCGGGCTGTGCTCCGCTGTAAATCCGGGTGGTCCGATCAGAATTCCGAGGATCATCACCGGGAGTAATTTTCGGATCATTCGGTGTGCAAGAGAACTGCTCTCGGTATCGAGTTCCGCACGGATGGAGATCATGGATTTTTGGATCTCCTGCGTATAATGAAGTTCTTCTTCTTTCAGTTCCTGTGATGTCTGGTGGAGTGTTTCTTTTGTGTGCGACTCGATGATTCGCATTTTTTCCACATACGTTTCTTCCGCTTTGCGTTCGGCAGCCTGAAGCTGGTGTTGGATATCGGTCTGAATCTGCTGGTGTTCCCGATTCGCAGTGCCGGCAGCGTCCTTATCTTCGGAAAGTATCCGTTTTCGCTCCGCTATTTTTGCCATTACCGGCTGATATAACAAATGATTCAATGAGAATAAGAGCGTAAGGAAGATGACGATCTGAATGAATACCGAATAATCGATGCTGACCACGTTCAATCTCCATTCAAAATTTCTAGAATACGTGCCAGATCATCTGAGGAATAATAATCCAGAGTGATAGATCCGGTACCGTTTTTATTGGGTTTGAAAGTGATTTTCGTTGAAAATCGTCGTTTGAGAGAATCAAGGATCGATTCAATCACCGGATCCAGTGGAGGGGGATTTTTCGGGAGAGAAGCTTCCCTGGATAGTTGTTTGACCTTTGATTCGAGCATTCTCACGGACCATTGCTGTTTCGCAGCCTGAGTTCCGAGTTGAATGATCAGATCCGGGGATTTGACGCCAAGAAGCACTTTGGCATGCCCGGTTGTCAATTCCTGAGTTTGAATGAAATGCTGGATTTCGGGAGGCAGTTTGAGCAGGCGAAGTGCATTGGCGATCGTGGCTCGGTCCTTTCCGATTTTTTGAGCGACTTCTTCTTGTGTCAGTTGGTATTCTTCCTGGAGCATTCGATAGCCGTTCGCTGCTTCCAGTGGATCCAGATCTTCCCGCTGAAGGTTCTCGATCAGAGCGGTTTCCAGTGCGGAGATATCGGAGAGGGTTTTAACAATAGCCGGAATTCGATCCAATCCGGCCAGTTTGGCGGCACGCCATCGTCGTTCACCAGCGACCAGCTCGAAACCGGTGGCCACCGGGCGTACGACGATTGGTAAAATAACCCCTTTTTCTTTGATGGACTCAGCCAGTTCTGAAAGTGATTCCGGGTTGAATTCTTTCCGGGGCTGAAAAGGCGTGGGTTTGATTTGTCCCAAAGGAATATTCTGAACGTGATCTTCCGGAATGGCTTTCCGCTCCGGGATCAATGCTCCCAATCCTTTGCCAAGGGCTTTATGTTTCACGAGCAATTATCTCCTGAGCGAATGCCTGGTATGCGAGTGCGCCCCGGCATTGGCTGTCGTACAGAATGACAGGTAATCCATGACTGGGGGCTTCGCTGAGCCGTACATTACGGGGAATAACGGAGGTAAACACCTGATCTTTGAAAAAAGCCCGTACTTCAGAAGAAACCTGCTCCGACAAATTCGTCCGGATATCATACATGGTCAACAGCACCCCTTCCAGTGTGAGCATGGGGTTGAGACAAGTTCTGACAAGATCGATACTTTCGAGCAGGGCGGAGATGCCTTCCAGTGCGTAATATTCGCATTGAAGCGGGACAACGACGGAATCCGCAGCTCCCAGTGCGTTGACTGTCAGAAGGCTGAGTGATGGCGGACAGTCCAGGATAATATAATCAAATCGGTTTTTTTCCGGCTCCAAAGCATGTTTCATGATGAGATCCCGCGATGCACTCCCGACAAGTTCCACTTCCGCTCCAACCAGTTTTTTATTGGAAGGCACCAGGAAAAAGAGGTCGACTGGACCCGGCTGGATGACCTCCTGTATGGTGAGTTGCTCCAGCATGACTTCATACATGCTTCTGCCATCGGTGGTGGATTTGTCGATGCCGGACCCACTCGTTGCATTGCCTTGAGGGTCCGAGTCCACAAGGAGTGTTTTCTTTCCTTGAACAGCCAGGCAAGCCGATACATTGATCGCTGTCGTGGTCTTGCCTACGCCTCCTTTTTGATTCGCTATTGCGATGATTTTTCCCAATGTCATCTCCCCCAGACATCAACATTGAAATGAGATAGTCTATCATATTTAATTGTCGAGTCAAGATAACTAACGAATACAGAGCGGCTCAATTCGGAATGCGAAGCCCGCTCTGTATATATTCGGTTCATATGTCCACAAGCAAATCCCGGAGGATATGAGTCATCCGGAAATGAAAATCGGTTCGATCACGTTTCAGTTGCCATATTTCGCAATGATCTCTTTTTTACCAAGTCCCAGGATTTCGTATTTCGCGCCGATTCGCGTGAAGGCATCGATGGCCTTGTCCAGATGCTCCCTTGTATGATCAGCAGAAATCTGAATCCGTATCCGTGCCTGGCCTTTGGGAACAACCGGGAAAAAGAATCCGACGGCATAGATGCCTTCATAATAAAGATCCCGGGAGAAATCCTGTGCGAGTTGTGCATTATAAAGCATAACAGGAACGATGGGTGTTTCGCCTTTGATATCAAATCCGGCAGCCGTCATCTTCTGTCTGAAGTAAAGGGTACTTTCTTCCAGGCGATCTCGGCGTTCTGTTGAAGATGAGATGAGATCGATGACTTTGAGTGCGGCGGAGACGATCACAGGCGGCATGGTATTGGAGAAGAGATAGGGACGACCGCGTTGACGGCAGAGTTCAACGATTTCTTTCCGGCCGCTGACACATCCGCCGGAAGCCCCTCCCAGTGCTTTTCCCAAAGTTGTCGTGATGACATCGACGCGGCCGATACAATTTTTCAGTTCATGCGTGCCGCGACCGGTTTTCCCGATGAATCCGGTGGCATGGCTGTCATCAACCGCGACCATGGCGTCGTACTTTTCTGCGAGATCGCAGATTTCATCAACGGGTGCGACGTCGCCGTCCATCGAAAAAACACCATCGGTGATGATCATTTTCAGGCGGCAATCCCCGGACGCTTCGATCAGTTTGCTTTCCAGATGTTTCATATCCAGGTGTTTATAGACGTATTGCTGTGCCTTGCATAGCCGCATGCCATCCACGATAGATGCATGTACGAGCTTATCTGCGATGATGGCATCTTCCTGTTCCAGGACCGCATCGAACAATCCACCGTTGGCATCCAGACAGGAGGGGAACAGAATCGTGTCCTCCATTCCCAAAAACTTCGAAAGTCTGGCTTCCAGTTGTTTATGGATATCTTGAGTTCCACATATAAATCGGACTGAACTCATCCCATACCCACGATTATTGAGTCCTTCGTGAGCGGCTTCCAGGACCATCGGATGACTGGATAATCCCAGGTAATTATTGGCGCAGAAATTGACAACCTTCGAGAGGGGGGAGGTCGGGGGATATTCGACCACGATATCAGCACTTTGCGGGGAATGGATAAATCGTTCCTGTTTGTACAATCCGCCATCTTTTATCGTCGTCAATTCATTCTGATAGTGTTCCTTGGCTTTCTTGTATGACATAATAAAGAAACTCCTCTACGATTTTCGATATTATATTACAGGTATTCTTCCAGAAGATTCAGGATATTGTTGACCGTATCAAAGGCTTCGGGAGTTGCCTTGGCATCGGGGATGTCGATCTTGTATTTTTTTTCGAGAAATCGTTTGAGTGATACCATTGAGAAGGAATCGACGATACCTCCGGATATCAAAGGCGTATCGTATTCCAGTTCCATATCATCGTCATCTTCCAGGAATTCGTCTTTTACATAGTTCAGAATTTCATCTTGCAGCATCTTTTTTTTCGATTCATTCATTATTCTTTCCTCCATTCAAATCTTTTCGGATCGGAAACGCACGCGATCACATACTGAATGCAGGTGATCGCGTCGATTGAAAAAGAAACTCAGAACATAGATCCATGTTTTGCATGATAAAGCCCTCTGGAGGGCGTTGATAGTGGGCGTCCGCCATATGCTCTCGATTTTCACAAAGAATCAAGGGGCGGATGGATCAATCGTTTTCGAGTGTGGAGAGGTCCCCGATGGGTTCACCGGTTTCTCTGGCCCGAAGTACGCGGCGCATGATTTTGCCACTGCGGGTTTTAGGCAAGGAGTCGACAAAATCGATATCCTGTGGCATGGCCAGAGGAGATAATTTTTTTCGGATAAAGTTCATGATATCCAGGCTCAATTCGTCGGATGGTTCGAATTCGGGCTTGAGTGCAACAAATGCTTTGACAACTTCCATATTGATTTCATCGGGCTTCCCGATTGCGGCAGATTCGGCTACAGCCGGGTGTTCAAGAAGAACGGATTCGATTTCGAACGGGCTGACGAGATGGCCCGCGGTATTGATGACATCATCGTCTCGACCGATAAACCAGAAATAATGATCCTGATCCAGACGGGCACGATCTCCGCTGATATACCAACCATTTTTGAATTTCGATTCATAGACGAATTTGTTCTGCCAATAGGTGCGAAACATAGAGGGCCAGCCGGGTTTGAGTGCGAGCAGTCCGGTTTCGCCGGGACCCACAGGTTCATAGGTCTGAAGATTCAGCACGGCAGCCTGGATGCCTGGGAACGGTTTGCCCATGGAACCGGGTTTGATCTTGATACCGGGGTAATTGGCGACCATGATGCTTCCGGTTTCCGTCTGCCACCAGGTGTCATGGAATGGTCTCCCGAAAGCTTTTTCAGACCAGATAACGGCTTCGGCATTGAGAGGTTCACCGACGGAGCAGAGGTGACGTAAGCTCGGAAACTGAAACTCCCTGACCAAATCAATGCCTTCCCGCATGAGCATTCGGATGGCGGTCGGTGCCGAGTACCATACTGTAACGCCGTATTTTTGAAGAATTTCATACCATGTCCGCGGTTTGAATCCTCCCTCATAGACCACTTGCGTCACACCATTGGCCCATGGACCGATAATGCCATAGGAAGTTCCGGTCACCCAGCCAGGGTCAGCCGTACACCAATAGACATCTTCGGGATGGAGATCCAGTATCCATCGGGATGTGAGATATTGGGACAAGATGGAGTTATGCACATGAAGAGCGCCTTTGGGTTTACCGGTTGTGCCGGAGGTGTAATGCAGGACGGATGGCGTCTCTGGAGTTGCCGGGAAGGGCTCAAAGTGATCGATATTGAGATCTTCCATGAGATGAGAGACTTCACCTTCTTCTTGTTTGTACCGGTTCAGGTCATGTGTTACGATGATGTATTTGAGATGCGGGAGTTTATCGCGGATTTTCCGGACGCGTTTGACAAATTTGGGTGTGGTGATTACCGCAGATGCACCCCCATCGGACAGACGGGTCAGAAGGGAATCTTCTTGAAAGGCAGAGAAAAGAGGTGCAGCGATACAGCCGGATTTCAGGATTCCGAGAAATGAAATATACAGCTCCGGCATTTTATCCATGAAAATATAAACACGCTTCCCGGGCTCCAATCCCAATTTATTCCGCAGTAAATGAGCGAATCCGTTGGAGTGGCGACGGATATCGTTATAAGTGAATGTCAGCGTTCCTTCGCCATGTCCTTCCCAATGCATGGCGACTTTGTCTCCATACCCGAGGTTACAGATACGATCGGAGCATAATGCGCCAATATTCCAGGTATCCTGACCCAGAATACCAAGCTCCCTTTTTGCAATGGACCAATCGAAATGCGTAATGATGTCTTCATAAGAGCCAATATTATGTTTCAGTTCCATTCCATGAATACTCCTTATCCATTGGTGTTATCAATGCCCGGACATTTATGAAGAACCCACTCAATCACTCTTCACCGGGGATATAAATTCCACTCGAACACTAGCATCTCTGAAACAAAGAGTCAAAAGATCCGTGTTTGAAAAATGTTCCACGTGGAACATTTTCCAAAATCCAATCCAGATCCCAATGGTCAACCCTTCAAAAAAACGTCACCTTAAACACAACCTTTGATGCGCTTTCCATGGAACACGTTACCCAAACAGCCAATGCTTCCTCCATGAACCTCAATCCGAAGAGCCCATTGTCGCAGTCCCCTTGCTGAATGTCCAAATCATCGCCAATCATCCCATTCACCATGCGACACCACTTGATCACTTCCGAAAAACAACGGCGGTTATGAAGTTTCATTGATAAATCAAACCTTGCTACACAGAACTCCTTGAAAATGAGCCGTAGAACACGATTTAAGCAATACGTCGATAATTGAGATAAATATAGAAATATAAGTATGTCATAAGACTTATTATTGTTTTATCAAGATTGAATTGTTTTTGGATAGAATATGGAGATCGATAAAATCAGTTAATTGACAGATTTTAGTGTCCGAAACTACCCAAAACAGTCATGGTCTGCGATTCCAGGTTAATACGGGAGCAGATGATCGGTTATAGCTGAAATAATCACCACAGATTCAAACGGATAAGAGAATTATAGTTTCCATCAGTTCAGAAAGGAAATACCCGATCCGAGTATGTTTACTGTTCTAGACTCGCCGAAGATGTTCAGTACGGCGTTAGAGCAAGTTTCTTATCATCTTATCCGTGTCCATCTGTGTCCATCCATGGTTAGAAGAAAAGTCAACCACCGATGAACACGGATTCACACGGATAGGAAAAAAGAACTAGAGTTTCCATCAGTTCAGAAAGGAAATACCCGATCTGTGTATGATCACTGTTATGGACTCACCGTAAAGGAAACCAGATTGGCAAAAATGTTCCACGTGGAACATCTCACGGAGCTGTTAGTTGGTTGTTTGGTGTGAAATCGAACTGGATTGTACCCATCTGGTCTGTTCGATTGAGTAAAATATTGCTTTGTGAAATCAGTTCGAGTGTTCGGTCATGCGGTTTCCCATACGGATTGATGCCAACCGATAAGACAGCCACCCTTGGATCGATCAGATGAAGGAATTCCGGATGTAACTCCCCACCATGATGCGGAAGTGTCATGATACCCGATCGAAGACGTGAACCATAAACCGCACACAGTTCAGCCTGAATCGCCGTTCCAATATCACCACAGAATAATAATCCATCACCAAACTGCCTAATTCGGAAGACCATTGAGGAATTATTCATGTCAGGATGAATCGTATCCGGATGCAAAATGTCAATGCCAATCCCATTTTTCAGAAACAAGGTAGCTCCTCGTCGGACCACATGATACGGAATTCGATTGTGCTGGATGTATTTTCGAAATCCTTCCGGATTATTGGCATCATCCAACTCATACACGCCGAATATTTTACCGATTGGTATCCGGGATGCCAGGATACCGTGGAATCCACCAATATGATCCGGATGTGGATGTGTCAGAAAAGCAGCTTCAAAATTCAATATTCTGCAATTTCGGATGATGGATAACAATTGCGAGGTACAGTTTGGATATCCCCCATCTATCAGGATATTTGTCGATCTGTAACGGATGATCACAGCTTCACCATAACCAACATCCACGAAAGAAACACTCATGTGATCAGCATTCCGGGGAATCTGATGGATACACGCGGACACAACTCCGGCAGTGCTGAGCAAGATAAATGAGCGTCGTGTCATGGTCATGGATTCGAGCCGGGCGGAAGTGTCAATTTCCCCAATAGTTAAGGATTCTTCCGCCGAAACTCCTCTTCAAACTTCTCCAGTTCGATGATTCCTGTGGATTTTCGGTGGTGTTTGGAAGTCTTTTTCCGATATTTATCCGTCGCCCGATCCTGGCTTTTGTTTGATTTCGTTGCCAGATTGGCTTTCTCAGGTTGCGTTTTCATTGAATGATCCGGAGAGGAGGACAGGGAACTGGAATCCTTTCGACTGATTCTGACTGCATCCGGAGTGATATTCGTATGATGCTCAGATTGAGTATCGGAAGGATTGACGGGGAGTGTTATGGTGCGAAGAGTGGTCGTGTTCGTATCGATAATGGATGGCTCATTTGTATCAGCCGTAAGCGCTTTCCGTAATGCTGCAATTTCTGATTCCATGTCGTGAATGCGCATGCCCATGGTTTTTTTTTCAGCCACCAATTGTTGAATTTTGCTGGATAACGATCGATTTTCAGACTCAAAATGAACGATTTGTTTGCGATTATCCTCGAGTTTCTGTTGTAAGGTGTCCAGTTTCTGCGTTAATGCATCCTCTGATTTTTTCTTGTCAAGTAACGCGGCTCTGTAGGTTTTCAATTGTACCGTCGCTTCATCCAGGCTTTTCTTTTTTTCATCAAATAACACTAATTGTTCTCTAAGCGAGGCGTTTTCGTTTTGGAGAGATAATTGCAGTTCTTCAAATTGGCTCTGGCGAGTCCGGTTTTGTGTGAGATGTCTAAGAAGCAGTGAGTGTCGGAATAACCATCCCAATCCACCTGCACATAAAGCGGTAACTCCAAAAAGTACCCACTCTAAAGTATTCATCGCCATTGTCCCCTGAGATACAGCAGATTAAACGATTCGGCATCTCCCGATCACAAATTACAAACACTAATTTTACCACTTCTGGAGATTATTACAAATTATTTAGATTCAATTTTCTCTCAGAATATGAAAACCTAATCCTCCAACAATCCCAACTCATCCAGAATTTCTTTTCCACGTTCCGAGTCGATACCTGATTCAATTAAAAAATTAGCGAGGAGATGGCTGGTATGAATGAACAACCGCCTGGAATGATGTGCCTTGAATCCATTTCGGCTTCTCTCCAGTAACACCACCGGATGAGTGGGTGTATCGATTTTGAAATCAGCCCAGATATTCAGTTCCGCATAACATAGATCAATATAATGAGAGAATTCCCGATAATCTGGAAAGCGATCCGGCAAAGATTTCAGCCGGATCAAAGCATCAGAGTAGTGATGGTTGCGAATGAGTAAGCGCGTGAATTCTAGTTCATACTTTAATGAAAAGGCAGGTTGTATCTCAACGTTCAGAAGATTTTTGGCCATCTGGAACCATTGTCCCGATTGTTCGAGCAATCCATCATCACGCGTGATCACTCCCCGGATCAGGTAACATTCCGATAGACCAAAGATATCTGTCAATGTGGAGTATATCGAGACACTCCGGTTCAGATATATTTCAACATCTGTCAATCGGTTTTTTTCAAGATATAGCTGGGCAAGCCCCAAAGATGCATCTGCGATCTGTTTCGGACAGTTCAATTCTTCGAAATATACCAAGATCCGTTGGTACATCTGAATGGCAGACTCGGTTTCTCCAATTCGTGCATAATTCTCGGCACAGACCAACTGTAAGTCTCCCCATCGAATCATCAGATACGCATAAGGCTCCAATCCTTTCAGTGCCTGATTCAATGATTCTTTAGAGACTTTCGATGGGTCGATCTGCATCTGTTTGAAATTGATGGAAAGTCTCAGAAAGTTCGATTCATCATACGATTCAATTTTATGAGCCAGAACCATCGCCGAATGATAATGATCCCGTGATTCATGATTCTTCCCCCAAAGCCGACAAAGATCACCCATATAGACAAGATTCCAGATCTGGCCGTGGAAATCATTGACACGCTCCGCGTGTTGTTTCGCTAATAAATAACAATCCATCGCACGATTGAAATCACCTTCATATCGTGCAATCCAGCCAAAGCTCTCGTAACATAGCATCATTATCCTTGAGTTGGAGGAAGCGATTGGATGATGACTTAAATATTCGGAAATGCGAGAGGTTGTATGCACCTTCCCTTGATGTAACGCGATACGAGATAATCCGCTCAATGCCGAAAGAGTATGCTGCTGGCAGATAGATAGGCAGTCTGAAAATTCAGTCGGTCCATTTTGGGGGAAATCAGAACATTCACGAATCAAAGAAAAATAGATTTCTTTGGCGGAGTTGAGATATCCCATTGTCACCAGACATTCCGCTCGTAAACGCCGTATGGTCCCGGTATGTGTAATGTCTTTGAGCATGCTGGCTTCTGATTGATCCAACGTTTTCAATAATGCAGGGAATTTTCTCCGTTCGAGTAATACACCGGATAGATTCCGATAAAAATCAGCGGATTGTTTGGCATAATCCATTTGAGACAGGTGATATGCCAAACACTCCCCGTTTTCCATATCAAATGATGATTCAATGAGAGGGAAAGCGCGGATCCTGCCTTGGAAAATTGTTGCAGCCTGAGCATGATACCGCTGACGTTGCTCTTCCGATATCGTCTGATAAACTGCTTTTTTTAGCATGGGAGAATGAAAAGCATAGTAATCATGATCCCGCGAAGTTTCTACCAACATTGTTTCAGATAACAGGAAATCTAGGGCATCCAGTGCTGATTCTTCATCTTGGCCTGTCAGCGTGACAAGGAGATCAAATTTGAATGGGCGGCTCAAAATGGAAGCAGCTTGAAGGAGCATTCTATCCGTGTGCCTCAATTTTGCCAGCCGTTGATCAATGTGCTGCTTGTATGGTTCCGGTATGGAAATATCAAATGAGTCATCGAATGTCGTGTAATGTATTTTTGAATATGCCGGTAACCATAGTCTCCGCCTGGCAGTCAAATATCCTTTGGAAACCAATTCACGCACAATGGAATGGATCATCCCTGGATTTCCTAGAGATATCCGATAGATCCATTGATATATCAGAGGAGTAATAATTTCACCGTTCAACATGGAGTGTATCATGGAACGCGTGTTTTTTTCGTCCAGAGGCTCCAACTTGATGATCCGAAAGTTCTTTTCTTTAAAAAACGATTGCTCGACCCGTTTGATCAGATGATCGGATGCGTGTCTGTGGGAACTGCTGTCCCGGCAAGTGACTAAAAGTACCAATCCAGTTGATGGTTCAGCACGTTCAGATGAAAAAACATTTCGGCAAAGGATAAATTGAAGGAGATCGATATCAGGTTTGGATGCCCATTGACAGTTATCGAAATGGATGATCAATGGGGATGATCGCGTGGTATGAGTCAGCATCCGATTAATCAGATCAAAAAAGAGATGATACGCACTCTGCGGAATCGAGATTGAGTGTGAATCAGTGTCGGTACTCGAACCTGTCAGATGAACGATTTTTTCAAAATCTGTTTTCCAGCGTTCAGAAAGAGCAGGATCCATGGATTTCAGGTCAAGACACGAACGGATGATCTCCATCCATGGCCGAAATAATCGATTCTCATCTTCAAAATAGGCGCTCTGGAGAAAAGAGATGCCCTGCAGAGCCGAAGATGCCTTGATTTCATCCGCGAGCCTTGTTTTTCCTGAACCCATATCACCATAAATGAAAAAAGCGCTCCCTTCGTGACTCCCCTTCGCAGTGTCCATCGCCTGACGAATGGATTTGAGTTCTTGATCACGACCCAGGCATTCGGGTTCGGCCAGAAGTTCGTGAAGGGAGATGGCTGGCAGGATAATCGTGTTCTGTTCAGAAGTGGAATGTGATAGAAAACTGCTGCGGATCGAAATCAGATCTTGCATCAGCATTTGAGCACTCTGGTAACGTTCGTCCGGCATCCGGCGTAACATCTTAGTAACCATCTGAGCGATACGCCGGTCCAATGCGGGATTTATCGATAGCGGATCGGGAGCTTCCCGTTGGGAGCGCGCAATCAATTGCTCCATCATCCCACCCGTAAAAGGTAATGTTCCGGTAAATGTCCGGAATATAATGACTCCCAACGAATAGATATCAGATCGATGATCAACCATGGTGGTGTAGGTTTGTTCAGGACTCATAAATTCGGCGGTTCCCAAAATAGAACCGGTTCGTGTCATTTTGTCCGCATGGAGATCCCGGATCAGGCCGAAGTCCGTCAATTTGGCGATTCCATCCCGAGTTACCAAAATATTGGCCGGTTTCATATCCCGGTGGACAAAATGATTCTGATGGAGATAATCAAGAGCATGAGTGATTTGAATCAATAATCCTAGGACATAATCCACTCGCTGAGGATTATTCAGAATGTCCGGTGTATTCAGGTTTCTGCTGTAGTTGGAGATGTGATCATCGTAGTTGTGCCCATCAATATACTCCATACTGAAGTAGTCCTGATTATCAATACAGCCACTCTCATAAACATGCACCAGATTGGCGTGGGATAATCGAGCGGCGGCAGAAAATTCTCTTTTAAAACGAATATGTGAGATGCAATCCCCATCGTACCCCAGAGAGTTGATCATCTTCAATGCCACGAGCTTTTCAGTTTCGGTGTCACGGGCGAGATAGACACACCCGGAACCTCCCATACCGAGAAGTCGGACGATGAAATATTTACCAAAATATGATTGTTCAATATTCATAATCGATTATCTGATGTTCTGATTTCAATCATGTATTCCCAGACGATTCAGAATCTCATGAATGATACCGTCAATGTGCGTTTTGTTTATTTCCGGATGGTTCGATGGTGAAGCGGTTGTGCGTGAAGTGGGAGCATCTGTTTTGGGCATGATGACGGTTTGGTTGTCAGCCAGGATCGAACAGGCATCGAAGTTTGCAGCAGAACATGTCTGTCCTTTGAAGTGAGTGTGTAATCCCAGGTTCTTACGCTGTTCCAGGAGCTTATTGACTTCGGATGTGGATAATGTGTTGATCCGCCCCAGTTGATGCGCGATATACGTGATATGCGCACAATGTTCCAATGTCTCCATCCGAAAATAAGCGCGGGTAAGATCCTGACCAATGGCCAACGCACCATGGTTTTGCAGAAGAAATGCATCATAATCATGCACATAGTTCATCAGGTGATCAAACAATTCCGACGTCCCGGGTGTTCCATATTCCGCCAGTGGTATACCCCCCAATGTAATAATAACCTCCGGCAGTGTGGCTTGGGTCAAAGGTATTCCAGATACACTGAATGCAGTTGAATATGGCGGATGTGCGTGTACTATGGCATTGATGTCCGAACGTTTTTCATATATCTTCAAATGCATGTGGATTTCTGAAGATGCTTTTGATGTTTTATTGCGTGGTGTTCCATTCATATCTGTGATCACCATCATTTCTGGGGTCATAAAGCCTTTGGAAACCCCCGTAGGTGAAATCACGATGGACTGATCATCAATCCGTGCACTGATATTTCCATCATTCGCTGCGACATACCCTCGAGCATAGATTCGTCTTCCGATCTCTACAATTTCCTTTTTTAAGATTGTTGTATTTATCATCCGTCCAGTTCCATCCCTTCCATAATGGACATTCAACATACCAGAAAAATAATAAAATATAAACGCAGGAATCCGCTTTCCAGACATCATCCGGAGTTTGGAGAAAGATGTAATTGTCGATACTCTCCAACAGATTAGATGGATTATTGAATCGCTGGGTTTATGAAGGTATAACTTTTGTCGATTACTTGGAGGTAATGGAATCCCCGTCTGTGGTATCCAGGCTCTGAGAAGCGGACACAATGGAAGAACTCGGAATCGGCTCAGAGTTGTTCCTACGAGTCAACCATGGTTTCATGGTGCCAAACTTGCTTCGAATGACAGCACCCATGGCGGCCATCGCCCACAGGATCCATATCGAGAATCCAATCCCATAAGGAATGAAGCTGATGATGCTGAGAACAAGGAAGCCAATAAAACCAGCCATGAGTATGGGTTGATCATGACGTTTGAATTGTTCCAGTATCAGTCGTCCCAATGTTACAAAACCCACCGGAACAGCAAAGATATATACGATGATCCCCAGCAATATGACCATCATTGATCCAATGATGGTGATCGCCAATATCACAGCAGAGATAGCGGTTGCTACACAAAACAGAAGTCCGATCATCAATGTGGATAAGGGTTCAGAACGCATGACCATCGCCGATTGATCGATATGGCGACTCGAAAGCAGAATCAACAAAAAACCAATAACAAGCCACCAGAGCAAGATGATTCCCTTCAGGATCAGAAAAAGGTAATTCTGAAATTGCATATTCTTGAACAGCGGAAATGAAGGGGTCTGACCGATATGAACCGCTTCATGTCCGATCACAGCGCCTTCAGCACGCTCTAAATCACCACCGATGATCACAAGATTTTTGCTCACAGAAGCGGTGTCCGATAATTGGGTTTGGCCTCCAAATATCACCAGATCACCATCAATTGTTCCCGAGATTACAGCATTACCTCCAAAAACCACAACATCCCCGTTGACAATTCCTTCAATCAGGCCGGAACCGGCAAAAATGACGACATCTCCATCATGAACTTCTCCCGGCAGGATATGCACCCGGTTGAACATGTTGAGAGATGGCTCTTTGCTGATCTGGATGTTGGACGGAAGGTCAATGATCGTCGGCAGGGGTACATCGGGTATCAACTCTGGAGATTCTATTTGGGGATCTTCCATCGGATAATCAATCTGAGCAGAATATCCGATGGCTGAGCATACGATGATACCGCCGATGATGAGAAGCACCATCCTGAGAAGGTTCTCATTCTGATTCATCTATCTCCTCCTTTCATCCATTAAAACCTGGCCAGATGATTTCGGGTACGATGATAGACAAACCATAGATACCCTATCGCTGTTCCTGCGAGAATCACTATCGGTATAATCAGATATGGCATCAGCCACAGCAGGATTTTCAAAAAATAAAGTCCCATATGAGCCAGGCCCCGGAAGGCTATCCAGCATCCTCTGGAAAAATCAATCAGTTCCATGATGCTTTGCTCAACATCAGTGGGCAGCTCAATCATCACAACGATCCCTTGAACGGCCTCCAAGGGTGAAAATCCGCCCGGGAATCCCGCAATGCCGATCAGGAAGAGTAACGCACTGGAAAATATAAAACTGATGATGGCCAAAATGATCGGGATCTTCATCGGAGATGGTTGTGCTGGCAGTGATTCGGAATAAACCCGATCCATCACCCCGTCACTGATATCTATGTTCCAATCTTCCTGGAGCGTTGTCTGAAGCATTCCCATGAGTTCTTTTCGTTGCGTCAATAAGTGAGCGCACCCGTCACATTGCATCTCATGCTCCAAAAAATCATGAACAAGATTTTGAGTGAGTTCCTGATCCAGATAGGCATCCATGACGTCTTTAAACTGCCGGCATTTCATGAAAAAACCTCCTCCTGGACCTTTCCGGCAGAGGATAGGATTTGAACGAGTTTTTCTCGTGCACGGAATAGCCGGTTCTTTACAGTACCCAACGGAATCCGAAGCACTTCCGAAATCTCATCATAGTTCATCTCCCGAAAATGTCGAAGGATAATAACCGCCCGGAGATTGGGTTCCAGTTCAAGGAGTGCTTTCTGGACAGTTACAGCGAGTTCATCTTGTTCCATTTTTTGATCCACCCGAAGCGCCGGATCCTGGATGGTGCTGAGTAACGCGGGTTTGCCAGAGTTTGAATCATCATCCAGAATCAGCAGTTCCGGTTTTCGACGACGGATATGGTCAATCGCATGATGGGTGGCTATCCGATGAATCCAGACGCCAAATGGAAATCGCGGATCAAATGTGCTGAGTTTTGTATATGCTTTCACAAAGACCTCCTGGGTCAGGTCCTTCGCGGTTTCCCGGTTAAAAACCATTCGGACGATTGTGTCATATACAGATTTCTGGTGCCGAAGAACCAGATCTCTGAATGCATCCCGTTCGCCGGCCAGACATCGCTGAACAACAGAAAAATCATCTCCTCTCACGGCGGCCCTCTCTGACTATGATTACGATAGATGGGGAGAAAATGTTCACCATCCCCAACAGCCGTGAATAAAACTTGACTCAGTTTACCATTAAATTCGATAATATGAGAGTAGATGAACGGACCATTGTGAATCAGGAGACAGCATGACTGAACTGCGAAGAAATCCATTGACCACAAAATGGGTTGTCTATGATTCCCGCGATGTCAATCTTACCATTTTTGATCATCGCCGGAGATTCCTCACGGACAACAATTGCCTCTATCCATCCGAAATGCCGAATTGTCCATACTGCCCTGGTCAGGAAACGGAAAATACCGTTGAGATTCTGTCGGTTATCGATAATCGTTTTGTCTATCGCAATCAGGCCACCATGGCACGGGATTGGTCCGTCCGGGTGAGAGCGGCTCGGAATCCGATTTTCCGCATCGAAGAAGCACTTCATCGGAAGCCGCGTCGATTGTATGACACCATGGGCGCATTGGGAGCGCATGAAACGATCATCATGACTCCCACCCACAATAAGGCGGCATGGGATCTGGATCTCCACCAGACGACGATCGTTCTTCTGACTTTGCGGGAACGGATGCTGAGCCTGGAACGGGATAAGAAACTGGGTCACCAGTTTGCCTATCAGATCTACGGACAGGAAACCGGTGCATATCATAACCACGCGGTCATGAATCTCGTCGTGTCACCGTACATCATGGAAAAAATCCAGAAGGAGCTTTCAGGCGCGCATACCTGGTTTCAAATGAAGGAACGATGTCTGTTTTGTGATATTTACCAGGAGGAATTGATGAAACAGGAGAAAATGGCCAGCCACGGGATCATCGATGTGTCGGATCATTTTACTGCATTCATTCCTTTTTTTGCCAGCCATGCCTTCGAGATCTGGATTTTACCAGTGGAACATTATTCGAGCTTTACAGATATTTCTTCCAGCGACATTCCCGAACTCGCATACCTGTTTCTTAAAATCATGAAACGGCTTCGAGCCGCATTGGGTCCAGTTCCCTATCTCGTCTGCGCCATGAACCGTCCCAATATTCAATGGGGTTCAAACCGCGGATATTGGCAGACGATTCATAAAGACTGGCATTGGCGACTGAAGATCGTGCCCGAGGTCTGCTTCATCAATGATTCGCTTCGTGGATTTTTTTATGGCACCGGCTCACGCGTGAATCCACTCCTCCCGGAAGACGCCGCGGATTATTTGCGGCGTTATTAGAATCGAACGCCACCAGAAACAGCGGCCAGGAGACGCTGTTACATATCCTGAGAAAAACGTTGCCAATCGATGGATAACTAAAAATGCTCTCCAGAACAGAGAGCATTTCGTTTGTCGGTGTTTAGTAAATTATTTGGTTTTTTTTACCTGGTTTTTCGCGTTTTTGGTGAGTTCTTCTTTCAGATCCAAACCTTTCAGTTTTAATAAGTCACCCAGTGTCGCTCCCTGACGCGGTGTTTCTTTCCAGGTATCTTGAGTCGGCTTCCTGGTGTCATTCGCTGACCGTCTCGGTTCAATCGGTCGGTCTTTTGGTTTTTTGAATTCCGGCCGGCTTTCCGTTGGTTCTTCACTGGATTCTGGAATGGGAGCTTGTCGGGGGCGTCGTGGAAGCCGAGGTTTGTCTGTGAATTTGGAGTGATCTCGTTCGGGCTCTTCTTTCCGGTCCTGCTGGTCGTGGCGAAAGTCTTTATCCGGCCGTCTTCGTCGCTCCGGTCGATCCTGCGGAAATCGTTCGGATGGCTGAGGCCGGTCTTCCCGTTTGGGTGCTTCAGTCCGCTCGGTTCGTTCCGTGATCTCTGCCGGCTCTGTCTGAGCTTGGGCGGGTACTTCCCGGGGTTTTCGGGGACGGGGTTTGGGTTCCGGCGGCGGATATCCTCCCGGGAATTTCTGTTTCAGGAAAATGTCCAGGCTTTCCAGATTTTTCTGAGCCTTGGATTTCATCTCCGGATCATCTTCATCAAGGACGGCCTTCCAGATTTTGATGGCGTCCTGATACTCTCCGGCAATTCGATAAGCACTTCCCAGCCACAGGCGAGCATGATTGCGTAATTTGGTGTTCTCCCGAGAAACAGCTCGTTCCAGCAATGGGACCGCTCGCCGTGCAATCCCCGCCCGAACACCCAGGCGTCCGATGAGATATTCCATCATCGGTGATGGCTCGGTTTGCGTTTCCAGCCACTCCTTATTGATATCATAGGTGCGAATCTGGGTTTTCTTTTCCACTTTTCGTGCTGCCAATCCCAGAATAGTCTCCCGGGTGATGATGTCATCCGGATTTTCTTCAACATATCGGTTTCCAATCCGCACGGCTTCTGTCAACGTCATTCCCTTGCCTGACCGGTCAACCAGTCCCAGATAGCGTTTCAGGATTTCTTTTTCGATCATGTGGATGGATAACCATTTGGAAATCAGTTGGAGCGCATCGTTGATGATGGTTGGTTCGTCAATCCGGCTCGTTAAAAACAGTAACGAGCGGACCGTATCCCGGTCATCCGGATGATTGGAAAGCCATGCGATAGCCACTTCACATGCCCGTTGCATGATCTGCTTGTCATTGCGCTGTTCTGCTCGACGGAAATACAGATGCCGTACCGCCCGGTTATTTCCTCGTTTTTCGATCCAGTCCGCGGTCTGATCCAGCACCCGGTCACTGAACTGCGGATCATTGAAACTGATGGCCAACTCCAGAAAAGCCTTCCGGAGAGGACCTTCATCCAGATGATTGGCCAGCCACGACTCTAACGCTTCCGCAATCTGCCGTTTGAGTTGCAGATCGTCCTGTTTCAGGATGTAGTCCAGAAACGCCCGGCGCACCACCCGGTCTTCCGGATTGGCTTCCAACCAGGTCTGCGTTTCCTGGATAGCCCGGTGGATCTGTTCCTCTGTTCCGCGCAACCAGACAAGTCGGAGATATGCGGCGACGGCATAGCCTTCATCCGGCGACCGTGCAGCAGCAGTACGGGCATTTTCAACCGCCTGCTGTCGTAAATTGTTGGGCAGATGATCGCCAAGGTATTTGAGCAGGAATTTGAACGCCAGACGATCCAGTGATGGCTGAGCGGATTTCAGAGCCGTCAATGTTTCCGTATCTTCAATCCCTCCCAGTTTATTTCTGAGCAGTGGAATGAGACCCACAAAGGAATCAACGACATTTTCCCGGACACTTTCCGCCAGACCATCAATAATGGATTGGTTCAATGATTCGGGAAAGCCACCCGAAGAGAGCCGGTAAAGATCCGATAAAATGCGCGGAGATATTCGGATGTGGTCTGTCTTCAGGACATGTTCCAGAATCTGATACGTTTTCTTCAGTGCCTCCGACGGCATGATATGAGATGTCTGCAGCACCTGAAGCATCCGGGTGGACCACTTCTGAAGCGATTCATCATCGATCAACGCCTGAGTGATTGTTCCGAACAATTCAGCGGTTTTCTGGGGATCAATGTGTTGGGTTGACCAAAACGTCCGAACAAATACCGGATGCCCCATATCGACGAAATGATCGTCCTGAGGATTGATCTGGGTTTTCCGGAGTATCGGTCCACCGGTTTCCTCCACAGCCTTCTCGACATCTTCCAATGTCTGCTCACCGAAAATCCGATCCAGCATCTGATAGGGAGCGGGTATCCCGAAAGCTCCCATCGCAGCGACGATCTGACTGACATCCGCCAGACTTCTGGATTTGGATTGAATGGTTTTCCAGATGATCTCGGAATGCTCTTCCAATGTCAGATTGAATCGCTGGCGGATTCGGAGCGGGATAAAGGATTCCCGGGATTCATTCGAAGGAACAGATTCGGGAGAAGGTGCCGGGGATGCATCCGTGGCAGGTTCTGTATGCCTGACCGGGAATTCAGCGGAACCATCATCCGTCACGTCTTCCGGATTTTCGTCATCCGAAAGGGTCTCGTTTTGGGATTGGGGGACAGGTTCCGGAGATTCAACGGGTTGAGGGGACGTCCATCGCAGAATTTCCGCGTCATTGGGAGGATGCACCTCGAACTCCTCAAAGACCGTTCGGGGAATCCGCTTGATCAGCTTGGGATTGTAGCCAAACTCCGAAGACGCACACAAGAGAACAATGGGAACACCGGATACCTGTGATTCAGCGAATTCTTTAAACGCCGGAACCGGATCTGAGCCGGGACCGACGATATCGTCCCAGATCAGAACCAGTGGCGAATCAACGGCTACCGCCGCTGTGGCAAGCTGTTCAGCTTCCACGCCAGCCTTGTGGATGTCCAGAATCTCAGCAACGGCAAATCCCTGCCGGTACAGACTCCACGCCACCTGCTTCAAAATGATGCTTTTTCCATTCCCGGAATTTCCTGTAAATACAAATATCGGCAGCAATCCACGACCGGATATGGCGGCGGCCCGGCGCGCCCATTTCACAGCGGAATCGAAACAATCCCGCTCCACAAACCGGCTCATCCCGGGTTCACCGATGATGGCCTGCTTCCAGGAAGGATGACGAGCGAACGGGACCATTTCACCGGATTCTTCTTTCAGGAACCGCTCATCGATGACACGGACACCCGGCATCTCGATCCGTGCCCGGCGTTGAAAATCACGAATGAGCAGATACGCCTGCTGACGATTGAAAATTTTTCCGGATTGATCTTTTCCATTCGAATCACTCCAGGAGACGCTCTGAATCAGAGCCTGAAGCGCGACCCCGAGATCCGGCCCGGAAAGCCCGGTGTCCTGAAGCACTTTGAGCGCTTCCAGTTCCCGGCCCCATAAATTGTCATCTCCCAATCGGCCCTGTCTCCGGCGATGATATTCCGCCGTTGTCTTTTTCAGAATCAGATCCGCCAGTTCCGTGGGATCGGTGTCTTTGGGAAGGATATCTGTGGAGACGTTGAGTTCGGTCAGCCGGAGCACCAGATTATTTTGGATCGTGGGCGCAATATCCCAATCGACCATTCGTGGCGGGTTGGATTGCACTGCCTTTGCCGATGATATGACATGAAACTGGATTTTGGCATGGTCTCTGGGTTTGATCCTGGCCAGCCGGACAGCGAATTTGAGCAATATATCACTCAATACGCGTGATTCCGACAGATCGGAGTCCGGGGTGTCCATCAGCCCGACATACCGTTCATGTTCCGGGTAAAGTTCTGCGATTTCCGTGAACCTCTCCAGACGTATGGCCAGCGGCAACTCTCCGGCAACGTTATATGATCCCATCCGAGCCAACTGCCAGACCGCATGGCTGGTATGATACTGCTTCTCTTTACCGGTTTCAGACAGATGATCCGCCAATCCATCCAGAATACCGACTCCCACTGAAAACTTCCGCTTGTGATTCATCGAGCCACCCTCTTTATCGAAAAATTCCATCTTGTATCGCTTGTTCCCAAATAATCTCCGGCAATATCTCCGGAATTCTGAAATCTATAGGTTTTTTTTTCTGTACACAAGACCATTCATTCATTTCCAGAACCATTCATACCATGTGCCGCATCCCCACATCCTGTCTGCAATTTTAAAACAAAGATCGCAGAGACTAGAGACCCTATCACAAGGTTTAGCATAGAGCGAGAGATAATGACAGAATCCACTGCAGTGCTGCTTATTCGGCAAATGATTTGCAGTTTGACGATACGAATTCCGGTCGGCGGATTCTGAAAATGGATGAAATCCACCACGGATGTATGCTATAAAAATATTTTAGAAATGGGAAGATAATTTCGGGAATGGATGATGAAACCCCCCATGAACGCTGAAAAGGAGATGAATAAAAATGAAACAATTATCGATTTTGTGGACAGGCCTGTTTGTGATCGCTCTGATCGCTCCCGCATTTGCAGATCATCGTGCAGTGCTGTTTGAGGATTTTCTGGATGAGCAGTGCACGTCCTGCACACAGGTGGCCGAAGTTCTGGAACAAATGAGAAACAATTTTTCCCGCGAAGAATTGGTGATCATCAGTTATACAATCGATGGAGCCGGCACGCTGGACGATTCTGTCTACCGCCATGGCCGTGAATTCTATGATCTCGGACTGGTTCCCCAGGTCGTCGTCGACGGACAGGATGTGGTCGCACAGCCGACGGAATACAGCAATATGTTGAATTACTACACGGCTCGAGCCAACGTGCCGACATCTCTCTTGATGGAAGTCATTCCGGAAAGCGATACGCAGTATCGCATCCGGGTCCACGCGGAATCTCCGGTTCAGGGCCGTCTGATGGCCGTGGCGTACGAAGACATCACGTATGCAAATTCACATTATTCCTGTTTCGCCCGTCAGTTTTTAACTCCCTATGATGGGGAGCCGGTTTCGATCACTCCCGGCAATCCACTCGATATCGTCAAAACAGTCAATATCCAAGCCGGCTGGAACCCCTCTGCCATGGGAGTCGTGGCGTGGATTCATGGGAGCGGTCGAGCCTCCGCTGGTGACGACCGATTCTACCCGGATCCCGTCATGCAGGCTGCGGACAGCCGGGCGGAACATACCAATCCGACACCCACACCAACACCCACACCACCGGAAGGAACTCCCACACCCACTCCCCCTTACACCTGCGATGAATTAGGCGTCAAAATCGATATGCCATCCAATTATTTCCGGCCGGGTCAGCCATTCTACTGCACCATCAAACTGTGCAATCCAGGCTCCGAGACCTATTCGGATGTCCCCCTGTTCGTGATCCTGGATGTCGGCGGACATTACTTCTTCGCTCCATCGTTCGGTTCCTATGACAATTATTCTATCGAACTGATTCCTGGAGTCACCGAACATGTCGTTCTGCCGGAATTTCAGTGGCCGGCTGGAGCCGGAACGGCAAACAACATCGCATTCTATTCAGCGATGACGGATGCGGCGGTGACAGATCTGTTCGGCGAATACGACATGTTTGTATTCGGATGGGGGAATTGACAAAAAACCACGGATGAACACGGTGAAAAAAAGAAACAGGATCTCTGATGCGAAATAGTGGGAAAATGGTGCACCGGAAGAGACACAGATGTGAGATGGTAGTTGGTGGCAGAAGAATGTAACCACGGATAGACACAGATGGACACGGATAAAAGAGGCGATATCGTTGATGCGAAATAGTGGGAAAATGGTGCACCGGAAGAGACACAGATGTGAGATGGTAGTTGGTGGCAGAAGAATGTAACCACGGATAGACACAGATGGACACGGATAAAAGAGGCCGGAATTCCGGATGCAAAGTGGGAATGTAATGAATGGGACGAGTAACAGATGTGGAATTGGCTGATCAGAAACGACTAAATCCGTGTGAAGCGGTGTTATTCCGTGGTTAGAAAAAATGTAACCGTTCACCACTTAAAATCCCCTCTAAAAAGAGGGGTGGCACGCAGAATCAGAATACTGGTAAGGAATCGGTCTGGTAAAAACGATGATTCTGCGTGACGGGGTGTGTATTCTTATTGGGAGCTGTAACATGCCAATCTTAGATGTCATCGATCGATTGATTCTGGCGCTTCGAGATCCCCGATCTGCGGTTCACCAGGCGAAATTCGATCTGGAGTGGTCTCGGCGGTACCGGAAGCTGAGGAATCCCAAAGCGATTGGCGGCGTTCCGCATGACTCCCGGACACAGTCCGATATCATCTCCCAATTGAAATCCAGCGGCTTTGCTGTGAGGACATTATCCATCAACCCGGCAGATTATCATCGATATGTCGATCAGGCCGGATATGCTGGGTTTCTCAATTATTATCACGCCGGGAAAGCTCCCAATTTTCCCGAAAAATCACTCGAACACTACGTGTCGACGCTCCTTTTGCAGCCTGAACCGGTGGATGTCTATATCGATATTGCGAACGATCATTCCCCCACTCCCGAAATATTTCAGAATCTGTATGGCTGCACCGTATACCGTCAGGATTTGTCGTTCCCGGAAGGCATTCACGGAAATATGATCGGTGGAGACGCGGGAAACATTCCGCTCCTGGATGGCTCGATATCCAAAATGGCGTTGCATTGTTCGCTGGAGCATTTCGAAGGGGAGGCGGATATCCGATTTATCCGGGAGGCATCCCGCCTGCTGAAATCCGGCGGGAGACTGGCGATCATGCCGCTTTACCTGCACGATCGGTACGCCATCCAGACCGACCCGATGCACATCCCGGAGGTCGGGATCGGATTCGACGGCGATGCGGTCCTGTATTGCTGCCGGAACTGGGGAAACCGGCATGGCCGTTTTTACGACGTGCCCCATCTGATCTCCCGAATCCGGCAGAACCTCCGGGAGATGGCGATTACGATTTATGTCATTGAAAACGAGAAACAGATCGACGCATCGTGCTATATCAAGTTTGCAGCCTTGCTCGAGCGGGTATAACAGTCTCCATCTGATCCATCAATACGACCATTCGACCATATCGCACACAATCAGAGTGGCGGAGCCAGGATTCAGGATCGCGGCCCAGAACCGGTTTCCGACCGTATGGTCTGCGACATCCGGCCAGTCAAAATCAAAGATGATATCGTGGGAGTGGCGGGCTGGAATCGCCTTAGCAAACACCCCGTCGACCGACTGAGACCACGACGGCCAGAACCAGAACCAGGAATCGATCTGCAATACCAGATATTCATCGCAAAGAAACGTATCTTGGTAGTTTGAACGGCAGATCTCCAACTGAAATCGGTCACCGGATTGCAGTTCGGTATCCGGCATGAGCAGCGTATATCGAATTCCACCTTGCGGGGTAGGTTCTGGAGTTGGTGTGGGAGTCGGCGGCGTGGTAAAAACCGGTGTCGGGGAGGGTGTGGGTGTCAGTTGGGATTCGAGCGGGTAATGGAACCCGATATCGGGGGGAACGGTATCAGCGATTTCGTCGGTGCGGGTCGTGCCATTCGGCGGATTGGTCATGGGATCCCCTGCATCCACGCAAGGACTCGTGATATCCTGCCCGGCATCGATCTGACTCAGATAATAAGCTCCTATCGGTCCGGTCACAAAAAGCGGATCGGTATCGAACCGGTCATGTTCTCCGGGTTCCTCCCCGTAATAGTCAACGCCGTTGTTGTAAAATACATTATAATCACAAATCGCATCGGTGTGGTCATACCCATCGATGATTGCCTGATCATTGTCGATGAAAATGCAGTGGTGGATGAACGCTCCCAAACCGCCGTGCAGGCCGATCGCGCCATTGGTTCCGCCAATAAAGGTGCAGAAGGAGACGGTTCCTGGATCGCCGTATATCGCGCCGGTACTCCATGAGAAGCCCTGATTCTCGATGAAGAGATTGTTTGTGATGACCGTCGTCCAGTTTGCGATGATCGCAGCACCCATTCCATAGTTTCTGCTGAAAATATTGTCGCTGATCAGACAGTTACCTCCGGCATAGACCGCTCCCGAATCGTAATCACTCCCCTCCGCGATATTGTCTTCGATGATGTTTCCGATGATATCGACACCGCCGGTTGAATAGATTCCGGCTCCTTCGAAATACTCGTTGCAGTGATCACGGATGATGGAGCCCCGGATGGTTCCCGAGCAGTGATTCAGATACAATCCCAGACCATTATAGGTAAAATAAGATTCCACACCGGTATTGTTGCGTTCGATGGTGGAACCGGAGATATCGATCAGGCAGGTGTCGAAGTACCCGCCGCCCCCTTCCGCCATCGAATGGTTATCCGAAATCGTGGAATCTGCGATCTCGACACGGCTCACACTGAAGTAGACTCCGCCACCCTGATGGTCGGCTCCACAGGAAGAAATCTGGCAGTGTGTGATCTGTACATGGGAGTTGATGATGCTGATCGCTCCGCCATTATAATAAGAACCGCTGTTCTGAAATATGAAATCAAGGATAACCAGTTCAGAGCCGATATCCTCCGGAGCATATGTCAGGTTTCGGGTGACCGGACGGTCCTGCGGGTTTTCTCCCTGAAGCGTCAAACACGGAATATTGGGCCAACGGATGTTTTCTTCGTATGTTCCGGCAGCGACCAGAACGGTATCGCCGGACGAAGCGGCATTCAATCCATCCTGGATGGTCGGCTGATCTGCCGGCACCCGGATGACAGTGGATTGACAGATTCCGCTCAACCAGAGAACAGCGATCAGTCCGAGGATCCCTGATGATGTACTTTTCTTCATAATAACCTCCTGTTCGTTTGACCTCGCCAATCCATTTCCGTGAAGGGCTGGTTTTTTTCATTCACTCATAAGGAGTCTGAAGCAGGACTGGTTTGTGCTATCATCTGCGACAGAAATTAATTTTTATCGTCTTCGTACGTTTGCATGAGTATTTTTGGGGGCTTCTCTTAAAAAATCGTCGAATGCGTTTCAAAATGATGAAAAATATAGTTACCAGCCGGCGAATGCCGTACAAGTGTCCGTTGAGTGCACTTCCCCGTGTGGAAATGGAGTGTAAGTGTCCTTAGATTGCATTCCCCCGTTTGGGAATGGAGTATAAGTGTCCGTCGAGTGCATTGCTCCGTGTTTTCTTGTATTGGGTACGCATTCTCCCGGTTTGCGGAGGGGGATCAAGAGATCATCATCGAACGGGCGATATTCAGTTCATGGAGTTGTTCGATGCTGAAATTACGTGGGTGTCATAAAAGGTCGTGACGGAGTTGTGCGGCAGGTTTTCATGATGCCGGCCGTGTGTGATAGGGTGATCGATCTGATTTCTGAGGGTAATCATTTATCATTTGTAGTTCCATTGGTGTCTATGCTTAAAGAAGCCAGATAAAGTCCATTCTGATTCCAGCCGCAGTGGCTGATATATTCTGAACCATCCCAGTCTGTGATGATTTCCGAAGCATGCGTTGGTATGGTGGCGATCCAGTCCGTTAAATGCCATTCAAACGGCGTATCGCTGCAAAAAACGTCTGAAGCAACGTAAGCTCCACGAACACTGATTATCAAAAAATATTTATTCGACCGCTTTATAACGAAAGGTGATTCTGTATCACTGGCGTAAGTGCCGCTCATCGGATCTTTGAATGCAATCCCACGGTGATTCCAGTGGATCAGATCATCGCTTGTCTGGTATGCCACTATGAAATTTCCTCCTCGAGGGTCACTGGTAGCAGTGTAATACATAATCCAGGCATCTCCGAATCTCATCACAAAGGGATCTCTTGCAAAGTAGCCATCAATAATGACCGGATTCCCCTCATGATACGTCCATTCCATTAAATCGCAGGATGTTCGTAGATGGATCTCGTATCGGGTGGCATCATGCCCTCCAGCAGAATAAAACATATAATACAGATTATCTTTTTCATTATACACGATGTGAGGAGCCCACAAAATGGTTTCTCTGCCTGTTTCTCTCTCGACTTTGAACGGTTGAGGTTCTTCCTTCCAGGGTCCTTTCACGAGATGAGGTGCTCTTGCATGAACGAAGGACGTCTCACTGAAAGAATCAGGGGGAACAGTCCCCGTAATGCCAAACATATGCCAGACACCTTGAGTGTCACGAATGAAACAGTGGTCATTGATATACTTTTGTCCCAGCTTTCCAGTTTTGGGTTGAAAAATCCGGGACATCTCACCTAACTGAATGGGTATGGCAAACGGGACTGACCCACGAGCCACTCGGAAACCAACCGTATTATTTTTATAGCTGGGGTCTTGTCCGACCCTGCTGGCAGATTGGCATTCCCAATCCGATCCATACCAGTATCCGCCGCGAATCACTCTGTCTGTTCCGCCGGCAGGTCCAGCCGGATTGGTCTGGATTTTCACTGGATACTCCCCATACCAATCCCAGCACCATTCACTGACATTGCCATGAAAATCATAGCCGCCCCAACGATTTGATGGGAACGATTTAACTGGGAGCGTTCTGTTCCTGAATTCACATCCTGATTTAACGATGTGATCGGTTCGGCAGTTGAAGTTTGCCTGATCCGAATTGATGTTATCGCCAAAATGAAAGGTTCCGGTGGACCCTGCACGGCAACAATACTCCCACTCCGCTTCCGTCGGCAACCGGTATCCATCGGCCTGTCTATCCCAGAAAACGAAACCGGATTCAACGGGTGCTACACCATCGAACGGCTCCAAATATGATGCATCCTGGTAATAACATGGTTTGAGTCCTTTTCTCTGAGATAAACGGTTGCAGAATACCACTGCATCATACCATGTAAGATATTCGACAGGGAGGTCGCTGCCCTGGAAGAATGATGGGTTGACATGCATTACTGATTGAAATTGTGCTTGTGTGACCTCGCTTAAGCCCATTTCGAAATCATAGTTCAAAACAACCGAGTGCGGTGTGTTGATTTCTTTTTGGTTGGCGGAGTTAACCGGACCCATAAGGAACTTGCCCGAAGTGGCATTGAATGTATCGATCTCTGGGGTATTGCTGAGCTTCATTTTGCATCCATCGGGGAGATGATATGCGAGCAGGCTTTGTTGCAGTTTTTTGATGTCCCTGGGCTGGACAGCATAAAAAGAAATCACTTTTTCTCCGGATGTAATGGCTTCGTGTTCAAGTGACCATTCACCTATTTTAATCCACTCCCTGGGCAGATCGAACCAATTATCATAACAGATCGCAATCTGCGTTTGGTGTTTTTGTGCCAGTTCACGGATTACGTTTGATTTATTTCGTTTCCAGATTTTTAAATCATAATATTCCACATTACTCAATCCCAGCAAATCCAATAATCCAACGTCAGCGTAATAAGTGATGGTCCCAATATCATGCCCGGCAATATTACAACCGGAATAATATGTATTGAGAAAATGACCGACCTGATACGCTTGTTGATAAATGTTTTCTGCAGCAATGGGACCAACTTTGATAGCATCGAACGTTCTGTGGAACAGTGGAACGGTCGGAGATAACAGAATCGTTAATAACAGGATTCGGCGGCCCAGCGTACCCGTCACAAAAAAATCCCTCAATCCATATTGGAATGATAAGCTGCCTGCCAGGAAAAATAGCGCGATGAGGTAGGCTTCATACCGAACATACCATCCGGTACGCGCAATCAGCAGATGAATCATGAATGTCAGAACTGCTATTATATTGGTGATCACAGCCAGATGTCTGGCATTTCCAGTATGCTGGTTACATATCAAAGTAAATAGTAATAACAAAATCATACAGATGGTGAGATGCGGGTTGTTGCGAAAAATGATAAAAGTTTCAATTAACCATAACTGAATCTCGCAATAAGAAAAGCCAGGTAAATGACTTTTTATCAGGAGCGTGGTTGGGAGAAAATGGTGTCCCTTGGATAATGAGTAGATACCCATCAGAAAGATAGGTGACGTAGAGAAAAATAACAGCAAAAAAGCTTTTTCTAAATATTTCGTCAGGATCAGAAAAAGGCATATTATAACAACGACAAATAGACTTTCGAAACGAGTCATGACCGCGGAAAAACCCAATGCATAGAGTAACCATGGGTTGGTAAATTCCAATGCTTTGGGTTCATTGGAGATGTATCTGGCACTGAAAAATAATAAACACACAATGGCCAGAATTTGCAGAACATGCTCCATGCAGATATAGATCATGACCGGCAGAGGAATCATCATCGTTAATGCCGTCAGAACGATTGAAGCCATTGACCAACTCAATCCGATCCGCCTGAAAATCAGCAGAAAAATAACGAGTGTGATCACGCCTGTTATCATATTCAATACCAGAGGAATCGTTTCGTGGATTCCAGCTATCTTCATTGCGAGAGATATCAGCAGTGGAAATGCGATGGAGGAAGAGCAGTATGAGAATACTCTATTTTCAAGTCCCCAACTGCCATCAAGAGCTACGTTTTTTGCAACGGATAAATGAATGTAAGGATCATCCATAGGACAGATATACCGACCATCGGTACGTTTCAATGCCAAGTGTAATGTGATCGATAAAACAAGAATTGTAAAGATCAGTGCCGGGAGCAGTGCCCATAAAAACGTTATAAAGTCACCTGATTTGATTTTATGTGTCTTTGACATAAATTACTCCTTTACACTATAAAATATATCATCATAAATAAACTGAATTGTCTTTATTGGGTGATCGTTTTTTCTAAAAATCTAATAAATATAAGTAATTATGTTTTTAATCGTGATAAAATAAAAAAAATAAGATATTAACTCAAAAATAATTAATCTGATAAGTTAAATCGATAGTTCCTCGTTACCAATCGGGAATCTAGACCAAATCGTAATGGGTGCTTTTCTGGTGATTCGCATCGTTAGAATGGTACCCAATCAGCGACAGATGATGACGATGCCTGTCTCCGCTGGTTGCAGCGCGATGGCATCAGGTCAACGGATTCTTTTTCGATGAAATAGTCAGCTGACTCCGAAACAGATTACGGAAGGGTTCGGAGTAGAAATGAATACGGCGAAGTCATTTTTTTAGTTTCTTTTTTTCCGCAATCGGTATATGATGCCGCTATGGAATTAGAGAGATATTTTTGCTCCCCAAATGATAAACCTGTTGAGTCAAAACACCTCATTGTACTCGTTTTTATTCTGATCGTGTTCATCGCTCATGTCCTGATCTCCCTGAACCATTCGCATCTCAGCCGCATGCAGTATCATGATCAGATGATCTTCGAGCAGGCGATGGCGTCTCTGATGCGGGGCGATGCCCTGGCTGCGCCATACGAATGCAAATCATTTCCCATGGCCGCTCAAAGCCATTGTGCGGTTCACTTTCAGCCGGTGTTGTATCTGCTGGCTCCAATATATTCGTTGTATCCACACACGATGCTCCTCAAAACGATCGAGATTATATGGATGCTGAGCAGTGCCGTCCCCTTGTTTCTGATCTGCCGGAAACGATGCCTGGCTGCATGGGAGTCCTGGATGATCTGTCTGATCTTTCTGTTCGACTGGTCGATTTGCAGCCGGATGTTCAATGATTTTCAGCCGGATAACCTGTCGATACCCCTCTACTTCTGGATCTGTTATTTCATTTTGACTCAGTCCTGGCACCGCTATTTCGTAATGCTCGGTCTGGTGTTGCTGGTGAAGGAAACCGAGGCATTCACCATTCTGCTCCTGGGATTGTTTGTCTTTCTGACATCCCGGAATGTCAAAGTGGGGAGTATGACGATATTGCTCTCGGCCGGATGGCTGTTTCTCTCTTTTTTCATCATTATTCCGTATTACACAAACGGGGAAGGATATCCCTTTTTGGGGTTGGTCTATTCGCATCTGGGACATACAACCGGGGAAATCCTGAAAAGCATCTTTCTGAATCCGATGACGGTCTTGTCTGCATTGACAGAAGGATGGAACATCCGATTGATCAACAATACGTTCAGTCGATTTTTTTATATCCCGTTTCTGAGCCCGGTGTTTCTGATCCCACAGGTATTCAGTTTCCTCTCCATGATTCTGTCTCATTTCGATTTTCACAAGGCGGTCGATATCCGGTATCTGAGTGCAACGATTCCATTCATATACACCGGACTGGTCCATGGCTATCAGAAAATCGTCTGCCTGCTGCATCGGGACACCCAGCTCCATGGGAATGGATTTTTAAAATGTCTGCTGGGAGCGATACTTGTTCATAACCTTATCCTGTTCGCTGTGTACGGATTTTTTGATGATGTATTCTTCTACCTGGGCAACCGGTATGATGCCATACGATCGATCGATCCGGACCGTCTGGAGAAATTGACATCAATGATCCCCATTGATGCCGGATTGTCCGCTGATTATCATCTGGCGCCGTATTTTCTGCATTCCCATCCCCGGATATTCTGCTTCCCGTATCAGGATGACCACACCGAATGGATGCTGTTTTATCAGAAACCGGAGGAGATGGGTGGTACGGATAAAATGGTGCTGATGACCCTGATGAGAAGCGGATTCCTGCCCGCCGCCGATGACTGGCGTGACGGGTATTTCGTCCTGAATCAGGCAGACAGCTCGGCTTCGAATGCGTTCCTCCGGTGTCTCCAGGAAGATACACGATCCGGATTTGATTTCACGGAAGGACGGTTACCGCTCAAGGAACTGTTTTATGGATTCTCCATCGATGAACCGGATGGTATCTGGTCGGAAGGCATGGCGTCTGGATTGTTTTTCAGTGCCGGAGCGGTCAGTGATTCCGGATTGACCATCACAATCACCGGTCATCATCCGGTTTCATACCTGCCAGAGCAACAGATCATTATATCCGTCAACGCCATCCCGGTCGCTGTTTTTGATTTACAGGATCCCTATCCGGTAATGGAAGTGGATGTTCCGGCTGACCTGATCGATCCCGGTGTCAATACACTGGAGATGGTCTACTCGCAGATGTTCGTGCCGTGTCTCATCAGTGACAGCCCGGACTGCCGGCAGTTGGCATTCAAGTTTTTCCACATTGATTTTGAATAACCGGAACTGAACGATTCTCTTCGCAACGCCCTTCACCATGAGGATGAGGAACCGCTCACATCGCTGAAATGCGGTTGATCTTCTCGATGTCGCCGGCGATTCGTGCGTCCACGTTCTGCAACGCCTCTGCATCGAACGTGAGAAGCACCTCCCGGCCGATCGATGCAAAATACAGGATCACCGGAATGACCGGCTGGTGCGGAGCGAGATATTTTTTCAGTGCCAGTGCGTACACTTCCATCTGAAACCGGTGAATATCCGTATGCTCCGAAATCCACTCATCGATGTTCCGGCCCGGTTCACATAGATCGGTCTTGAAATCGACGATATGCCATACGCCGGATTCCAGCCAGATCCGGTCGAATACCCCCTCCACACTCCCACCGGGAAACGGCAATGTAAATGGCAGTTCCGCATGCCCCGGACAGGTTTGGATCGGGTGGAGCCGCGGCCACGCTCTGATTTTTTCGACCATGCGTTCCAGCCGCTCGACAAACGCATCCGCATCACCGGCCTCGAACCCATAGAACCCGGCACTGCTCCGGATGTACGCCGAAGCGTCTTCGCCGGAGACCATCTCCGGAGTCTCCAGGAGTTCATGGAACGTCGTGCCGATCGCCCGGGCCGTGTCCACGGCTGATTTCCCCTGGATCGACCGGAAATGCTCGGGGAGATACAGCACCAGCTCCCGATAATACCGCTCCGGATCCCGATGGAACAGCTCCAGTTCCGTCACCGCAAAGGTCGTCTGCGTTGCCGGCGGACCCGGAGCCGGACCGACCGCCGGCGGCAGAACCGCCTCCGGGAGATGCAACACGCTCCGGTAAACATCTCCCCCCACATCCGGACCCGGAACCGGAGCCGACTCCGGCACGCTCGTGACGATCTCCACCCGCAGCGGTTTTCCGGCCGGTGTCTGGCATGTCTTGCTTCCGGCCTGGATATCGTCCGGGGTCAGCCGGAGCATACCACCGAGCCAGTCCAGCCACGACCGGGGCGGCTCCCGGGGGGTTGCCAACGAGCCGTCTTTTCCGGGTCTGTGCACAAAATACAACCGGTCCATGGCGCGGGTGGCGGCAACATAGAACAACCGTTTTTTCTCCGCCCATTCCTTTTCATCCCATTTTTTGCCGATCAGGGCATAGGCGACGGTTTCCGTCTTGGTATCTCCCGGAAATCGTTCCGGCAGCCGGATACCGACTCCCAGATCATCGTCAAACAACAGGCATCCTCTGGCCGGTTTGCGATACGATTCCAGTTCCGTCAGGTAAACGACCGGAAATTCCAGTCCCTTGGCAGCATGAACGGTCATGAGCCGGACCATGTCATCTTCGGCGTTCTCCGGGATTTCCTCGCCTTCCCGCAACGCGTCCGATCCCTTTCTGATCAGTTGCTGCGCGGTTTCCCGGAGCGGGGCGATGCCTTCCCCATCCCGGGCTGTCAGGATATCCAGAAACTTTTCGATATTGGCGATGATCCGCGGACCGTTTCCCGACGCGTCATAACTTCCCCACGCACCCGTAATATCGACAATATGCTCCATCAATACAGATATCGGTATCTTTCCGGCCAGTGCGTTCGCTTCCCGGAGCCACTGCCGGGCACGATCGATCGCTTCCTGATCCCACTCGGAGAGGTTGCACTCCGGCCATTCCCCGGATTCCGCCATCACCCAGGGAAACCCCGGCTGAAACTGATGCAGATAGAGCAGTGCCACATCGCTCAACCCGCACAGCGGTGACCGCAGACACGACATCAATGCCGCCCGATCCCCTGAATCCGCCAGCCAGCGGATCACGGCGATCATATCCTGGATCTCCAGTTGCTGCCAGAACCCGATTCCTTTGTAAATGACAAACGGCACACCGGTTTCCTGAAGTCCGGCCTTGAGCGTATCCAGTCGGGTGCGGCGCGGAAACATCACCGCAATATCCCGGTACCGGACCGATGTCGTGGCGACCAGTCGCTGGATATGCCGGCCCAGCAACCGCGCCCACCGGCCGGTCGTGTCCGGTTCCTCCAGGCATTCCTCCGGCATCAGAACACCGACGGTTCCCGGCGGGTTCTGCGGACCGGGCCGGGCCGCATGGAGCGGTTCGTATGCGATATCGTATTCCGGACCGCCGGTCATGAATGTCTCGCACAAGGCATCGATACTATCGAGAATCTCCGGAAGCGAGCGGAAATTGTCTGCCAGTCGCACATCTCCTGCGGCATTTCCGGCCGCTTCCGGGGTCGCTCCATGCATCTTCCCGCCGGAAGGCGTCTGTTGTGCGAGTATTTCCTGGCGCACCCGGTTGAATACCGTGACATCCGCTCCCCGGAATCCATAAATCGACTGCTTGGGATCACCAACGATAAACAGGCGGTCCGGGAGCAGATTTCCGTCATCATCCGATACCAGCGGCCGGATGATCTGCCATTGGACGATATTGGTGTCCTGAAACTCATCGATCATGAAATACCGGAACCGGTCCTGAAGCCGGTGACGGATGTAATCGCGGTCCGGCGACACGGTCAGAAGCGACACGGTGAACCGTTCCAGATCGTTGAAACTCAGCGTGGCCGTATCCCGTCGCAGCCGGCAGAGATGTTCCGCGGTTCGTTTGACCAATGGGAGCAGATCCGCGATGGCGATTCGGGCCCGTTCCTCGATCTCCGGATGATACAGCCCCCGGAGATGGATGAGCGGCTGAAAAAACCGCTGAAGCTCCTGGCCGATTTCCTGCATCTCGTTCCACCGGGTGGTTTTCCGGGGTTTGCTGCTTTGGTCGAACAGAGCCTCGAATATAAGCTCCAGACCATTGAACCGGCATAAATAGTCGGGATCCGTGAGCGACTGGAATCCGTTCAGCAAGTTCGTCCGATGCGCTTCCACGGTGTTGTTCAGCCGTTTCAACTGGCCGAGCCGCGACAGATAGTGGGGAATATCCAGCCGGCCGGTCAGTTCGCGTTCGACCGCTTTCCAGTTCTTTTCCGCGGATGACGGGCACTCGATCATCGATTCGGTCTTCTGAATCCGTTCCGGTTCCGCAGCCCAGGTTCCCAGCAGCTCGATCAGTTGCGGCCGATAGAAATACCGCAATGCGGTCTTCAACTGCGCCGGCAGGTCCCGCTCCGCATCCGTCAGCGCCCGGATGGCAGCTCGTTCCAGCATCTCGGCTTCATCCGATTCGTCCGCAACCGCGAAATGGGGATCGACTCCCGCCGCCAGGGCAAATTCATAGAGCAGTTCCGCGGCGAACGAATGGATGGTGGAGATCGGGGCATCGGTCAACGCGTCTCGGATATGAATCCACCGCTCCACCTGATCCGGACGCGAATGGGAATCCGCAATGATTGTCTCGATATTTTTGCGAATCCGGTCTTTCATTTCCGCGGCGGCTTTTCGCGTGAACGTGATCGCGACAATGTTTCGGGGCGTCAGTTCCGGATGGCGTTTCAGAATTTCCAGATACCGTTCCACGAGAACGCGGGTTTTACCGGAACCGGCTCCGGCTGTCACGGCAATGTTCCGGTCGAGCCGCAGACAGCGGGATTGGTCGGCGGTCAAAGAAATGGGGGAACTCATGCGTTGATCCGTTTCCTGCACAGATCGTGGAGCCGGCAGTCTCCGCACAGCGATTCATCTTCGATATCCGGGAACATTCCGGTGCGGATATTTCGGGCGGCCTGGAGAATGACGTCCACGAGCTGATCGAAATACGTGTCAAAAGTTGATGGATCATCGGGCTTCTGCCGGCTGCCATACAACAGAGATGCGGCTGAAGCGGTATGGCGGCCTTTCACGGGATAGATCCGGCATCCTTCCCGGACGGAAACTTGATAGTAGCATCCGATGTCTGCGGGGACATGGTGAATCTGCTGGAACGCGGCCATGTAAACAGGAATCTGGATACTCTTGAATCCATTGATATCATCGGATTTCGGGCATTTTCCGGTCTTGTAGTCGTAGATGACATGGGAGCCGGTGGGCAGCCATGCATCGACCCGGTCGATCACGCCGCGGAGTTTCACCGGATCATAACCCGGTTTGTCGAAGATCACCGGTTGATTCTCATCGAACCCGAATCGCCACTCCAGCCACCGGGGCTGGAGATTCGGATCGATTTTGGATTCCGTTTCCGTAAACAGCCCCGCGAGTCCGCTGTATCGGGATTCCGGGTGGCCGATGATCATGCTCAGATCCTCATCGGCGTAAATTCCGGAAAAATCGTGATCTGTGAAGTATTGGCGTGCGATCTCCCGGAATCGTTCAGTGGCCGTCTCCCGATCGGATTCCGCCACCCGGCCGGCTCCGGCCTGTATCCGTTCGCGGTACACCATGTGGAGCACGTGGTGGATGAAGGTTCCGATCTCCAGCGGATCCAGCATCTCCTCCGGCTCCCGGCTCTCCTGAACATTGAGCAGGTTCTGGAAAAAGAAGATTTTGGGGCAGTTCAGGTATGATTCCAGCATCGTCACGCCCATCGGCTCCGATGGATCGAACCGGTTTCCGATGAGAGCCGGCCAGTGGCTCGAAAGATCCCCGCTGTACGTGCCGATCGGGTGTTTCCGGTCGAGTTCTGCGGCCAGTCCCAGGATCATGGATCGATAGGCGGGAGACCGGGGCCATGATTCGACCGGTCCGGATCGGATGGTCCGGGTCCGGCATCGCATATCTTCCAGGGTGTTGAGCGGAAGTGGAGGCGGTACAACCGGTTCCTGACCGGTGCACACTTCCAGTAGCCGCGTCCACAACGGGCTGGGCAGTATGGTTTCCTCGCCTTCCCACATCGGCCGGGAGATTGTCAGGGAGGTGGTTGGGGTCAGCAGGATTCGAACCATATCGGTCGCCGACTGATAATAGGTGTACCGGGCGGGGAGATGCAGAATCAGGTTGCGGACCGGGAGATTCCAGAACGCCGAAGGTGGCTCCCGGGCAGGGAATGCGGATTCGGTCAATCCTCCCAGGTAGACGTGGTCGAATGTCAGTCCGCGCACTTCGAGAAGACCCATGACGGGAATCCCCGTTTCCGACTGGTTGCTCAACGGGTATTCGATGTCGGAAAAAAGCTGAGGGAGCATCTCCCGGAATTCCTGGAACGGGATGATCCGGGAGGTGTCCAGCCGGGCCAGGACCGGTTCGATCTCATCGAAAAAGGTGATGAGCCGGCGATAGGCGCGGATGGAATACTCCAGTTGATCGTGTATCGCTTCGGACCCATGAGCATACTCCCCGGCCAGATTCTCCAGTTGACGGTGGATCTGGAACCGGTCGAGAACGGTCCGGAGTTTTTCCAGGTGATGGGGGAGCGTATCCGGCTCCTGGAGCGGCTCCAGAATGGCGAACAGCTCCGCCAGTTTTTCCGTGAACATCTCCAATCGAGCCGCCGGATCATTCTTCTGATCGTTCCGCAGCAGGCCGGCTTTCCAGCGGAGCTTTTCGAGCCAGCGTTGTTTCCCGCGGATCATTTTCAATGCCCGGGACCAGGTGTCCAACTCCCGATGCGGAATGAATCCGTTCCCGTGCAGGGGCGTCAGAACGAGTGGATCCTGCAGAAGCGCCAGCAGATCGATCCGGTGAAACTCGGGTGGGATGGCCAAAATGGTGCGGATGGTGGCGAAAATGGATGAGGATGTGAATGGGAGCGGCTGTCCGATGGCATATGGGATACCATACCGCATGAAAATCCGCCGGATCAGGGGAGCGTACGTCTGCAGGTTCGGAAACGTGACACACATCTGATCCAGAGCCGGCGGGTCGTCCGATGTGATACGGTGTTTGATATCCCGGGCGATGGCAATGACTTCATCTCGGATCGTCCGGGCTTCGATCACTCGGAGTTCTCCCGAAACAGGGACTGTCTCCCGGATGGGATGCTCCGAAGCGAACGACCGTGCAGCCGTTGTAAGGGAATTTTCCGGCGGCAGGGTTTGAGCGGGGAGCCATCCCTGCTGCCGGTCGAACGTGTCGTGCGTCATCCACCGGGCATCGGGAAAGGCCGCCTGGAGTGCGATCCGGGTGGGCTGGAATACGGTTGCATCACCATCGATCCCGGACCAGAACAGGTGGGTTTCCATGAACCGGCAGAGGACCTGAAGCAGTTCGAGCTGGGGATCGGTGAAATCGGTGAATCCATCGATGATCAGACGGGTCCATGGCAGCCGGTGGCGGATGTCGGGTGGATCGGTCTGGCGGCACAGCATATCCCGGACCGCGAGCTGCATGCCGAAGGGATCGAGCCAGTGATGCGCATGGAGGAACGCTTCATACGCTTCAAACACACCGGCCAGGTAGACGCCATAGCCTTCCATGGCATCCGGAAGCGCCATGAGATCCTCGGACCGGAATCCGGCCCGTTCCAGCTCAAAAATATGCCGGGCGGATTCCCGGACAAATCCGGCGGTTGGCAGTGGCGTGGGAACAGCCTGGAACAGCTCGGATTGGATGGCATTGCTCAGAACGTCGAACAGGGCGAATGTGGCGGCATCTCCGGAAATCAGGGATTCGGAATGACCGGTCGCACGGTACAATTTTTCGAAAAGCTGGTCGAACTGCATGATCCGGGGCGGGAAACCCCCTCCCATGATGGCAAACATGGTATTGATCTGTGAGCGTTTCCGGTGAGACGGCACCAGATACAAGGTGGCTGCATTCTGTTCCAGAGAGGCTTTCAGAACCCGTTGTGTGAAAAACCGGGATCGGGTGATATCTGCCGGAGGGCCATGGATGATCTGGATGGCAGGGATGCCCGGGTCTTGACTCGTCATTAAAACCCCAGTTCTTCACCGACCAGGATCACGTGCATCCGATTTTTGTCCCGCTGCCAGTCGATGATCGTGGTGACGCAGCAGATCCGGTCTTCCGCGTCGCAATCCGAGCATTCCAGTTCAGTCAGGCAGGGCGTATCCCGGTTCAGTCGATAACAGTTCATGGGAGCGGCGATGGTGTCGATCCGGAGCATGGCGGCATTGACATCGACGACGACTTTGTTCAGGCCGGTGACGACGATCACTTTGGAGGGGCCGAAGGCCATGGCAGCGACGCGGTTGGCCATGCCGTCCCGGTTGACCAGGATCCCATCGTGGGTGATGGCGTTGGTGGAGCAGAGAAAGACATCCGCGAGAAGCGATTTTCCGCGCAGTGCCATGCGATCCTCCATCGACAGACCCGGCGCATAAGGGTCGATGAACTGAAACCGGGATTCCTGGAGTAATGCGGCGCGGATGCCGGTTTCCTCGAGCGTGATGGAGCCGCCCTGGGAGACAACGGCACCATCCGGGATCAGGGACAGCGCGATCGATCGGGCATCGCTTCTTGTGGGCGCATAATACCCGTTGATGTGACGGTTGGTGAGATTGTCGATGATCTTCCGGCCGAGTGCTTCGGAATACTTCCCGGGGATCATTCGGGATGGAAGGGAGTGGTTCGAGTGATGGTCCATAATCAGTATCCTCCAGTTTAGATGTCAGTTTAACAGAAAATGTGCAGAAAAAAAAAGATATGTTTTGACCTCATGCCCAACCTTTTCCGTGAATCTGGCGGGGCATAAGTGCGAATTGGCGGAAATGAAAACACTCTTTTCAGTTCGCTACCCGTTTTCGTTCAACCGGCGTGGGGTTCCATATCCGGAGAATTCAACCAGATAGATATAGCCTCGCCGTCGAGCGGGTCCCGTCCAACATCTCAAAAAGGTGGTACCATGTGTTTCGTCATGCTGCCGGGTGTCTTCCAGTGTACATCGATAAATGTTGGAGACTCTGAATCCATCGATGAGTCTACTCTCTTTCGCTTTAGCCGTTATTGTGTCGGAGCTATCTCTATTTAAACAAGCGATTGGAAAATCCTGATAATACAAGAACCATTTATTATGTCTTTTCAAAGACACAGCAGCTCCCACTTTCAATGTCCGCTCGATCCGGTTGAACACGCGGTTCCCATAGGCAGTCGCACCCCAACTGATAAAAAATTTTTTCAGTCCACTGGGAACGTCAATCCCCAAGCCATTAATGATCGCTTCTGGAGATGTATATTCTCTCCCGTTGATCAGCGCTTTTTCTTTTTCGCCATAGTATGCAACCAGCCGATATTTTGCCCGAGTGTATGCAACATACATCAGCCGCCGTTCTTCTTCGATGTATTCCCGGAAGGATTCAGTGTCCCCTGGCTTTTGTGCCAAGTCCTGGAATGAAGCAGGTATCACTACCGCATCGAACTCCAGGCCTTTCACCTTGTGCATGGTCGTCAAAACAATTTCAGTGGAGCGATCTTGCAGCCCTATCGATTTCGAATGATTGGCGTACATTTTACCCAACTGACCATCGCCTTTCCGGGACACCTCCTGAATGAACTCCAGCAGGTCGTCATAGGTCGAGTCCTCTTTTCGTTCCTGATCGAACTCCAGCAAAAGACACATGAAGACATCGGCGTAATAATAATCCCAGTCCGGGAACCGAACCCGCAGATTAGACTCAAACGTTCTGTACTGATCGAGGACATCCGATGAGATTCGCTTTTCACGCCGGGACTCACAGAAATGCTCCATGATCCAGGCGATCTCCCGGATTCGTGTGAACTCTTCGCCTTCACCCTGAATCCGGGTTCGGATGTTCCAATTCTGGGTCTCCTTTTCCTGTTCGATCAGGTTGTATGCCCGGAATAACTCATTATTGATACGAAACATGACCGCAATCTGGCGATAATGCTCCTTGGTTTCCGGATGAGTTTCTGCAATCAACTCCCCCAGTTTCTGTATCCACTCATTGTTGATACCGGTGCATCTAATAAGATCCATGCAATTATGGGATGCATTTTTCAGAGGCTTTAATGGCTTTACATTAAACCGGTCACGGTTATGAGAAAGAAACCATACCGCTGCTTCCAGTATCCGTGAATAGGAACGGTGGTTCTCTGTGATATGCATTTCGACCGGACTATACCGTCTGGCAAAAGCATCATAACACTCTCTGGGACTTCTGGATCCGCCGGCTGAAACCCGTTCGTATCCGTAGATGCTCTGATTGGGATCTCCGATCACCATGACAAATGCGCGGGATGGATCGGCGATTCGATACAATAATTTCAACCGGTCTTTGGTGATATCCTGAAATTCATCCACGAAAACGTATTTAATGACACCGAGCCGATTAGCGATGATACCGGGCTGGTTCTTTGCGGTTTTGATGAATTGGGGAACCCATTGATCAAACGTCAGATCCCGGACCGATTCCCTCAGACAGTATTTGCAGAAACCGTGAAACGTGAACACCTTCAGCCGGTGAACCATGTATGCATAACCCAGAGATTTGAACAGGTTTGCCAGCCGCTCTTTCAGCTCGACAACGACCGCCCGGTTGTACGCCAGCACCAGGATATTCTCGGGTTGGATGGCTTCTGTATGCATGAACCGGGCCACCCGCAGGATGAGTGTCCGCGTTTTGCCGCTTCCGGGTCCCGCGATAACCTGGATATTCTGATTCATATCCGCTTTGTAAATTGCTTTCTGTTCGTCTCTCAGCTCTTCAAATTCTTCCGTCAATGCTGCATCTCGAAAGGCTTTTATGGCATCATGATCTTCACCGAAGTGACTGATCAGCAGCGAGATGATTTCTCCGGAATCCCGGCAACTGAAATACCGCGTGATAAACGCATCTTTTTCTTTTTTGTCATGAATCTCTGAGAGGCATTCGAGAGCAATCAGCCGCAACTCCCGTAATTTTTGAGTAGCCTGAAATTCGTCGTACATGTCCTTGTCAGGGGAATGGTTTTCTTCATGCCGGATATCTATTTTGGATTGGAGATACAACTCGATTCCCATGGGAAGAAACGAGCCGTCATAATGCAGATATCCCAGCCATTTCGCAAACGAAAACAGATTCTCGATATATTCGATGCTTTTTTCCTCCAGACCCAGTTTCAGGATGAGATCGGACACCTCGTACCGGTGAATATTTTGGGTGATAAAGGTATCCGTGACCTCCATCAACAGGGATATCAGATCTTTTTTGAACTCCCGGAGAAAGGCTTTCCATTCTGTTTTCTGTCTGCACCCGTTGTAAATGACCTGAACCACTTTGGCATTCTGGCCGATAACATGTGTATATAATGTCTGATGTCTCACAGTGGGAATAAAATCCGTCAGCGTAAAAGCGAATTTAACCTTGTTTTGCTCAAAATCCTGTTGTTCCTTGTGAATGCGTTTATCATCGATCAATGGACTGCCACGGCCATCTGATTTCAGACACCAGGGCATCGTATGCGGATTGAAAATATCGGGAACAATCATCCGCTTCAGTTCATCCAGGATGGCTCCATCGAACTGAATCTGTTGTTTTTCGGGGATCATCTCCATCAACTGAACCGTCATCCGTGACACGGCTTCAACCGTCGGATAAAATGGGTCGTTATGCGCTTCGTTTACATGTTTTAACTCATCCATCTTTTTTTTCGTCGGGTAAAGCGTAATCTTGTTTTCGTAGTTCAGGATCTGCTGTTTCTGGCATTTGAAAATCAGTTTCAGTAATTCAGAGGTGTTTGAACATTGGACCGCGGACAGCAGCCGGTTCAGTTCAATGGAAATGACCGATGCGGATGGGCTTTTTTTCGTCCAGTCTTTGGCGATGACGGAAATCAGTTTCCGTTGTTCACTGCTTTCCACCTCCCATTCCGGCGGATTCCGGAAAGCACTGAACGTCAGTTGAGCCGGTGCGTAGAATGCCAATCTGATTCGTTTCAGCTTTTCCAGCCAGTATAAACTCAGCCGCAGAAGCTGATCTTTATCTTTGATGTCATCAAAATCGGGTGTTTGGCTGAGGATATTGAACGGTAATACGATCGGTTTGTCCTTCTGTGTATCAAAATCCCGGAATCGGCAATAATACGCGATGACGGCAGCATATACCCTGAGTAAATTCGCCCAGGTGATCTTGCTTGTCTGTAACAATGTTTTTAGTTTTGCAAAATCACTATCCTCCAGAAAACACGTTGTCTGGATGGGATTATGGACGGAAAACCCCGCTTCAGCCAGTTGTCTGGCGTTTCGACCCGCCCGTCCGACTTCCTGTAAATAATCTTCCAGTGTCCCCGAGGGTCCGTAGTGATACACATGATGGATATTGGGAATATCCATTCCCATTCCAAACGCTTTTGTGGCCGTCAAAATATAAATCTGTCTGTCCGCTCCCTCGTTTTTGTCTTGTGTGGATTTGAACGCGGAGTATCGTTCTTTACGTTCGCTGGCATTCAATCCGGCATGGAAATAGGTAATCCGGTCCGTGAATGCATCCGGGCCATTTTCATTAAACAGCGCATTCAGCGCCTGTTCCAGTTTTTCAACGAGTTCTTCCGCCTGAAGCCGGGTTCTGACAAAGATGAGGCATCGGCTTTTTCGGGGATCGAAACCAGAATCTTTCAATGCGTGCGCAATGCTCATCAGTTTCGTTTCGTTATCTGAAGTGGTCTCAAATTGGATGGCGATGTGTTCCCGTAACGGATTGTATGCGTGGGAGTGATTTTTCAATCGACGGATGGAGTGATTGAACCGGTTCTGAAAATCGTTGTAGATCTGTTCCGACACGGTCGCGGAAAAGAGCAATACCGGGAATGGACTGGTGGATTTCTGTTTGAGAGCCAGGTTGATGTTGGTGCTGTTCAGGTAGTCGGGCCGAAAATCCAATCCCCATTGGGAGATGCAGTGCGCTTCATCATAGACGGCATACTCGAACCCGCCGTCATTTTCCAGACGCATCCGCAATGCATTGATAAAGGATTTGGACCGGAACCGCTCCGGCGTCATATACAGCAGGAGAATTTCCCCTCCGGCTATCCTGCGGTAAATATAGGGCGTATCTTTTCTGTCTTGGTTGATGTATTCCACGCTGCCCCAGAAATGCAGCTCCCAGAGTTTACTGACGTGGTCTTCCATCAGCGCTTTCAGTGGTGTGACGACAATGGTCAGTCTTCCTGAAATACTGCCCCGATACAGAGCCGGGGCTTGAAACAAAACGGATTTGCCACCGCCGGTCGGCAATGTTACCAGGATATCGTTATCCGCGGGAAGGATCGCATTCAGAAAATCATGCTGATAATCGAACCAGTCATGCGTCACATCACCCTCTTTCAGGAAAACGTCCCGCAATGCATTCTTCGCAGCCGGCACATCGATATGGATTCGATCTTTGGGAGTGGGTGCCTGAAAGTATTGTTTTACGACGCTGTAGTCTTTTTTATACGCGGCGTCGTTATCCCAGACCGGAATAAATTTTCTATGGGCAGACCAGGCTTCTTCAAGTCCGGCAAAATCTCCCAACCGGCTGTCTGCGAGCCACACAACGGTATTTTTACCGGCTGATTGAAACAGCCAACGGTAATGGTCGATAATGGGCTTCTGGATTTTCAGCAGCACAAAGACATCCTGACAGGATGGAACCGATACCGAATCAATGATGTTATTCTCTCCATCATGATCGTCATCCGGCGGATCATTCTGATTGTCTTCGATATTTACCGAATCCAAGGCTGAAACATCATTCCAGTATGTGATGCTGCTTTTGCTTTTTTCAAACCGGGATAATAATCCGGTTCCTTTGGCCGTGTACCATTTTTCTTCCAGTTCAAAACTGTCGATGATGAAATTGAAATTGTCCAATTCATCAGACATCACCATATCCGGAATCTGTTCTTTTGAGATGATCATCAGCTTTTTCTGCTCTGGATGATGGATGAGAAGCTGGATTTGCCGGATCAATGATGCATTGCGGCCTGGAATATAATAACGGATAGAGGTGAAGTAGTCGTACAGCTTTTGTTTTTCCGTCTTCTGATTGATGATCAGGATGACCGGACTTGAGCTGATTGAAACGATGTGTTTGACCAGGAATGTCTGATATGTCCAGTAGCGGTCCCGATATCGGGTTTCCGGATTGTATCGGGTAATCGATAGCTGATTCGAACGGCTTCTGGGAACGACATGGAAACAATGATCTTTCGTCATGGGGGCCGGAGCGAATGAATACGCGAAGATTTCTTTTTTTCCCAGTTTGTTCTGCAGGCAGGTCAATACATCATATGTTCCCCAGACATGAAAGGTGTCGAAGGATGTTTTTTCGATCCAGAAGAACGAAACATCGTCGGTAACATCCGATATCCCCAGTTTCGGTAAATCGTTCCTGTCGATTTCCACACGGCTCTGGCCTCCGTCGAAATGGATCCAGAACGAATCCTGATTCAATCGCTGCTGGAAGCTCGTGTAATCAATCCGTTTCAGAAGTCGTTTATGTGACAGATTGATCAGATCCCGTTCAACAATAATGACAGGGCGATTCGATTTCTGAATGAGATGCATCAGTTCTTTTAATTTTTCGGGTGGAACACAATAATGAACCGGTGATTCCGGGCAGAATGTGGACGGCTCCGTCACAAATGAAGTCGAGATGTTTTTCTTGTTCAGAGCGATCTTGATTCTGCCCGGCAGATTGGCGTATGTGGGGAGTTTGTTTTCGTGTCTGCACCGGCCGATATAGGACTGCAACAGATATTTCTCCAGCATTCCATCCGGTAATTGTGCCACGTGTGTTTCAGAAACCACTCTGGAGTAGTCCGAGTCGTCCCCGATCACCTGAATCGGGAGATATTCGGTCAGGATCGGATAAAACTCCCTGGGAGCGACGAAGATTCCCGGTGCGTGAATGTTTTCATCGAGAAATTGACGGAACGTCTTCGCCTGATCTTTTCCAAACTCCTTGTGGATGAAGTATCGATTACTTTCTGATTCAAAATGGTCATGGAGTGTTGAAATGGTTGTGGAATCGATTTTGGTAAACGGCATTCGGCATCGATACACGAGCTGCAAAAATGAGCCATTGAGAAACGGCTCGATTTTTTTGAACTCCGACGGAGGCAGCAGCATCAGGCGAATCATCTGATTGATCAGCAGATCCAATGTATGGCACACATCATCTCCCGCATGATGATTCGTTTTCAATGCCGCACATTTCCGTGTCGGAGCTAAGAGGGTTTCGATATGGAGTGTATCTGCAATGGGTATTGTGTCCGGGATGGGTATTTTTTTTCGGAGCAACGGAATATCGAATGCGGTGATGTTATGTCCGGCCAATATCGCGTCCGGTCTGTTCAATGCCTGGCGAAACGATATCAGAGCCTGGTTTATTTCGGACGGTGTAACGGCGGCAATCAATTCGCCGGCATGTGTGAATGCAAACTCCCGGATTCCATCACCGTCGGCTTCGATATCAAACACAATGACAGCAGAGTTGCATAACCGGGATCGGACGATGCGGTAAAGATGCTTGCTGGATGCAGGGTTTTTCTTTTTTTCTTTCATTATCTAATGTAAACCGTAATCATTCCGAAATTCATTCCATATGTTTCCACGCAGAGATATCGGCTTAAATTCCAAAAAGTGGCTCTCCCGCTCACGATTAGAAGCGTGCTCAGCAATACGCATATGAATCTCTTCTGGCTTCTGCAATTCCCTTGCATTTTCATTACTATCTTTTCTATTGTCTTCATGTCCTGATCCCTGAAATAGGTCCGTTTTTTTACCGAAAATCTATTTTCGGGTTTTGGCACTTTTTATTCAACTAATTTTTTGTCCGAACCATTGCACAAGGAGAGACGCTGAATGAACCGTTCTGCCGATTCCCGGTCACCTGCTGATGCAATCGCTGGCTATTAAGTGCGGATATCCAGCCAGTTCGATTCGGGAGCGCATCTATGTCGATGATCAGAACGGGCGGTATTGGATTTTGTTATATACCGGGAGTCCGGATGCGGCGTATTTCAAACGCACTGACTGAGAATTTTGAGATCAATTGAGAGGGTATCCGGGGCACGGAGCGATGGATCCAGGCGGATGATCCGATGGAGCGGATCGTTCGATGAATGTGACATGAATCCACCGCTGCGTTCACAATTGTTTGATAAATAACTGGCGGGTTCTACCGCTCGATCAAGCGGAGAGTGCCGGAGTGTTGGCCGGTAAATCTGATGAATCGGCGGATTTGGTGTAGAGTGACCCGGTATCGATGATCATCCGGGCATTGAAATAATCCTGATGAAACTGAGGATGACTGCTTCTCAGGAGCATCACCATGGGATCCATCTTGAACTTCAGGATGCGATCGACCTCTTTGAAGAGCTCTTTCAAATCGGCAGTACAGGCTTTTCTTATGGCGCGGATATCCCGTGGTCTTACAATTGCGTTTTCGAATGCGTTAATCTTGACACAGAAGTCATCCAGAATGGATCGAGTGATCCCGTAATCCGCCAGTGGGATGAAGAGTTCTTCGGTTAGAGTCTTGATGGCAGTACACCGCTGTAATGTAGCGAAGTCCCGGGCGCGGATGCTCGAGTAGGTCAGATGCACTTTTTTGTTGGACTGATATTTTGTGCATATGACTGTGATTGACAATGCATATAGATATCGATAGTATCATGCATCGGAGGACAGTATCATGCGCACGACATTGGATTTACCTGAAGATCTCATTGAAGAGGCCATGGCTCTTACACATATTAAAACAAAAACGGAGGTGATTAAAATTGCTCTTCACCATTTAATTCAGAAGGAAAAGATCAAAGAGCTAAAGAAATTCTATGGTAAGGTTAATCTTGAGATAGACCTTCATTCTTTAAGGGACAGATAAATATGGTGTTAGTTGATTCATCCGTTTGGATAGAGTATTTCAAAGGAAATCAAATCACGCTTCCTCTCAATGATTTAATTGACACAAATAATGTCTGTGTTAATGACCTCATACTGGCTGAATTGATTCCTTCGATCGATCATAAAAGGGAGAACAAGCTGAAAGAGTTGCTTCTGACCCTCACCAGGATTGCAATGGAGATAAATTGGAAGCAGATAATCAATATGCAAACCATGAATCTGCGGAATGGGATAAATAAAGTTGGAATTGCCGATTTAATAATCGCTCAACATGCCATCGAAAATAATTTGGAGCTTTATACACTCGATAGACACTTTTCATCGATGAGTGAGATCCATGGAATAAAGGTTTATCATCCATGATGCGGACTAACACCAGCCCTCGCCTCACCGTGACAACCCATTGCACTTTTTTGTTTTTAACCGTTGCTGAAAAGCCTCGGGATCGGAATAATTGTCTGAACCGCTGATAATCAGATTACACGGGCAGGAGATGCCCGGATTGCGGCAATACGTCTTCCTACCCGATCGACTCCGATTCCGATTCGATCTCCTCCATCGCTTTTTTTTCCCGGACGGCCGTCTGCGATGCCCCGGCCGGAACTGCCGGGGGAGCCGATTTTACTGTTGATTTTCTGACGAATTGCCGCGGGAGGAAATACAACACCATGACTCCCACAAAAAAGATTAGAAAATAAAACGGCGCAGACAACGGAATCAGATGCGTCGTATACCGGTCAATATTGAAAATGATGATCACCACCGCCAGATAATCCGTGACAAAGTTGGGGTCCGGATCGGCTGCATGAAACCACGCCAATCCCCGCGTCCGGGTTTTGATAAACGGCCAGATAAGGGAGCCTCCCATGTGTCCGGTCAGGTCTTCCGTGATGTGCGTCGCAAACCCGAGAAACGCAACCAATGGATACAGCCACGGCGCTTCCCAGCCCGTCCAGAGCGCCAACGGCCACAACAGAATCGCCAGAAATGCGCCCAGTGTATAGGAGTGGCTCCAGGTGCGATGCCAGGGCAGAAAATCCGCCATCAGATACTCTCCCTGCTTCCGGAATCCATACATCGGACCGGACATGATGTCCACCGTCGTATCCCGGGTGCTTCCGGGAAGCAGTCTGGCGGATTTCAGGTGATAGACACCCGTGTTGTTTTCCGGCGCAGTCCCAGGGAACGGCACCTGGGACATCGTGACAATGTCGCTCCAGATTACCGATACGGACTGCTCGTCGGTGTTGAATTTGATAAAATACCGCTGCCAGCGGTCGGCGGAGAGCTGGAGCACGCGAAACTGCACGCGAACCTCCCGGTTCTCATCCCACGCCCGATCCATCGCCCGACCCATTGCATCGGCCATCGCCTGCGGGTTGGGATTCCGGGGATCCGGCGCGATGTCCACGTCGGCTTTCTCCAGATACCGCCCGATCTTGAAATCCAGCGTGTCCGGCATGATCGCATACAAACCAGCGAGTGCCAGGATAAATGACGACGCCGCTCCCTCGACATCGGACCGGACGGCGGCTGATCGCTGAACCGCCTGTGGAATAAAGGACGCGGCTGCAATGCCCGAGATAAAATGCGTCAATCCCTTCATGACTCACTCCAATCCCAATATTCGCAGGATCGATTCCCCATAATCGGCCATGTTCAGGGCGATCGGGACCAATAAAACCGCCATACAGTTGGAGCGGCGGCTCTGGAACACCACAGGAATCATCCCGATACACGACGCCACCGCCATCAATGCCAGCCCGCCCCAGCCCGTAATCCAGACCACGAGACCGATCAGGAGCGGCAGTGTCATCCAGTAGAGCAGATGGTAATCGATTTTTTCGAGCAGCCGAATGGCCCATTTGGCGCCGGCCATGAGCAGCAGAAACGAAATGAACCCGGAGAACAGCACCACGCCGATCATCAGCGGCAACTCCCGGCTCAACGGCTGCAAAATCGGTTTGAGGATAATGCCGAGTCCGCCTCTGCCGATTCCACCCGGTGTCAATGGCGTGACCAGATACAGCATCAGAAAGGCTCCCACATAATAAAGCACCTTGGAAACACCGCCGGAGACGATGAACAGGCGGTCTCCCCGACGGGCCACGGCATGACCCGCGATGATCCCGCCGATTCCGGCCGTGACCGCGGGGAGATAGGCTGCCAGCGCGCCTGCGACCGAGCCTTGCAGGCCGGAGACCGCCATCTCCTCTGTGCTCAGTTCGACCGAGTCCGAAATATGTTGGGGAGGGATAGAACCGCGGGATAAAATCTGCTGGATCGCACCGGGAATGGCAAACAGCCCGATGAAGACCGGCATGATATTCTGGAATCCGGCTTCCGGCCCGATCAAAGTCCGGCTGGTGACGATCAACCCCAGAATCCCGGCCAGTGCAAATGTCAGGATTCCCCCGAACAGGTTGCTCCAGGCACTTCTGAACCGCTGCCAGGTGGTATCCCCAAGCCCTTCCCCTTTCGGCCACTCACTCATCAGCATGTACACCATCACCGCCATGATGATCCAGTGAAGATGCGGGCTGAGGATTTTATGGAGGAGCGGCAGAATGAAAAAGACCAGCGGCGCAAAGATCGCCATGATCACCAGTCCCATCAGGGAGCCGATCCCGGTGATCATCGCCGCCTCATACCCCCGGCCGCTCATCATGTATTTGGTTCCCGGCAGGATGATGGCGGAGGCGGATTCGTCGGGCGCTCCGATCAGTGTCATCGGAATGGTGTTGAGAAACGAGAAGGCGACGACCATGCTCAGAAAAAACGGCGCGATGGCGGAATACGGGATCATCTGATCCATGACAGTCCAGAGAATCAGGGCCATTCCCGCCGCATTGTAGATATGGAGTGACGGGATCATGGAAATGGCTCCGCCAACTGCCGTTCCTGCCAATGTGTAGAGCAAAATGATCAGAAAATCATGTACCATGATGGTCTTTTCCTTTCTGAAACGCCCGGATCATTCTGAGACCGGTTTTCCGGATTCGGCTTCCGGTTCCAGGAGTTTCAGATAGGTGGGATTGGTCGGTTGAACCAGCCGGAGTTGCGGTCGATGCCGGTAGGTTTCGATCCTGCCCAGGAACTGAATGGTGGCTCCGGGTTTGGATAGCGCTTCCAGGATCGGTTCGGAACAACCGTCCAATTCGGAGTCAAAGACGCTCAGGGACATCTCTCCGGTTTTATCACGCACGGTCAAGGAGCGGCCTTTGGCAAAACTCCGGATGTCGACGATCGTGCCGGTGAATATCCCGACATGGCCGGTCTGATCCGTGGTGACTTCTCCCAGATTCATCGGATTGGCGGGATTGCGGGAGAGCAAGGTCAGTCTTCGCGGCGATGACAGAAACATGGTCACTCCCCAGGATTCACTCATGGAGATGGTGCCGATGGCCGAAATCTGGTCACCGATCATCGGAAAATCGTCTTTGAGCACTTTCTCGAACATCTCCAGTTTACCAAACCCATTCAGCGACGCCTGACCAGTGCCATCATCGATCGTGAGCTTGAACGTGTTTTTATCCGGATCGCGTGTGATATCCACCACGGTGCCATCGATCCGGGCGATGGCCATGTTGGTTTGCAGATCCACTGCGGCAATTTTCACCAACGGAATCTCCCGGACCCGGACGCCGATCCACAGAAGGATCAGTCCCAAAATGGCCCCGGCCACTGCGATCCATTTCACCAGTTTCAGACTGATCCGCGTCTCCATCGATGCCTGGCAGTAGGGGCAGACTTCATAAGGACCGACAAACCGGCCGCAGGATGGGCACTGGGCGTCAGTCATTGATTCCATCGTTTGAAGACGTGTCATTGTGGTGGCAGTTGTCGTGATCACATTCGTCGTGGTCGCATGAATCATGACCACATTCCGGGCAGGATTCGTCATGATGATGAGACCGACGATAATTTTCCATGAGCGCAAAACCAATCTCGTGGATGGCTTCATGGCGTGGCACTCCGGATGCCAGCATCCGAGCCAGCATGAGCCGGATATCGGGCATATTCTCTGCAATGGAGGTTTCCGCCAGTTCATGGAGATGGAGATGGTTTATAAACTCCTGCCGCGACATCTTCTGTATCTCCTCATATCCCGCATGTGCATCGGTAATCAAGGCGCTTCGATAATAGGGGCTCCAGTCCAGCCATGTCTGATAATGTTGTTTGCCGTTCGGATTGTAACGGTCTCTGATGGGAATGCTGTACTTCAGGATATGTCTGTAAGGTTCGACAGCGACATTCTTGTGTTGATCTCTGTCCATTTCCGGGAAGTTGGCTCCAGTGCGTTCATTGATGTAAAAACGAATACCGATTTGATCGTATGGTTCCAGGGAGTATGCTTTCCATGCCAGATCCACAGTTCGATCGATCAGATTCTGTTGCATCAGAAGATGAATATAAATCATCAGCAGCTTGAGATATGTTCGATTTGGCAGGGAGTTCGCTTTCAGGATATAGGGAACATCATCCGATGGCAGGATGGATTCCAGGATCTTTAGGGCTGTCTGAAGATATTTTTCTGCTTTTTCAAACTGACTTTTTTCCATGAAAAGTATAGACATCGTTGTATAGGATTCGAGCGAATTGGGTTTTTTGGATAAGATAATGCTCGCTTCCTGAGCCATCTCGTCGTACTGATCGGAATCCCGGAATGCGGAGCACCGATCCAGATGTTCTTCAATACCATCGAGATAGTCATCCGGATATTTTATTTCAATATAGTGGTAGGTTCCCTTCTGGTGATACGGGAAAAAATGCTCAGCGGCTTTTTTCCCATACTGATCAACAGGATTCCATCGTTTTTCATCACATAACACAAAGGGTGTTTTACATAGAGATGGAATATCCATGTAAGATGCCAGAACCGTCCCCAACAATGTATCCAATCCACCCCCCAGATCGTAATTTCTGTGCAATCCATCCACACGGATTTCCAGGGTTTCATTTTCAATAAACGGATGAGGGGAATCGAGGTTGAACATGTATTGCGTTCCATCGCTTTCCTCGATGATGATGTAGTTGTCCATCTGTTGTTTCATGACCGCTTTAATAATGCTGTTTATCAGTGGCATATTAAACTCCTTATAAAACAAAATTGCTGCACGCATGACAATTTCTTAGTATCATAATTCTTTCCGATACTCCACCATCCCGATCCTTTCCGAAATGATTGTTCTTCATCCGTGTGAATTCGTGTTCATCTGTGGTTTATTTTTTTCAACCACGGAAGGACACAGATAGACACGGATAAGGTGAAGGAGATGCTGACGGAGAATCTTGGGTTTTTATTATCGGTCTAATGAGAACGGGTACGGAGTGCCTTTACGACATTTCGGATTTTGTGTTCAACCGGGAACGCCCAGCAATCCAGAGACAGCCGGAAATGAAAAATAAGCCGGAGCAGTGCATGAAAGAGCTTTGCGGGGCGTGATTCACGGATGTACCGGCGGTTGTAATGGATCGGTCCGATGAAGTTGACATAATCGATGAGGTCGCGATCATCGGGATTGATCCAGAGGAGCTGCTGATCACCGGTCCAGCCTTCTTCGGTAAACGTCTGGTTCGCCCATTCGGATAACGACGAAGGCTCCTGTAATCCATGCGCCAGCGCTTTCCGATACAGGAGCGATCCGGGATAGGGTCTGAAAATCTGTGGTCCGATGAAATAAAAATCACGTGACATCCGCCGCAGCTTTTCCATCAGATGGAGTGTTCTGATCAGGTCGCTCCGGCGTTCACCCGGGATGGCCATGATGAATCCCCATACCGCTTTGAAACCTTCGGTTGAGAGGAGTTGTGCAGCCAGAATCCCCTGCTCCACCGTGATCTCCTTCTGAATGATTTCCAGACAGTGCCGGGAGCCGGATTCGAATCCAAACACCAGGTTTTCGAATCCGCAGCGTTTGAGCCGCCGAAGCAGCTCCGGATCGATATATCCCGTCCGGAAATGATTGATCCGGCATGTGGCATTGAATTTCAGATGATTCAGCTTCCGGGCTTCGATCCCATCCAGAAACGCCAGAACGCGGGAGCGATGCGCAAAAAACTCCTCGTCCTGAAGAATGATCATGTCCACGTTGAACTGATGAGCCAGATGTTCTATATCCTCCAGGAGGACGTCGGCGGATCTCGGACGGTACCGCCGTTCCCGGTTGAGTGTCGTATTGATGCAGAACGTGCAATGCCATGGACAGCCACGGGCGGCGTGAACCGGAAACGCCCGGACCATCCGGCGGTCCTGGAGCGAGTAGGTATGGATGTATGTCTCCATGTCACAGAGCGAGTAATCGGGTTCCGGTGAATGGAAGATATCGACGAGTGGTCCGGGAGGGGTTGTTATTACGTTTCCATACGACACATAAGCGATCCCAGGGATCGCTGAGATGTCCGCATCGGATTGAAATGCCCGAGCGAGTTCGATGCAGGTCAGATCACCTTCGCCCATGACCACTACATCACATAACGGGTCCCGGCAACTGTCCGGATACAAGGTCGGATGAATACCTCCCCATACGAGAGGGATACGTGGCGCTTGTTCCTGAATGTACCGGGCAATTTCCATGGCATGCGGAACTTGTGGTGTCATGGCGGAGATCCCGGCGTAAATCGTCTGCGGGAGATGTTCCCGAATGCGTTGCAGGTAGTCCGGATCAATGCAGGTATCGATGATAACCGGATGAAATCCCGCCTGCTTGAGCCGCGTTCCCAGAATCAGCAATCCAATGGGAACCGAAAAGATGCTCCGGCCATATTCCCAGTTTCGATGGTGCTGCGGATTTATCAGCAAAACATTGTTTCTATTGCTGTTCATTTTTGATATCACCGACTGTCAAGAAATTGTTCGTCCGAAATTCCGGATCTCCATGAAATCCGGCTCAGAATACATCAGAGAAGAGAACAGTTTCAAACTCGGGAGACGATAAACTTAATCACAGTCCATCTTGGGATGATGGGAAAGGAGATTGCCATGGAGCCCATTACAAAACTGGATCAGATGCTGAATGTTGTAAAAACAAAACCCAAAAAACGACTCGTGGCTGCGTATGCCAACGATTCCCATACGATTGCAGCGGTTTCGGAAGCCATTGATCTGGGGATTGTCGATGCCACGCTGGTGGGTGATGAGGAGACAATTCGAAACGTGTGCAACGAGGAACATATCGATGTGAATAAATTCAGGATCGTCCAGGAAAGTTCCGACTCCGGCGCTGCTGCGAAAGCGGTGGAGATGATAAACAGGGGCGATGGCAATGTGCTCATGAAAGGACTGGTCAGTACCGATAAATACATGCGGGCCATTCTCAATAAAGAAGCGGGATTGATGGATTCCGGAGCAGTACTCAGCCACGTGACTGTCATTGAAAATCCCCGATATCCCAAGCTGATGATTGTCGGTGACGTGGCCGTCATTCCGCAACCCGATCTCGGCCAGAAAATCGCGATCACCAACTACCTGATCAAAACAGCCCGTGCATTGAACATCTTAAAGCCGAAAGTCGCAATTATTGCAGCTTCGGAACAGGTGTCGCCAAAGATGCCGGCATGTGTCGACGCCGCTCTGTTGTGCAAGATGGCGGACCGCGGCCAGATCAAGGATGCCATTCTCGACGGCCCATTGGCTCTGGATCTGGCAATCGATCCGGAAAGTGTCTCGATCAAGGGGATTGTCAGCCCGGTTGCCGGAGATGCAGATTGCCTGCTCTTCCCCAACATCGAATCCGGAAATGTGTTCTACAAGACCAATACCAAATTAGCCGGAGCTGAACTGGGAGCGATGGTGGCGGGAGCCCGTGTGCCGGCGATCTTATCCTCCCGGGGAGACAGCACGAAAACAAAAATGTACTCCATCGCACTCGCCGCGCTGGTCGCCCGATAGCCGTTTTGTCAGAGGAAAACCACATGAATCCAATTCTATCACTCGACCAGATGGTCGATCATGTTCGCAGCCATGGCAGGAAATGCCGGGTGGCCGTCGCATACGCTCAGGATCCGAACACCATCGGAGCGATTGCCCGGGCGATTCACGAAGGATTTATCGACGCCATCATGATCGGTGATGCCGATAAAATCGCCGAAGAATCCCGAAAGGAACAGATCGATCCGTCGATTTTCACCACGATTCATATTCCCGATGATGTCGGAGCGACCCGTGAAGCCGTCCGGATGGTCCGGGATAATGAAGCGGATGTCCTGATGAAAGGACTGGTGGACACCAGCAAATTCCTGAAGGCTGTCATGGATAAAAACACCGGACTCCTGCCACCCAATGCCGTCATGTCCTATGTCTGCGCACTGGAAGTTCCGCAATATCACAAACTGCTGTTTGTCACGGACACCGCAGTGATCCCCTTCCCGGATCTCCAGCAGAAAATCGCCATGATCCACTACGGGGTGGACATGGCCAGACAGTTTGGCATTTCAAAACCCAAAGTGGCGCTGTTGTCCGCATCGGAGAAAGTGAGTGTTCATTTCGAAGACAATGTCGATTACGCGATGATATGCAAGATGGTGGATCGCAAACAGATCAACGACTGTATCATCGATGGTCCGCTGGATCTGTTTCTCGCATGTGACAAAAAAAGTGTGGAGATCAAAAATGTTCAGACTCCCATCGATGGAGATGCCGATGTTCTCATTTTCCCGAATATCGAAGCCTCCAACACGTTTTACAAAGGGATGATGCTGTTTGGACATGGGGAACTGGCGGGTTTGATACAAGGGACCACCAAGCCGGTTGTGGTCATGTCCCGCAGCGAAAGCGCCAAATCCAAATTCTATTGCGTCGTTTTATCCTGTTTGATGGCAGAAAAGAATAACTGATTCAGAATATAAAGAAGATCAAAAAAAAGGAGAAACTCATGCAGGATCATCTGATTTCCGGTATCCAAAAAGTCGAAAACGGTTTTTGCGATGCCATGTACGAGGATACACGGCAGACAACGATATCCTTCAACAAGCTGGATATCCAGGGTGTATCCAATACGGTTCTCAAAGGCGGCCGGGTGACGGCATTGATACAGGGCGGGTATGCCGGTGCATCCTTTACACGGCCGGAAGAACTTCATGGAGCGGTGGAACGGGCTGCCATGGGTGCCCGGAAACTGTCGGCATTCGATACCACCAATCGTCTGTTTCCCGCACCGGTTGTCATCGATACGGTTGTTCCCACGATGAAAATCGATCCCAGACAGATCAGTTTCGATGAGAAAGTGGCACTCGCTCGGGAATACATCCGGATCATCCTCGCTGTTCCGCGGATATTGGCATCCTATGGGACCTACTCGGAGACATTCTCTCACAAGACCTATGTGAACTCAGAAGGCACCCGGATCACCCAGGATATCATCCAGTGTTATCTCTCATGCCGGATCATCTCCCAGGAGGGGAACCGTACGGAGTTCATGGGCTTTTCAATCGGATTCGACTCCGATTATGCCCGGTTGCTGAATCGCCACGAATATGTGGAAAAACAAGCTCGGCTCACCGTCGATCTCCTGGAAGCCGATGCGGTTTCCCCGGGAGTATACACCATTGTCGCAGATCAGGATCTCTCGGGTGTTTTCACGCATGAGGCATTCGGACACCTCTCAGAAGCGGATGATACGGTCAACAATGATAGTATTCAGGACTTGCTGAAATTGGGAATCCGGCTGGGCGGAGATTGGTTGAACATTGTGGACCAGGGCGATGTTCCCGGAGTCAGTGGTTCGTATGTGTATGACGATGAAGGCGTCCGCGCCACGAAAACATACCTGGTCAAAGATGGAATCCTGAGCGGCCGCCTGCACTCCCGGCTCACCGCCGCCCAGTTGGATGGAGAACTGACCGGAAACTACCGGGCGACCGATTACCGGTTCATGCCCTTGGTCCGGATGTCCAACATATTCATCGAAAACGGCACCACACCATTCGATGAATTACTCGCCGCTGCCGAAAACGGATTGTATCTGTGTGGTGGGAAAGGCGGGCAGACCATGGGGGACTTGTTCACATTCGGTGCGCAATACGGGTACGAGATCAAAAATGGCCGGCCAGGCAACATGGTGAAAGATATCAATATTTCCGGAAACGTGTTTGAGACACTGGGCAACATCGTGAAGGTCGGAAACGATCTGAAAATGAACGAAGGCGGCGGTTGCGGCAAAACACGAGCTGGTCTGTACGATATGCAGATGCTGGACAAATCCGGCACGGGTGGTCCCAGTGTCATGATCAAAAACGTGGTGATTGGAGGCGAATGATGGAGACGTTATTCAGATTGGCAACCCAACGGGCGGATCAGGTGGAAATTTATCATGTCCGCAAACAGTCTTCTCCGGTCAATTTCTACAACTGGCGTCAGGCGGATATCCTGTTCCGGGAACTGGATGAGATCTCATTGCGGATCATCAAAGATGGCAAAATCGGCGTCGTCAAAGGCTCCGCCACCGAGAATCCGGAATGGATGGTCAATGCCGCCCTGGAAGCCGCAGCGGTCGGTCCGATAGTGGACTTTGTGTTTCCGGGAGAAAGCAGCGCAGGATGCGGCGGCCGGATCTGCGATCCCCGGCTTCTGCAGATGGATGTGGAGCAACTGGTCGAGGATGGCCGGGCGATTTATGATTATGTCCGGCAACGCAATCCACAACTCCCGTTGAACCTCTTTTTCGATAATGAAATCAGCAATGTCCAGGTGATCAATACATCGGGGAAAGATGAATCCTATACCAAAACCCATTATACCGTCGGCCTTCTTTCCATGTACCAGCGATCCAAAGAAGGTATCAATAAGGAACGGACCGGATGTCGGTATTTCACGTTTCCATTGGAAACCATTGACGAATTGATCGAAGAGAATCGGATGTCTGAACGGGAGTTGAAGGTGCCAACCCGAAAAATGCCCGTTCTGTTCCGGGCATCCTCGACATGGAGTATTCTGTACCGGATTCTGGAAGGAGCGAACGGCTTGCAGAAAGTCCGCGGAGTGACTCCACTGAAAGACAAAATCGGCCAGCGGATTTTTGGTGAAAATGTCACGCTGGTGGATGATCCCACGCTGGATTGGGCTCCCGGCGCGACACCATTTGATGATGAAGGCGTCCCCACAAAACGAAAAATGATCGTCGAAAAAGGCGTTTTCCGCAATTTTATCTACGATCTTCAATATGGAGCGAAAGATGGTCAGCGTTCGACCGGCAATGGAATCAAACGATCCATGTGGACCCGTGGCATCGAAGTCGCTCCGAATCCCCGTTTCAATAACCTCGTCATGGAACCTGGCCACCGGTCACTCCCGGACATGATCCGGAGTATGCCGGAGGGAATTATTGTCAATGATGTGATCGGATTTCATTCCGGAAATATCGTTCAGGGGCACTATTCCATGAATGTGGGCATTGGATTTTATGTCAAGGACGGCGTGATACAGGGCCGGGCCATGGATACCATGATCGCCGGTAATATATACGAAGATTTTCATCGGATCATTGGCCTGGGCCAGGTGATGGAATATAATCCGATTGCATACAGCCCGGATATCCTGATTGATGGCGTGTCCGTTTCGGGTACCGGCTGATCGACAATTGATCCAGAGGGGAAAGCACAGGATTGAGGCGAGACGACGTGGAGTGAACAGAGGGATTGGATCGGTTTTGGTTGAGGATCGGGTTTCCCGGAGTTTTCATGATGGTTTCGTGCGTCTTGATGCTCTTCCCCTCATTTTTATGATGCCATGGAACGCAGTTTTATAAAAAAGCCGCAGATTATCCGGAATGCGTTGATGGTTCGTTCGGGATTGCTCGCCGTAAAACGGAAGTGGTTCCCTCGATCCTCCGTGATGATTCTGGCGTACCATACTCTGGATACCCCGACATTCCTCCGGGAGGTGCTGGGGATCACATTTCAGATACAGGACTTTATCTCCCAAATGGATTATCTGGCGAAACATCATCCGGTATTGAGTATGGGAGAGTTGTTGTCGGGACTTCAAGGATCAGCTTCTCTGCCATCCAATGCGGTTGTGATTACATTCGATGACGGGTATGAGGACATTTCCCGCGTTGCAGCTCCAATTTTGACTCAGAAGCAACTGCCTGCTACGGTTTTCATCACACCTGGCTCTATCGGCACACAGCGATCAATCTGGACAAACCGGTTATATGGGATTATTGCGAAGTCACGCGTTCAACGGCTGAAGATAACCTTTCCGGATGGTCAGGAGGGAGTATATCTGTTTTCGGATCGGATATCCCGACAGCGAAGTGCATTGCAGCTTTCGGGGCGGTTGAAACGTATCCCGGAAGACGATCGGGAGCAGTTACTGCATCAGATAGCGGAATGGATGGAGACCGATCCGGAGGATGATCCGCATGCAATGCTTCCCATGCTGGACTGGGATCAGGTCCGAGCGTTGCACCAGTCGGGATTTACGATTGGCTCGCATACATGCAGTCATCCCATTTTATCCCGATGTTCAATGGAACGGCAGTGGGAAGAACTGCATCAATCCAAACGGTTAATTGAGGAAAATATTGGGGATGAGTGCCAGGTGCTGGCATATCCCAATGGCGGCCCGGATGATTATACGACTCAAACGATGGCTATGGCCTGCCAGGCTGGTTATAAAGCGGCATTTCGGTTTTACGCAGGGGATGTTTACGCCGGAATTGACAGATACAATATCCCGCGGCATCCGCTGTTTGATATCCCTATTGATTCCTTTGCCTGGGCAGTGTCATAATCCGGCGTATCCAATTCCCCCGATTTGATACTGCTTTTCGAGGGGATTTCTCCATTGTACGGTTATCGGATTTTATGACACGAAATCGTGATATAGTAACATAATTATTGTATAGAAAAATTATATCTATAAGATATGAATATTGTGTTGATCTGTTTGGGCCGGATTCGATGAAAAGAGCCGTATTATCCACGCACACCGGGATCCAATATTAATACGCTACTTCCGGAAAAATTCACGTTATAATATATACCACCTGTTTTTTGTGACGATCAACCACCCAATCCGATATCATCGGAGTATCAGTGGATCATTCAACACGAAACAATAGATGGATTAATAATTTTTTGATGATATTAAATCGTGGTATTCCGAAACGGTATCTCCATTACACATCCTCGTCCAGGGCCATCTCTTCACCTTCGTCCAGATAGTCGGATGAAGCAGAATCGACTTCACCTTTTCGCCGCCATTGATACAGGATCTGGTCGTCTTCATCCCAATCATCAAGCAGTGAATCGTGATCACCAAAATCTTTCAGTTTTTTCTTTCGAGGAACAGAGCTCTCTTCTTCGGTTGAGCGAATACGAATGCTTCGAGTTTTCGTTTTTTTGGCTCGGCGTTCTTTTCGTTTCTGTTCATCTCGTGAAAAATCGAAACTATCGGTATCTTCTCGCTGACGAAACTTATCCATTAACATAACTCCCATAAATACAAAAGCTATACGGTAACAGTAAGCACCCGCTTACAAAAGGTTTTTTATTTCAGAGAATTTTATGCTAACACGCCTCCTGGAGTTGTAGCAGCTAATTACTGATGAATGTAATGATCAGAAAGAGTCTTGTCAATATCAAACGTCTGAAAAGCTAAAACGGGTATATCATGCAAGAATGTAACAAAAATGGAGCCGTTGAATGGTGCTGGCTCCATGATATTCACGGGGAATGGTTTCATTTTCTTAGCAGAAGGCCAGAATCATTCGGTGGATCAATTTAGCGATAATGAAATCCGGAGCATGGATTCCGGGTATGGGAGCGAGTTCGACAACATCTGCTCCCAGAATCTGAACGGATGATTCCGAAAGCCAGTGGATAATCTGCATGATATCCGGCCATAACAGACCACCCGGCTCCGGCGTACCGGTTGCCGGGATCACCATGGGATCGAAGCAGTCAACATCGAATGTCAGCCAGGCTGGTCCGGAAAGTCGTTGAATAGTCTGCTCCACATCCGCCCAGAATGATCGTTTTTCCGGCATCAGCAGACAGATATTTTCGGTTCTTGCAAGATCCGCTTCTTCGGATGACATGGAGCGGATACCGATGCTGACCGTATGCTGGGTACGTTTCCGGATATGCCGGATCGCACAGGCATGAGACCATGGATTCCCTTGATATTCGTTTCGAAGGTCCGCGTGAGCATCAAAATGAATCACGATCGGAGACGGATAGCGATCTGCGAATGCATCGACAGCCGGAACAGAAATGGCATGCTCCCCACCCAGTACCAACGGGAACTTACGATCTTTCAGGATAGATGCGACGCATTGATTCAATTCACATGCCATCTGTTGATAGGAAGAATCTGGATGAATCGGTTCCCTCGTGAAAATACCCATGTGCGGGTATTCTTTCTGATAGAGAGTGTCATAAAATTCAACCTGCATCGATGCGTCGATAATCGCCGCCGGGCCTGCTGCTGTCCCTGTACCATACGATACGGAAGCCTCATATGGAACCGGAACAAGTACAACCCGTGCTGCATCATAGCTGACTGTGTTGGGATCAAAACCGAGGAATTGAGACATTGTCAATCAGCAATATTACATGATGAAAACAGCGGCGGTTACAACCGTGGCCCAGTTGCCATCTTTGGGGACACGAGCGGATTGGGCGATGCGCCTGGTTTGGAAAATTCGGTTACTGGCCATGTAGGCTTGTTTCCGCTCATCCCATGCCTTGTCAGGATCAACTTCGATTCCCAATGTCGTTCCCAGCATCTGAGCCGCTAAATCTTCTGCATAGTCGCCGGCCTGGGGAGCTGTCTGGCCGTATGCATGGTGTTCAGAAATATATCCATACGCTTTATCACGATCCGCAGGAACTGCCAGTCCCACCGCAGCGGATAGGAGCCGGTTTGGTTCATTGGAGTCATGCCGGGACATGACACAATATACGATTTCTCCAGGTTGAATCAGATTCAGTCCCCGAGAACGGCTGATAATGCGGCAACCTGGAGGCAAGATACTGGAAACGGTGACCAGATTGAATTTTTCAATCCCAGCATCCCGCAATGCATCCTCAAACGAATTGAGCTTATCTTTGTGAAAACCCACTCCCTTGGTCAAAAACATCATTTTTGGAAACAACCGGTTGGTTTTCTGTGCCATTGCCACCTCCCATGCAAATTCTTTTTCGAAGTCATTCACCAAACAAACGATCCCAAATCCTTATATATCCTAATCCCATTCGCTTCAAGATTAAAATGGGATTCCAGAAAAATTTCCTAAGTACGATCCGCGTCCATCCGTTCGAATACCGCTTTGATCAGCAACGGGAAAACGGCTGTGATTTCTGCTGGAACCTCGGCATACCGCCCACCTTCTTCCTCTGGCAAAAATTTCCCCCACGAAATTCCTTCCCGGTAGGTACAGCCCGATAATCCACCCCAATGAACCGGCTCCGGACAAATCCGAACTCCACGGCTGAATACCTTTTTCTCCAGCGGAAATCCGTTCTGAATCATGATATCGATCTGGGGAGCGACTTGTTGCGCCCAATTCCGCGGAACACCCCCTCCCAGTGTAAATATGGCCAATGGACCCCGATGCGTGGAAATTCTCCGGGCATAATCAAATAAATCAACCATTATATTTACCGGGAGTGGCGAGATGTTGTCGAACGGATTGGGTACAGGACCCACCTGACGTTTAAGCTGCTGAAGGGCGACATCCAGAATCATTTCGCAGTCCGTGAATGCCGGCATGTAAATCGGGACACTGGCTTTGGCAGCAGATGCCAGAAGATTCCTCTCCGCTGGAAAAATCTCCACCATGAGTTCCCCAAGCCGTTTACAGAAATCAGCCGACCCGGATGCCGGAGTTTTTCCGTCCAACGACGGGAAGAGACGATCCAGGTATTTCCCGATCATCTGCTCCATCGATTTAAACGACGTTTCCAGTTCGATCGTGTCATATACCCGGCAATACCCTTTATTGTAGGCGGCAACGTCATCCATCCCATCACTCATGAAATGATGGACACCCATTCCTTCGATCAATCCATGCGTGAGAAGCGCTCCCGTCGAAACAACGACATCAATGCAGCCCCGGTCGATCAGGTCTGCTATAATTTTCCCCTGCTTGGCAACCGTCAATGCGCCACTCAAGGTCATAACAACTAAAGTATCTGGATCTGTGAACACTTCATACAGTATCTCATAGGCAATTCCGAGCTGACGGCCACAAAACGCCGTCTTTCGCATCGATTCCAACATGCCTCTGAATGTATGAATTTTATCCAGATCCATCGTTTCCAGCGGGATCAATCCTTCCGCATCATGAAACTCACGAATATCTTTATTCCATTTCATGCTGTAAACCTTCTTCCGGTCACTACACCCTCTGCTATCGGCCAAATCACGACCGATTGCTCGATACGCCATGACCTTGCCTTGTTTCAACGATTCGTTGCACCATCCAATTGCCGATTATTGTTTCATTTGCACTTTTACAAATCAACACCATCAAATACATTTAATCGCTCCAGTGATTGCTGAAAAGATTGGGAGAATCGCATCTGAAGTGCAGCTCTGGACACCCGATCCGATAAACATAATAATCGTGCAGCTTCCGTCAGCAATTCAACGCCGGCATTCAAATCATGAATGGAAACCATCTCGGCATCAACCCGGCCTTCTCCACGATTGTGATAATTGATCAATGGAACAGCCAGCCCCGTTGTTTCATAGCCGTATGAGAGATATAGTGTCGCTTCACACGTGCCACCATCCATGCGACGTTTTTGAATTCCGATACCTTTCGCCCGGAGCCTGTCTGCGGCTTCATCAAGAACGTTCTGGGCATTGGGATCAAACAGTAACGCCCGGTCACCTGTTCTGATCACGACGCCCTTCCCGGGTTCCGCCTGATCCAGATGCTTCGACGCCTCCAAAGATACCACAACCGCTTGTTTGGGAATCAGACCCTGTTCCGCGATGCCGATGGCTCCAATAAATCCAACCTCCTCCGCTCGGGAGAAAACAGCCATAAAATCCATCGGCAGCCGCTCTTCGACCACTTGTTCCAGGACCGCCAACTGGATGGCACAGCCAACCAGATCATCCATCGCTCTGCCCTGAACCAGAGGCTCTTCTATCCTGAAACGAACGACATCCGGAACCGCAAAAGCGGTTTTACAGTCACCCGAAAACGGAGCATCCATCCGGAATTTAACCATCGTTTTATCCGTATTCACAAATTCTTCAACCCGGCCATGCAACTCCTGAACTCCAGATATCAACAGAATACCCGATCCGATCAATGTATCGTTTCTGGGTAACCCGCCCATGATTTCCGCCGTGACATCACGCTGGTCCGCAGCCAGAATATGGTATCCGGGATGATCCATGTGGGATGCCAGAACCAGGCAGGGATTCCCTGGTTTGGGTGCATTCCAGTAGGTGGCGATCAGGTTTCCAAACCGGTCTCTGGAAAACCGGAAAAGCGGGTTCAGCAGAAGCGGTGTGATGGTATCATAGATGGCTTCTGCCACTTTCCCCTCATAAAAGGGCGCTGCCGGTCTGGATAAGCGATCGAGGATATGAATGATCCGGCTGTCTTTCGAATGTAAATCAAGTCCCATGTTTAAACTCCTGGTTCAACCAAACGCCGCCCAGCATAGCACTCGGAAAATCAGATTTCAAATGAATCAATTCGCGGACCACCCAAACGGCCATGACGCGATATCTCCATAGAGATTCGTCTGATTGGAATCCATCAATCCGGCATAAAACGTCAATCCTGCCGCTTCCCCTGTTTCATCCGGCCATTCGAATTCCGGTAAGACCGATATGGATGTCGATCCGTTCGGGATGGAAATGACATCATAATCCATGGATTGATTCCAGGATGGCCAAAAATACAAATTACCCAAAGCATCCAACACCACAATCAAAACGATATTGCTCCGAAGGGTTCCCTCGTTGGTGCAAATGGCATCCAATCGGCATGGATCCCCGGGGTGGAATTCATGCGATGGCATCTCAAGCTGAACAGCGAGACGGGAAGCTTCCATATATTCATCCGCACCGACATCAAATCCAGGTCCCTCCGGCCTGGCTTCATTGTCAAAGTCCATCTCATATCCGAAATCGATCGCTCGATCAACGCAGGGTGATTCGGGAGTCAGGTGATAATCGCCTGCTCCCACAAAGAGCGGATCCATCGAAAAATTCCCCTCCAATGGGATCTCCACGCTGCAATCGGAGTAAGTCACCGTTGCCGTACCCCCTGTTTCCCCGTAAAACTCCAGACCGAATGGATGCCAGAGAATACAACCATGAAATTGAGGATGAGAGTTCAGTATGGAGGCGAATCCATCGCCTTTTTCAGCAGCCGTATTGTCTGCGATGGTGCAGAAATAAAATTTGGGATAGGCATGGTCACGACACAATACCCCTCCACCAAATATCGATGTTTCATTTTGAATGATCATGCAATTGGAGAAAATCGGCGTCGACATTTCGACGCGAGTCCCACCGCCGCCCGTCTCCAGATTCCGATTATATGCGATCAGACACCGCCGGATAGACGCATTGGAGCGGTCATAGCAGCCGATTCCAGCAGACCAACTCGTTGGAGATGCTTCATTGTCCGTGATCTGGCAATCCTGGATGATCGGAGCGCAGTTTGTGCTGATCTGGAAACCACTCCCCCAGCACCGGGTTACCACACATCGCTGGATCAACGGTTCCGAACTTTCCAGGATATTGAATCCGCCACCTTGATACGCGGAACAATCCTGGATGATACAATCGGAGATGATGGGGCTGGAACCCCAGATCCGTATCCCGCCACCTTCACCTTCCGGGTATACCCGAGTGGCTCGTCCACGAATGATGACACAGTTTTTGAGCGTCGCCGGAGAATTCCGGAAGAAGTTCACTGCGCCGATCTCCAATCCGACACAGTCCATAAAGGTGAACCCATCCACAACCATCGTGTTGTCGGGGAGTTCGCGGAATGAGAATCCCCGTTGAATCCCCCGGCCGTCTATCACCGTTTCACCAGCGCCTTTCTGCGAAAAAATATGCACCGATTTCCCCGTAAACATCAGATCCGTCCATCCGGTTCCATGATAGATGCCCGGTTTCACTTGGATGGTATCGCCGTTTTGCGCGTGGCTATAGGCATTCTGAATACTGGAAAAATCACCGGGAACAATATACATGGCACTCCATCCCGGTATGGCCACAAAAATAATCATCCACACACCGACAATAGACGTTCTCAGCATTATGAACTCCTTTCATACCTCAGCGGATTATAATGATCCGATGTTCTGGATTCTAGCAGTCTGTATCTAATTCAACAAGATTCGGAGATCAAAACTTGATCTTCCATATCTCGTTGATCCATTGTGATGCGGATCCCGAACATTTTCGTGGATCAGATAAACAATGGCGTTCACGGAAACGATTGCTTTCTGGCGAGTGATTGTATTTTTTTTTCTGGAGTGGTGATAGGATTTTATCGAGCTATTCCAGTCTGGATTGCCATATGCAATCCGCAGGGGTATTCCAGTTGCTGTTTGTGGTGAACGGAGGATCAGTGGATGAAAATGGAAAATCAGACGACCGAGGACAATCCGGCAACGGCAGAAACGATTACTCGGCAAATCCCACAACTCGGCAGCATCACGGAACGGTTCGTCCTGGTTGTGAAAGGGATGAGTTTTCGACAGACTTTTGCCGCTTTGAAACACCGGAATTATCGAATTTGGTTCATCGGTCAGATGGCGTCACTGATCGGCACGTGGATGCAAATGACTGCACAAGGCTTCCTGGTATTTGAACTGACGAACTCCCCGGCATACCTGGGTTACGTGGGGTTCGCGTCGGGCATTCCGTCATGGATATTCATGCTGTATGGGGGTGTCATATCGGATCGGATGCCCCGGCGGAAACTCCTGATGATCACGCAATCCGTTATGATGGTTCTTGCGTTTGTTCTCGCAAGTCTGACATTTGTGGATTTGATCCGGCCGTGGCATATCGTGGTGATGGCTTTTCTGCTCGGGATTGCCAATGCATTTGACGCGCCTTCTCGTCATGCGTTTGTATTTGAAATGGTCAATCGCGAGGATTTATCCAATGCCATCGCATTGAATTCCACCATGTTCAACTCCGCAACCGTCATCGGTCCGGCCGTTGGTGGAGTAATTTATGCCACGATGGGACCGGAATGGTGTTTTGGTATCAATGGGTTGTCATTCATTGCCGTTCTTTCTGCGCTATGCATGATGCGTCTGACACCCCAGCCGCCGAGGAATCGAGAGACATCCGCGTTGCAGGACTTGAAGGAAGGACTGATCTATGCCTTGTCTCATCCAATCATTCGTGTGCTGATCATTGTGGAAGGGATTGTCAGTCTGTTCGGGATGTCGTATGCGACACTGATGCCGGCCTGGGCGGTGACGATATTGGGAGGGGATGCAACGACCAACGGGTGGCTCCAGTCCGCCCGGGGCGTGGGAGCATTGTCTGGAGCGTTGATGATTGCGTCGTTGGGTCGTTTCAGATTCAAAGGGCGAATGGTGATGATCGGCACAACACTTCTCCCTGTTCTTCTGTTGATTTTTTCCGCAATCCGGGACACGATACCTGCCATGATCGTGCTGATGGGTATTGGATGCAGCTTCATGATGGTGTTCAACCTGCTGAATGCCCTGATTCAGATTCATGTTTCGGATGAACTCCGTGGCCGGGTGATGAGCCTTTATTCACTGGTGTTTTTTGGTGCATCGCCTTTGGGAGCATTATTTGTGGGTGCGCTTGCAGAATGGACCTCCGAGCCGGTCACCGTGATGATTGCCGCGCTGATAACGTTGACCTTCGCCATGTTTCTCCATATGCGGGTACCAACTTTGCGCACGCTGGAATGATGCCGGATCGCCCGGACTCGCTTTCTTTCATAGCAATATCACCCCGTCGGCCATGAATGACCATCGGATCGTTCCGGCGCAAGATGACCGCTTACAGTCGCAGGATGACCGCTCACAGTTGCAGGATGACCGCTCACAGTTGCAGGATGACCGCTTACAGTCGCAGGATGACCGCTTACAGTCGCAGGATGACCGCTCACAGTTGCAGGATGACCGCTTACAGTTGCAGGATGACCGCTCACAGTTGCAGGATGACCGCTCACAGTTGCAGGATGACCGC
>CAZELM010000007.1:0-42376 GCA_964512995.1 uncultured bacterium
TGGCACGCAGTGCCGGGTGAGGGCAATCCATGCACCGGGACAGAATGGCACGCAGTGCCGGGTGAGCATAATCCATGCAGCGCAGCGCCGGGTGAGGGAATATCAATATCCATGAACCAGGTTTCCTTTGACAGAGTCATCATCCTGGGTCTCGATGGCGCGACCTTCGAGCTGTTGGGTCCCTGGATGGATCAGGGTTTGTTACCGAATCTGAAAACCGTCCGGGATAACGGCGCATGGGGGGAACTGGAATCAACGAATCCCCCCACAACTCCTCCCGCATGGACGACCTGCACCACCGGATTGAATCCCGGCCGCCATGGTATCTTTGATTTCACTCTCAGTCCCCTGCGCAACCCCGATCGCCCATTGGTCTCCTCGGCAACGATCGACGGGATGAAGATCTGGCACGTGTATGAAACATTCAACGGCCGCTCCATCGTGGTCAATGTCCCGATCACGTACCCGCCGGAAAAGATCAATGGGTGCATGATCTCCGGCATGATGACACCGAGTGAAGACTCACCGTTCATGCATCCCCCGGATCTGAAACCCAGAATCAAAGCGGTCTGCGGTCATTACATTCCCAATATCGATATCCCCAGATACGATGTGACCGTGGAATCCGATGCATTTCGCTTTCTCGACGATATCGCCGAAGCCTTTCAGCGCCGGCGGGAAGCGGTCCGGTACCTCATGGATTCGGAAACCTGGCAGTTTTTCATGGTCGTATTCATCGGCATGGATCGCATTCAGCATCTGTTCTACAAGTATCTGATACCGGGAAATCCGCATTATGAATCATCACGGGGCCGGCGCATCCGGGAACGGGTGATCACAGAATATCAGCGGATGGATGATGCGGTCGGCGAACATATCCGGCGGCTCGGAGACCGTGAAACGCTGTTCATTGTATCCGATCATGGTTTCGGCCCGACGGACGGATATTTTAACGCCAACACCTGGCTTCTGGAACAGGGATTGCTGGCGGTTCATCCTGTGCCCTATCTGAAAAAACGTGTGTTTCACATTGCTCAGACCATGGCGGATCAACCGCTGCTGCAATCGATTCTGCCGCAGGATTTTCAATCGCACGTGCGGCGCCTGATCCGGCGGAGCCGCTCCACATTCCATTCCGCCCGGTCGGATCTGGCTTCGGTGATCGACTGGCCGCGAACATCCGCCTTCTTCGCCTCGATTCCGGCTCAGGGGATTTATCTGAACATGAAACAGGATCATTTTTCGGGAGTGGTCAATCCCGGTTATGAAGCGGAAACGCTGAAAGCACGGATTCGGGAGCAGCTATTGGTGCTGAAATCACCCGTCAACGGCCGGAATCTGGTGGATCAGGTGTGGGTCCGGGAGGAGTTGTTCCATGGACCCCATACGGAGGAAGCTCCCCATATCCTGTTCAGACTCCAGAATTACAGCATTCTGGGCCGGCAGCATCTGGGTGCGAGCCACTGGTTTTCCGACTGCCGGAATCTCCCCATCGGATTTCATCGATCAAACGGCATCTTCATGGCCATCGGCTCGAAAATAAAACCTGGACAGTATGACGGTCTCAATATCGCACAAATCACTCCCAGCGCATTGTATGCCGGTAACGTTCCGATTCCGGAGAATCTGGATGGACGGGTTATGACAGACATCTTCACACCAGACGAACGGAATCAGCACCCCGTAGCATATTTCACGCCAGACTCACCGGCCTCAGCTCCACCCGGCGCGGACACATATTCCGGTACCGATCAGGATGCGATCGCCAGACGCCTTCGAAGTCTGGGATATCTGGAATGAAGCGAGAAGAATTGACCTCATCCCCAGCCCTTCCCCTTGAATGGATAAGGGCATATATGCCTGTTCCCAGTCTCTTCAACCCTCTCCCAGCGCAGCGACCGGGAGAGGGTGGCACGCAGTGCCGGGTGAGGGCAATCCATGCACCGGGACAGAATGGCACGCAGTGCCGGGTGAGGGCAATCCATCCACCGGGACAGAATGTCACCCAGTGCCGGGTGAGGGAATGCCAACCAGCGCATTGCCGGGTGATCAACAAAAATTCTATAACGAACATCCTTCCTGATGGAGGTTATCTTCATGCCGAGTCCCATTAAACTGATCATGCAGCGTATTCCGGAAAGTATCCGGTCCAGCATCAGTTTTATACTCAAAGCACTGATCACGATCCTCGCATTTTATATCCTCCTGTCACATAAGGTTCAGATGGTGGATCACTGCCCGGTTCTCCTCGATAATGGAACCGTTGTGCAGATCAAAGCCGGAGACACAATCGTGATAGGTTCCCAGACCATCGTCCTGTCCAGCGGGAAAAAGGGCAAAACTATCGATGGGAAGGATGTGGAACTTCGTAAAGGCCAGGTCGTCACATTGACCGATGGCCATTCCGGGAAATTACAGGCACTGGAAACCGAGACGACGTTTTCTGCGATCATGGGATTTCTTCCGAAAATTCAGGCATCGACATTCTGGTCGTTTGTGTTCCTGGCCGCGCTGATCAAGTTCGTCGGAATTTTGTCGTCCATGTTCCGCTGGCATCTGCTGCTCCGGGGTCAGGGAATCCGGTTTCCGTTCTGGCATATTGCCGGAAGCTTCCTCATCGGACGGTTTCTCGGGACATTCCTCCCCTCCACGATCGGTCTGGATGGCTATAAACTCTACGATGCATCCCGCTTTTCCCGCCGGACCGTGGAAGTGACAGCAGCCACCGTCATCGAAAAAGTATTGGGTATCATCGGGATATTCATCACGTTTCTCGTCACACTCCCGTTCGGAATCGGAATCCTGGGGGACAAAGCCGCCCAGATCGCCGGCATCACGGTTCCGTTCGCTCTGGGAATCATTCTGGTATTTTTCTTCCTCCTGTTTTATCCCGGTCTGGTCCGGTGGCTGATCGAACATCTCCCGATTCCGGGACGCAAACAGATCGACGGATTCATCCACCGGGTATCCCATGCCTCCACTGCCTATCGCAACCAGAAATTATTGCTCCTGAATGCGGCATTCCAGAGCTTCATGGTTCACTTCTGCACGGCAGCCATGTATTTTTTTACGGCATTGGCGATCGGTGCCATCGGCGCGACATTCTGGCAGGTGACATTCGCCTCCTCGATACAGATTCTGGCAACGGTTCTCAGCCCGATCACCATCGCCGGTGAAGGGATACGGGAGCTGGCTCAGTATTACCTCCTGCGGAATCAGCTTGGACCAGCGGAATCGATCGTCTCCGCTGCACTCGGATTCTGGGCTGCGGAAGCCCTGACACTGGCCGGAGCCTTCTTCTGGTGGGCTCGAAAAAAACAATACCGGCCGGCCTGGCTCCAACTGGACGGCAAACCCGCAGATCTGGATACGCTTCTGACTGGAGAGGATTATGGTCTGGAGGAACTCCGTGTGAAAGCAGACGACAATCTCCCTCAGGGCTGGATCCGGAAAGCCATCATGTCCCGTATCATCGCCGGCCTGACAGGCGGATGGGTCGCCGGCGTCGGCATTGGATTGACCGAATCCATCTGGATCGCCACAATCAAAGGCTCCACAATGGATATCTACGGATATGCCATGATCCTGTATGGTCTGATCGGAGCTGCGGTCGGCCTGGGAACCGGCATCGGGATGGGTCTGCTGGCCGCTCTCGTGGGTCATCTGAAAGGAACGGTGAATACGTTCGCATTGGTTCTGGCCGGGTGGTTTGCCGGAAACATATTTATACTCGGACGATTCCGCCTGTTTCGGGATATCTGGAAGGAGCAGCCATTGCCGATGTCCATCAAACTGCTGCTTCTGATCATCGCGGGAATCATGTTCATCGGGTTGCTGACAACGGCTCGTTCCAGGATGAAAACCCGGGAGTTTCGCCCAGTGCGGCCGATTCTCCTGAGCCTCATCCCGGTGATTCTGGGCATGATCGTCTGGGGAGCCGGCAAAATCGATTCGTCGGGCCGATCTTCGGAAGGACCATCAGCCATCCCACAGCATCTCACCGGCTCTCCCAATGTGATACTCCTGATGATCGATGCTTTGCGAGCGGATCATCTGGGGTGTTATGGGTACACACGAGCTTCCACACCGATCATCGACGCACTGGCTCGGCAGGGTGTTCGATTCCACGAACCGTATGGCCAGGCCAGTTGGACAAAACCATGCACTGCCAGTATTTTCACCGCCCGTTTTCCGTCGAGTCATAAAACCTACCTGAAACCCGATATTCTCCCGGATTCCGTAATCACGGTTGCAGAAGCCTTCCAGCAATCCGGGTATTATACCGTCGGATTTGCCAATAACATCAATATCGCTCCCAGTTTCAATTTTCATCAGGGATTCGAGGAATACACCTATCTGGCTCCCGATTATTTCTTCTTCGCTTCCGAAGCCTCCAGCCAACTGGCATTCTATTCCATACTCCGCCTGATCCGCGAACGGCTTCTCGTGCAATCCAAATATCCGGAAAATTATTACCAGGATGCAGACGTCGTCAATCAATCCATCATGGAATATGTCAACCGGCGCGGTCAGACCGATCGGTTTTTCCTGTACGCCCATTACATGGATCCCCATGATCCCTATTTCAAGCATCCGTATAACGGCGTCGGATACGCTCGCGTGAACATGCCGAATCCGGATCCGTCGATGGCGGATGAATTACGGCAGACGTATGATGGTGAAATCACGTATCTGGATCAAAAATTGGGGGAGCTGTTCGAGCAGCTCAGACAGGCCGGTCTCTGGGACAACACGGTCATTCTTTTCACCGCAGATCACGGCGAGGAGTTTTTCGATCATGGCGGCTGGTGGCATGGCACAACATTGTATCAGGAACAGATCCGGATACCCTTGATCTGTAAACTTCCGGGGAATCAACAGGCCGGCACCGTCCGGCTGGATCGGGTACGGCAGATCGATATCGCTCCCACATTGCTGAAGCGGTGCGGTATCGAACCCCCGGCAGATATGCAGATGGGGCGGGATTTGTTGGATCCGTCTGCGGAAATGGAACAAGTGGCTGTATTTGCCGAGGAGGATCACGAAGGAAATATCCTGTCCTGCCTGATCGACGGCTCGTGGAAATATATCAAAGCCAATCCGGGCAATCCCCGAGGCCTGGATACACAGGAGCTGTACCGGCTGGATACTGATCCGCTGGAGCGGACCAATCAGAAAAAACAGGCGTCCGATCAGCTCCCCGGTCTGGAAGAACGCCTGAACGCGGCACACTCGGCCGCCTCCGCCAATGCCACGGAACGCCAGAAAAAAGATCTCTCCGACGATGAGATTCGGAAGATGAAGGCATTGGGGTACGTCCAGGAATGAGAAAAGGGAGAGAAGAAAAGAGGAACGAGGTAACGTAATGGACAGAGGAATCGATTGGACCCGAATCGTGCTTGACGGGAAGAGGAGCAAAAAGCTTTTTTCCACCTCCAATCCCGCCCGGTATTGATCTCATGTCCGCTCGGTTCCTGATCATCGGTCTCGACGGATTCGATCCGGACCTGGCATCGCGCTGGATGGATTCCGGTGATCTCCCCCATCTCCGGCATATCCGGGAGATCGGCATCTGTTCCCGGCTTCGGAGTACCACGCCACCGTTCACATATCCGGCATGGTCGACATTTCTGACGGGCACGAATCCCGGTAAGCATGGCATCATCGATTTTGCCATGCGGAAACCCAACTCCTATGACCTCGGATTTATCAATGCCACCTATCGGGCAGTGCCGACGATCTTTCGGATCTTATCGGAGCAGGGGAAAAAAGTGATGGCCATGGGATTCCCGACAACCTATCCGCCGGAGCCTGTCCGGGGCATCATGATTTCCGGTTTCGATTCTCCGGTTGCCGTGAATGCGGATGCATCGTTTTGTTATCCGCCATCTCTGTATGATGAACTTAAAACGAAAGTGGCTCCCTATACATTGGCGGGTATTCAGGAGCTTCGCATCACGACGGGCTGGCATGATCAGGCTCGGCGGACGATCGTGGAGACGGCTCGGAAACGCTTGGAGATCGCCACCTATCTGCTGGAAAAAGATGATTGGGATCTGGCTGCCTGTGTGTTTTCCGAATCGGATACCATCTCCCATCATTTCTGGTCGTTTCACGATCCGCTTTCTCCCCGGCGCATTCCGGGCGATGACCGGCATCGGGACGCGATTCTGGAGGTCTATCGGACGCTGGATCAGGCGGTGGGGCAACTCCATGTGGAGATGGGTGATGGCGCTCATCTGATGATCGTGTCGGATCACGGGTTTGGCGGAACCGGTGCCCGATCGCTCAGTATCAACCGTCTCCTCCACCGATCCGGTTTCTTTCAGTTCAAACCCCGATCATGGATTCAGAGCAACTGGACGGGGATGATGCGCAAATCCGTGCAGTGGCTCCCGGTCGGGTTTCAGGAATGGTGTTTCAGATCCGGTGGAGCCGCGATTCCATCCCGTATGGAGTCAGCCTCCCGGATCGCTGCGGCGAATCTCGCCCGGTGTACGGCATTTTCGGATGAGCTGAACTATTTCCCATCCGTCTGGCTCCATGATCAGCGGTTTCCCATGGGAACGCACAGGAGCGGCTCCGAGCGGGATCGACTGCTCGATGAGATTTCAGAAGCGCTTTTGTCTTACCGGGATCCGGTATCCGGTCAGGCTGTGCTCTCACGGGTTTTCCGTCGCGAGGACATCTATCATGGCTCGGAACTGGCTCGGATACCGGATTTGATTCTGGAGTTGAATCTCGATGGCGGATATGCATATCCGGTGGTTCGGATGACCGCGTCGGGTGAGCCCATCGAGCCGCTCCCACCGGAAGAATGGCTGGGGCGAAAAGGCGGCAGCATGAATGGGAGTCATCGCCAATACGGCATTTTCATGGCGTGTGGTCCTGGGATCACAAAGCAGCCGGCGATAAACGATCTCGACATCGCTGATCTGGCTCCCACCTGTCTGGCACTATCCGGAATACCCATACCGGAGTATATGGATGGGCAGGTGATCGGCGAATTAGTCGGAAATCAGCCAGTCTGTCAGAGTAAGAGGCAGCCGAGTATTCCAGAATCAGTTGCACCGCACCCCTATTCGCAGAATGAAAACGATACGATACAGCAACGGCTGGAGGATCTGGGATATCTTTAGAAAACCCGTTTTGAATGTGGGAGGGTATTCTGCATGAAACAGGCATCGCCAACTAACACCATATCGTTGAAAGCAATTATATTGTCGCTGGTTATGTTATTGCTGATCTGGCTGTATGCTTATTACGTATGGAACGAATGCCAGCCGTCTTATCCGACATTTCTATGGGATGCTGCATGTTATTCTTATGAGAGTGTCAAGATATTCTCTTTGGCGAAATTGGGACACCCGTGGGATGCCGTTCAGGTTCTGCTGAAGCAAAGCCACCATCCCTGTGGGTATTTTGCATTACTGACAGGTTCATTTTGGATTTTCGGTCCGATGCTGACGACTGTCATTGGTGTGAATATCGGATTGATTTGTTTGATCCTTTTCACGGGTTTCGTGAATCACCGGATAGTGACAGGGAGGTGGGAGTGGGTCGCATGGATCACTCCATTGCTGTGGATGGCTTCTTATCAGACCATACACCATTCGGTTTCTGGGATGATGGAACCGATGATCGTATGGGTAACGGCATTGGGTGTGTTGTTTATACTGAAGTGGTTGTCCAGTCCGACAGCATGCAATGGCATAATCGCAGGTGCGGTTTCGGGCATGTTATGGCTCGTGAAATACAATTACAGTTTATGGATGCTTCTCTCGTTGTTGATCTTTCTGATGCTGTACATTCTGAATGAACGATGGCACAAGCGTGATCCCGAGCTTAAACCATTCGCATTTCTGTTCATCGCTCATGGGATGATTCTGGCTGGATGGTTTTCTTACTCCTTCACGGACAAATACAATGGGATGATGAAGTTTCTGGAAGCTCGTTCCAGTGGTCTGCCACTTGCTGAAGATCTGTTGTACTATCCCAAAATTTTCTTCCAGGAGTTTTATGTGTCCAATGTCTGGCTGATGGCATTTATATCCATCGGTATCATCGCATTTGCTTTTTCCTGCTGGAGATCCTGTTCATCTCAGAATATGTTCCTGATTGTGGTATTTTTCATCGGTTTTGGCATGATCACGGCGCATCCCAACAAAATGCCCCGATATGCAATGCCGATCGCATACATGCTCTTGGTGATATGCTCAGCCGGTTGGAGTCACTTGTGTTGTCATAAGAAATGGATGGGATGGGCAGGAACGATTCTGTTACCACTGTGTATGATATCGCAAATCCCACGAATCTCTTCAGCGATATCCCACGATCCTTATACTACCAACAGCATTCATGTGAATCGTATCCTGAATACGCTTGAATCCGCATTGAAACCGAATGAAAAGAACTGTTTTATTGGCAGCTTCGACCAAGTCAGTTCCTACTTGGTTCTATGGCGGATGCAGATCGAGCGGGGATACCCGACACCGATGATCGTTTTCGAAGGATTTATGGGAGAACGTCGGCCGGAGCGGGATTTCCCCGCACCATACGAAGTCTATGAACAAACACTCCTTCGGTTTCTCTCATCCCCCAACATGATGCCGGTGAATGTTGTCACAGTCGATATCACGGAGCGTTCCCGGTTCTATACCGATGATTATCAGCGTTATGCATTCTGGAAAAAAGAATATATCCATGCCATGGAGAAGCACTTCTCAGACAAAATGGTATTCGATGAGAATCTCGAAGATCTGGGCGTGCGCATCCGCGCCTATCGCCTGGAGTCCAAATGATGGCAGAAGTTTTTTTCGATCCATCGCAGAATAACAGCGCTTCCGATCCATGATGCCAGTTCATGATACCGGTGGATTATCAGGGAATTGATCACATCATCATAGCCACCATAGAAACCAATATATTCATCGGCATTCCAGATGGGGAATGGCAGATAAAGGCGATTGAACGTAATGACAGCAGCGAACACGAACAGAATTTTCACAATGGTTATGTCTTCCTGAATCAGATACCCGACCAGAAGCGCTTGCGGAATAAACAGATAGCTCATAAAACGCGGGAAATCTGTGCCTCCATAAAAGGCGGAGATCAGGATCATACCGGTATACGCGTAAAACCAGCGGTGTCTGTTCCATATTTCTCCCCAAATTCGATGCAATGGATGCAGGATGTATAACAAAATCGATGGGAGAAGAAATCCGAACAGCGAAAACAGGTAGTTCATATTCCGATGCATATTCACTGGAGCTTCCAGCGGCCTTTTTACCGTGTCTGATTTATGGAATGGATCCACCCATTGCTGATCGTGTCCGATCGGAAAACAGAGCCGGGGTATCAGAATCGTTGCGATGATCAGAACCATCGAACCGATCATCACCATGATTTGTCCGCGTGATCGGACCCAAAACCATCGTCTGATCTCCACGATCAAACCGATAAGATAAGGCACGATCAAAAATTCCCGGATCTGGATTCCAATAAAGGTGGCGACGGTCAACAGGTAAAATGGTTTGTGAATCATCAGGTAGATCGCCAGGATCATCATGGGATAGGCTAATGTTTCCGGACGATAGGGGTCAAATAGAATAAACTTGACGTTCGCCAGCGAACCTGCAAGGAGGAGCAGATTGATGAAAGCGGTCCTTTTCCCGAAACCAAACATCCGGCTCAGCCAGAAAATCCCGATCAGTTGCATGAAGGTGCCGATATACACCAGAATCACGAAACCCAGTTTGGTATACGTGCCGGATGCAATCGTGATCAGCCGGACAATCAGGGGAGTCAGGTAACGATACGCATAAGGCGCATCCAGGTTCGGGCTGTCAAAGAGTCCAAACTCGGCCATGTTATAGTAATAGAGAAAATCACCGTAATAACATTCGGTCGGTGGACCATTCACCCATCGGATTGCGCCGATAATGAGCAATGCGGTGCACAGGACAGCGAGAGAGATGCAACTCTGTTGTTTCACCATTGAAAAGGCATTGTGTTCCATTGAATTGGTTGTTTTTCCGGGGTTTCCCGGTAAGCGATCCAGGTCATCAGAATTCCGGCAAATGAACGTCAGTTGATAACGCATACTATACGAATGATCTTACACATGCAATCATCATTCAAAATGCCATTCAGGAAAAATACATTGTTCCTTCATCCCCAACATTTTCTCCTGGATTGCACACGAGAAAGTGGTGGGATCCTTATTTCCCCTCTCCCCCCGGGAGAGGATCGCCGGTCGATCCATCAGGGACCTATTAACAACATGGCCGGCGGGGTGAAGGAAACATGCCAGTGTGACGACCAATCGCACATGATCTGGTGATCCGAAATGGCCGACGGGGTGAGGGAAACATTCCCAAATGTACTCGTTCCACTTTTGCCTTGTGTCGTCTTCTTCGTCTTATGCGTTTGTTTTAAGGGGAGTTTCAGTTTTGATAACAAAAAATTGGTGTAATCGTTCAGCGAGTGAGAACCAGCCAGAATCCCCTCTATCAAGAGTGGTGGCTCTGCGAAGCCACGGTTTGATTGGATTCACCATGGCTTCTCGGCGAGCCAAGCAGAGACGGGGTGTGTTCCGACATTCCAAATACACACCCCGTCACGCAGAATCAACGCTTTCACCAGGAAAATCTGATTTCAATAACGTGATTCTGCGTGCCACCCATTTTTCGTTAGGGGATCTTCACAGTGAACGGATATAAAATGTTTTTCGGATGCTCTCTGACTGAATCATAACCTCATGTTGGATTTGACAATATGAGGGAATCGACATAAGTTGGGATCGCTCTCTGGGAGAGCTTTTTACTTTGTTGATTTGACTACTCGGCATATTATCCGGGATTCGGGACCGGCAGGATCATTCCAATACTCGGTTACCGGCCCAATCTGCGATTTTTTTTATTTGGCTACTAATAGCCCGGAGAAAGTTAGGAGCGTATCATGTCACACAATTCATCCCATCAATTTGATTCAAAATGTGTTCATGCGGGTGTTGCTGACTATGAATTCGGCCCGGTTGTACCACCCATTTATCAGACATCGACGTTTATCTTCGAGTCCGCTGCACATGGTGCATCGCTGTTCAAGGGAGAATCGGAAGGATATATCTACACACGGATGAAGAATCCGACGGTCGAGGCAATGGAAAATGCTCTGGCCGAGTTGGAGGGGGGATATAAAGCCCTCGGTTGCGCCAGTGGAATGGCAGCGGTGAATACGGCATTCATGGCATTGCTCAAGAGCGGTGACCATGTGGTCTGTTCAAAGTCGGTTTACGGTGCAACGAATACCCTGCTCTGCACCGTTCTGAATAAGTTCGGAATAGAAACAACCTTTGTCGATACGGAGCAACCTGATTTGGTTCAATCCGCAATCAGACCGAACACGAAGGTTATCTATGTCGAGACACCGGCCAATCCAACCCTGGCGATCACGGATCTGCAGGAAACCGCCCGGATCGCTCACGAAACAAATGCCTGGCTCGTTGTGGACAATACATTTCTCAGTCCAGCGCTCCAGCGGCCATTGGAACTGGGTGCTGATGTTGTCATTCACAGCATGACGAAATTTTTAAACGGCCATGCGGATGTGATCGGTGGTGCGGTGATTGTCAAAAACGAAGAGTTGTATGCCATTACACGGAAAGTTCTCAATCAGATCGGCGGCGTGATCGATCCGTTCAACTCATTCCTCGTTCACCGGGGTCTGAAAACCCTCTCCATCCGGATTGAACGACATTGTAAAAATGCGATGATTGTCGCAGAACATCTGGAAAAGCACCCGCATGTCAAATGGGTCAGATATCCCGGGCTGAAAAGCCATCCCCAATACGAGATCGGACTGAAACAACAACATGGCCATGGCGGCGTGATCACGTTTGAACTCAACGGTGGATTTTCTGCGGGTGAGTCGATGATGAACAGCGTCAAACTCAGCAAGCTCGCGGTCAGTTTAGGCGGCGTGGAAACACTGATCCAGCATCCTGCCAGTATGACCCATCAATCCATGGGTGAAGCCGCCCGGAAAGCCGCCGGAATCACCGAAGGTCTGGTCCGGCTTTCTGTCGGTATTGAAGATGTCGGAGATATCATCCAGGATCTCGATCAGGCGATGGATCATCCATTTTGATTTTATTACCACGGATAAACACAGATAGACACGGATAAGACGAAGAAAAGAATGTGTAAGACCAAAGTGACCAGCACTCCCCGGATTATCAAAAATGAATGAATCCGATCTGGCTTATCTTTTCCGATCATTTCTTCATCCGTGTTCATCCGCGTTTATCCGTGGTTGATTATTTTTTTTTCACAAATTGGATGAAAAAAAGAATGCTTCTAGACATTTTGGGTATAATATCGAATCATTCATCAGTGGATCTGATCCAGAATATCAAAATTCTGAGTTCGATTGAATAATTCCAGGTTTCTGATTCGGAGATCATCCCCCGGCCGTATAAATGATCCGCCCGGCACGGCTTGACCTTCATCGGAAAGCCCAATAAAAACGGTAATGTTTTTCCCTCGGGCATTCCGGACAGCTTCGACAACATCCAGCAAGTTCGGAGGCGAATACCTCCCATCCCGGAACCTCTCCGCCAGTATCGTACCGGCAGCGACAAATGTTGGATTCAGATGCATGTTGATTATGATCCGGTATTGTCTGGAGATGCCATCCAGATAATCGATAGCGTTTCGAATATCCTCGATCGCCTCCCGGTCAGTGATCTCCGGAACCGGTTTCAGCATGAAATAACACTTCAAGCGGTGGTTGAATGATGCTGCGTTGCGAACCAGATTTTCAAAAACAGCCAATGACAATCCTTTATCAAACAACGTATTTCGGATATGATCGTCGAATGCTTCGAAACCAATGGCAATCTCCAGGGATGTTGGCGTCTCTCCTTCGGACAGTGCTCTGGAGATGAATTCCATTTCTGAAAAATCGACATATTCAGGTCGTGTCTCAATACTGAACACTTCCAGAGATGGAAGATGAATATTCGTTTGTGCCAGAAGATACATTAGGGCCGTGGAGGAAAACGTCGCTTGATCGAGGATTGATCCGTTATTGCTGATGATCATCTTTCGAATGGATTTCAGATGAGGTCTGACCCTGGAATTCCGGAAAATATGATCGGTCTGAGCCATCAGATGCCGATAGGAGATATGATCTGGAGACATTCTGGCTGGCAGATTGCATCCGACGCATCGGGACCATCGACACGCCTGCGTATAGAATACAACGAACAACACCTGACCTTCATGGGATTCCTGAAACCAGATATCCGCTGGAATATCGGGATCATGGGACTCATCAAACGCATAGCTTTTGTTCGATTTGCGGGATCCCGTGATGATCTGATCCCGGATGGGGTCTGCTTCGTTCATATCAAGATCTCCTGAACTTTCTTATCACTCCATACAAATCGTGTTCTGTCCGTCGCCAGTATACGCCAGTTACGATGGTTCTGTCTATCCAGTCCCTTTTTCATCAGCCTCTGTGTGATTCAAAATATGTCAAGGATGATGTATAACATCATTTGGAACGGAATCTGCCACCATTTCCTCCCATTCATCCTTCAGAATGCCATATAACATCAAATCTTCCAGCCTCTCCCCTTTTTTCGCATGCCGGCGACGGCATCCTTCATATCGCATCCCCATCTTCTCCATCACACGGCCGGATGCTGGATTGCGAGCGAAATGGCAGGCATGAACACGGACCAGACCAAGATCAGTAAACGCATATTTCAGAATCGCTTTCCCGGCTTCACTGCAATAACCCATACTCCAAAATGGCTTTCCGATCCAGTATCCCAGTTCCCCTTGATGGCCGCTGACGATACTCATCAGGCTGATCGTTCCAATCAAAATGCCATCTGGTTTCCGCGTGATGGCAAACGTGACGCCTCGTCCGGTATCAAACGATTCCTGATGGGTGGATATCCACGCTTCCGCCATTCCTTCCAGATACGGATGCGGAAGCGTGAGCGTTGTATCGGCAATCGCCCAATCTCCTGCCAGCCGCATCACATCCGCCGCGTCAGTCATGGTAAACGGCCGGAGAATCAGCCGATCGGTTTCAATCACAGGCATCATTTTTGTCATTTTCGTTTTCTCTTTCGATGTCAGATCCATCCCGATTTTTCCATTTTTTTCATCAGCCGCTCAACTCGTTTCTGTTGGGATTCCGTCAATGAATCATATCGTTTTTCCAGCACCGTTTTGAATTCCGCCGCATGCTTCTCGTTCACACAAATAAACGCCCGTTCGGCATGCTGTCCGACTTCTTTGGGACGGCATGTTCGTAAATGCTCCAGAATGACCGGAAAAATTTTTTCGTGATATGTTTCCTGGGAGCTGGCGATTCCGGCAAATATGCTGATGCAGTTGTCAACGGTGATAACACTGCCAGCCTGGTATATCTGATAGATCGCATCGAATGCCATAAACAGCTCATCCGGAGCCAATGGAGCAATCTGAGCCAGTGCAATCGCCGATCCCCAGATCATCCGGTTCCGTCTGGAGTTCAGACACTTGATAAACACTCCCGTATAAGGTGCGATCAGTTCGGGTTTTCGGTAACCGATCTCATACAGCACTTTGATGCAATCATGAGCGATCTGTTCGTTTTTGTCTTTCAATCCATTGACGATCTCTGAAATGCCTTCGGAGTCGTTGGCTGCTGCAAGCTCTTCGGCAAGTCGAATATTCGGCTCTTCATCTTTTATTCCCTGGTAGTATGCGATTTTTTCAATCATCCCTCGCTTCACCTCCTAAGAGTCGATTCTGCGTACCACCCCCCTATCATCCCGAATGACGCACTGCGCGATGGGTTCTGCTGAATGACTGTCCCGGCAAGCCAGGCAATTCCTACAGAATTGAATCGTGTAATCGGCTAAGTGGCGCTTTTTCGGGCTGCAGTCCGGAGACACCGAACGGGCTCCCTCGATGGCCTTGTCAACCAGCAGATCGGTTGATTTTCCTTTTCTCGGGCTTCCCACAATCGCCAGGAGGTTCATATCGTTTTCTTTATGTGAATCATAATTCAACCTTACTTATAATAAAATATCTCGATTTCTGATTGAAAATCAATCCCAGGTTAGCATAAACATGAATTGGATTCATCACACTTTTCAGTATCCGAATGCCTGAATGACTAAATCCGTCCCATTACCATAGATCTGTAACTGTTCATTGGAAACAGAGGACCCGGATCTGTCTTACGGTGTGGACTGATATCGTCATGTCCCAATACATCGATGAATTCATATGTATTGCACAAGACGATACCAACTTGAATGGCTGCCTGCAGTTGTTCCTCGGTATATTCGTGCCAGCCGACGGAGATGGATTCATCCTTATGTTGGGCGATCGTTACCTGATCGGGTGGGATAATCTGCTTTGACCAAGTCATCCAGTTTCCATCCGAGCGTTGCATTAACTTTCCGGCATTTACCAATTCGATTCCAATGGAATAGGAATTTAATCCGGTCAGATTTCCCCAGGTGCTTTTTCCGGCATGCCATGCCCTTTTATTGAATGGAACCATCTGGACAATTTTTCCATCCATCCCGATAACGATGTGTGCCGATGCTCGGGAAACTGGATCCAGAAACCAATTGACAGCTCCATCGATCGACACACCCGCCGTGTAGTGAACGATCAGATAGAGCGGCGACATGGGCGACGAATGATTGTTGGTTATTATGTGTGAGACAGGTTCGCCTTGATCACCAATCAGAACATGATTTTCTACTTTCATATGAATCTCCTTTTAATGAATATTGATCGCATCCAAATGAAATCTTCTGAACCCTGATAAGATTCTGTCAGAAGCACTTTCAGTGCAAATAAACCAGTTTTTCATTCGCAACTTAGTCAAAAAATCCTCTCAAATCGCCCTTTCTCAACGGAACTACTCAGTTTTCTCAAAACAATCAAGCCTCCCCTTTATCAAAAGAGGAGGCACGGAAGAATTCCCGGAAAAGTTTGAGAGCAAAAAAACATGCGATTAGTGTATACGGATCTCTGAAACAGTTATCTCCCCATTTTCAATGGAAATCTCTTTGGCAAAATCTTTATCCGAAGAATTATCCGATGCAAGAATGTATTTTGCTCCCCATCTGTTTTTCCATTGATCCATCTGATGTTTGTGCCCGAATAAAATGATTTCAGCATGCCTATAAATTGTACGCGCCAATGATTCCGCATCTTTCAGGATCATGAATGGATCATTGACCATAAAGGGGTGATGATGAAAAAAAACGATTTTCACAACACCATGAGGCGCAGCAGTAAGAATTGTATCCAATGCCTGCAATTGCGTTTTACCAATCTCTCCGCAAGCAAAATCAAACAGATAGTATGTTTCGAGATTGGAATCCAATGCGATGATAAGAACAGAAGCGGAATCATCGTGTATGGTATTGACAACAGGTGCATTGTCACCCTTGAACGTACCGTTCTGATTCAAAGGAATTGAAAGCAAACTATCGAAACGGCGCGCTCTTTCTTCGCTGTACAGATTTCCGACAGCACCGAAGTCATGATTACCAGGACAAATATAAAGCCTGCCTATAAATGGTTTCAGCAATTCATAGGCATTCTCGTATTGCCTGATCGCTCCATCATCCGTGATATCTCCTGTGATGATCAATTTATGCTCAGGATAATGATGGGAGATAAAATCCAGTCTGGCGATGAGTTCTGCATTGTCGTCATTACTGCTGTGAATGTGCAGATCACTTAAATGAATGAACTTCATATCTGAAACCTCCTGCTTGATTGAATTTTACATAGATTTTTACATCGAAATAGTTTCTGTGGATTTTCACGGCTTTAAGGATAACCACCATCAAACCGTATACGTGAAATACCGCCAGTCACTCCACGGACAAACCTGGTTGCCGACCTTCGCCCGGACTCGCCAGCGGCCGCGTTGAGCGCCAACGAACATATGCTCGTAATTGCTGCTCGACAGTGCGTTCGATACCAGCCATATCAGATTTGCTTCAGCAGCCCAGACTCCCGCAGAACGCGCGCCAAAGGCATCGATCTCAATATTATAGGTGACTCCGCTCAAAGCGATTGGATCCCAACGGAAATGCGTCAATCGTGGGAAATGATCGAACACATCACCGGGGAGCGGATCGCGAAGAATGGGCACCACGCCACTCCACCAGTTAATCGTTGGATCTCCCAGGAGCGTCATTCCATAATACCACCGCCGTTCGTCGATATCGTGGGTACTTCCGAGCGCTTTCCACCAATCCACAAATGCTTCTCCAACCGTCTTGCCCCCACTCATCGGTCCATAGAAATTTTCGAACATCAGCATTGAACCGGTCTTTGTGCTTCCAACAGCAGCCAATCCATTACATTTCGATCCACCGAATTTATCGAAAATGTACCACCCGGCCATATAATCCGCTTGTGTAAAACGAGCATTACTGCATGCAAACAGATTGTAAAAATAAGCGTTCGGCGGATTGATATCCCGCAGATAACTGTTCGGAACCCACTCGCTTCCACCGGGAATTTTAAATGAGTGGCCTCCCGGAGATGAGTGTGCACAAACTTGCGCCCAGGCACGATGCTGGTTGATCTCGGCTTTATACCGATCCACATCGGTTGCTGCCGGCTCGTTGATGATCTCGATATTCGCGGGAGAGAACATCTGATCGAATGCACAATCATCAAAACCAGTCCAGTCATCATCCACATACGCCAGCGCTCTGTTTGAATAGCCGAATAATCCTTTCCGAAACTGGTGATTGCGAGCAAAATAATCATTGATGAGTTTCGTATCGTTTCCATTTTCAGTCGGAGTCCAGATGCGGCCCACCCAAATCTCAGGCTCAACACCCGTCGGATGCTCACTGAACTTTCCATCATTATCCGGATCGTTCCAGGCTCCATTCAGATCCATATAATAAAGGTCGCATGGAAATTCTGAGTTTGAATTGAAAAAATCATCGTTATTCGTGAATTCGAACCAGGCAGTCGGGAGACTTCCAACGAGCAGAACCCCCACAATCGGTGATTGCTGTTTGATAAAAATGCGTATAGAAGCAGGAATGCCACCCTTCACACGAAAAGCCATTGCATAATACCCTTCATATGCGACATCCCGGATGTATTGATCGATGGATGACTTGATTGAAGGATAGATATCATGATTGATCAACACCAGCATTTTGCCTTTTGGGAAATGCAGCGGGGAGTAATTTTCAAGATACCGAAGGTCGGTGGAAAATACCGGTCGCGGTTGTTCCTCCGTCACCAACGGAGCAGTAACCATGCGAGAAGAATACACCGCGAATGTCTGCAAAGGGATATTATCCCTGTCAATGTGTTCCAGGTTGCGTACACGGGAATAGTTGATCTTAAATTGACGCAACTGCTGTACTTTGCCGATATTTATCTTTGAGAACATATTACTCATTCAAACGCTCCTTTCAATATCATTGGATTATCCCAACTGAAACGCTCCTGTTCAGTCTGGTTATTGTCAGATCGTATATCCCATCGACAACACATGTAATGTATGGAATATATGAATGAATACACAATACATATGTCGAGATTCCACCGGAATGATACCGTTAGCGTATAGGAAGATGATTTTACACTCTGCCGAAAAATAAATGATCGATAAAATATTTTCTGTTTCAGCCGCCTCGATTAATGTTCAGCAGCGATTTGCCCAATATTCATTCCCAATGCCTCGAACCATTCTTAAAAACTACTCTGAGTTTAACCAAAGTGTGACACAATGTCAACAATTTATTGAAATTTTTTTCAATCAATCCCGGAATGCAACTATTCGTCACAATAATGAAGGATTTTATTTCATGACCCGGGAGAAATCGACAGCCATTTTCATCATCCCGGCTCTGTTTTCCCAGTCGAAGGTGCTTGTGAAACCGAGCATTGTTCATTGATTGACCTGGATCGACCGCCAGATGTCTTTGATCATGGTAATGTCATCTGGCAGGTCGAAATAAATAGCGATCTGAACATGACCATCTCTCCCGATCACATACCCATAAAACGATGCATGCGGTTCATCTTCCCATTCTTCATCCAATCGATAGGCATAGCGAATGATTCCTGCTTCGTGTTCCGTCATCTGATCGAATGCGAATGGGCTTGTTTCGTCACGGATCCATTGATACCGTTCATCCATCGTCTCCTGAGTATGGTTATCCCACACGGCAATCCAGATACTGATGCCGGACCGCCAGAGCACCAGACATCCGTCTTCCGGCCGCTGACTGAACGAGCAAGGCAAATTGATCATCCAATCATCTGTCAACTGATAAACACCTTCAACTTTCTGAAATTCCGTCTGGAGCGTCATACATGTCTCCTTTGATACCGGTTGAATGTACATCTATCCTATTGTTCCCGATCCATACCGTAAAATCGCAATCCACCCGCAAATGAAAAACCCCATCTTCTTACACTGCGGCTCGATTCAGTCCTTTTTCGTGGATTGTGATTTCTGAGCTCTTCTGCACTGTTTTAATGTTTGAAAAATCATCTGATTCCTCAACCATGATAAATTGTCAATTTTGACTATAATTGCATTTTTATTCATTGTCAATAGAACATCAAAAAAATGATCCCATTGGATATAAACTGAAACGATTCATAACAAACAACGATCACTTGAATGGATCGATAGATCTAAATCATCATCGTGGAATGAGAGCGCCTGGCTTATCTCCCTCACCCCGCCGGTGCGAAGGCGGCAATGATAAAAAGGCGTGTTCCCTCACACCGCCGGCCTTGTTCAGAAATCATACCAGGCGGATTTGGCCGACGACCCACTCCCGGTGGGAGAGGGTAAAAATCAGCCATCTTATGCATAAAAGACTAATACTCACAAATTCAAGCGTGACAATGTCCTAGGTGTCATCTTCCATCGAAATCGGCACACATTGCTTTTGAATATAGCATGCTTCAGCATTTTTCTTTTCTAAAATGGAAAATCCATCTGCCAGATTTGGCTTTTGGCATAGTATTTTTAATGTTCCAAACAGGTCGCGATGATTCAGATTGTTATCGGGATTCTGCTGTTGATTAGCCAGTTTTAATCGGGCAAGATAAGATAATGCACTATGCTTGGTGTTGATCATTATGACTTTTGGGGTTTCTGATTGTATTACTTTTTTGTTAAGACTCATCAATTTTTGGGTATTTTCTGATAATTCTTGACGATTGACGAATATGAAATAAATGGATTTGTCACGGAGCAAAGCAATCTCGCTCACTTTCTCTATTGTTCTCACAAGCAGCCGATCATTTAGACCATGTCCAACAATATGCCAGATTACTGATTTTTTATCTGTCTGTTCTAAGCAATCCATAAGGTAGTTTTGTGATGCGGAATATAGAGACGATAAATCAGGCTTGATGAATAGCGATGATTGAATTTCTTTGTCTAACCCTGCAATTGCCATGGAATCGAGATGCGAGATGTCACCATGCACTTTAAATAGTGCTTTTACAAGATGAGATTTCCGTTGATCCGGTTGATGAGTTAACTGATGAACCAGATTTTTTGCTTCTGCTGTGGTTGAAATAATCTCCCATCTCCCCTCATTACGTTTATCATTGTGGTGACTGTGAACCGCACGATTCGCAAATCCCGTGTAATTCGTCGATATCCATGTATTAAATGGCATGTCTGCAGCAAACAAAGATTCACGCATAAATCCCCAATCAAATGCAAGTATTTTGTTCCTGAATTCGTTCCGTAACGCCTTTTCGATAAGAAATGAATGATATAGAATTTGATTTTTTTCTTCTTTACACAACGTTTGAATAGAATTTTTTATTGAACTGAGTAACTTACTCCACCATTCATCCAGATTATTGGGATACTCACCTAATTCTATATCAGGGCATTTGGTACCGTCTGTTTTTTCAATATGAACATTTAAAGGAAACCGCGTCCTTTCCGCCTCCTTTTCAATCAGGAATTTTATTCTATAATCAAGAATCGATAATTCAGAAAGTCTGTTCATGATTGATGATGTTGGATCAAGTCCAAATCCACCGTGTTTATCTGCGATTTCGAATCCTGCGCCTGTTACCAGTACATTGAATCCATCGGGAAAAATCAGATTACCAGGGGGCGAAAGTTCTTTCTCAATTTTTTCTTTTATTCCATGAATAACATCACAGCTTTTTGTTCGGAAAGTTATCTCAAGTTTATCTGATGTTTGATGCGCTTGATCTGTATTTTTTTGTTTTTGTTCTTTTTTTATTATAAGTACATCAGATGTGTGATATGCACTGACTGGGATAAATTCAATATTACTAAAGTTACAAAAGATCGCTTGGCCATTCTCAACTACTGATTGAGCTATGTAGTCATCGCAATTCCCCTGTTTATCGATGATAAAATATAGTTTACATCTTGAATAATTACACGCTTCCTCATGTCGTTCTTTTTTATTGTTCGGTTCAATCTTTTCAATCTCACTCTTTATTTTTTCCATACCGTTCTTTACTCTGGAGTCCGCAGGTATCCACCACACGAATATCCGCCCATTTGGTGACGAAATAGCTTGATTGTTACGGAGCCATGGAGCTGCAGATATACTGTCCGAAATTATTCCGTCATTGCTATATTGATTAGATTGATCTCCGATTCCAATGGAGATGGCATCCGTCAGTATTCTCCAGACATGAAGTGCAAAACGTCTCGAATCATCTATCACCACAACATGAACTCTTTCCGCTCCATTCATATAAAGCTCTCCTCTCCTGAGTTAATGCTACCTCAACACGTGCATTTTCTGCACTCTCTGAGTTACACGGTACTATTTTCAGACACCAATCGATCATGGCAGCAGCGAGTCGTGCAAGATATAAACCTGTCCCATGGGAGATACGATGGATATCCTGATGACGATCCTGCTGTTCGAATTTTACCAGACGATTGATGTCATAGCTTTCAATCCCTTGAAAAGTATAATGAAAACCTTCTTCATCAATTTTGAGTGTCACTTTCTGCCTGCAGGTTTTATTGTTATAAAAACCATGGATTTTCCAATTCATATTCAATTCCCTGATAACTAGGGTGATAAAAAATGACGTTCTATTATTAGATAAAGATAAATTTTCTATTGAGGAACCGCATGAATTCTCATATGTAAACCAATCTCCCATTAACTTATGCATCTCTTCTATAAGTGAATGTACCTGTAGAGATGAATTATTTTCCGTACTCGTACTCATAAGACCCTGCAGGACCCTCAGGGTTGCCGGGATATTCTCAAGATGTTCCGCACGTCTGGATACATATTCCGAGAACCTGGAGGCACCTTGAAGTTTAACTTGCCCATCTGCAATTTCATATGGATTTAGAGAATGTGAAATTTCCTTGAATTCAAAGGCATGTTCATTCAATCGTTCTAAAAGACCATGACTTAATACACGATCAACGAGGTATTTCTGAACAACAGCGCTGTTTTTAAATTCCTTGGCGGCATTGTTTACATATTCCAGAGCTTTTCTGTAAAGAGAAAGGCTCGGTTCATAGATTTGATAATTGACTTCCAAATCTTCTAAAAAGACTAGACTCTCATAACTCCACTTTTCTAATTTTTCGCTAAATAGTAAATGCATGGGATGAATGTCTTTTCCGTTTGTCGTTAATTTGATATTACCATAGGCTTTTAGATATATTACTCTAAACTCTTCAAGTATTTTGGACCAGAAACGTTTCGAATGACGCATGATATGATTATCAGCACTCAGACATTTCGGAGCATCATGAACAAGAGGATTGAAGTCAATTTTACCTGGTTCCTTTCTCATGTTTCTGGCGAGATGTAATAATTCGCTTGCTATTGAATAATAAGGTATTAAGTTTTCAAGCAATAATTGATTGCCTCGTTCTTTATCCAGGTTTTTCATGTTATCTAAAGAATCTTTTCCTGGTCGTTTACTTTCCTCATGCCCTTCACTTATATTTTTAGATTCACTCGTATCTGTAATTGGTATCAATCCAATCCATCTTTTCCAGGCGACTAGTGCCTTTCCGTAGATTTTAACTTTTTTATCTTTTTCATTACTGTCATCTGTTAGAATGTTTATAACATCGACTACCGTATTGATTTCGATATGTTGGATCTGATCGGGATCCACCGGACTTACGATGGCGGAGAATATCTCGAATTGTTCAGGAATTTTGATGCCTTGTTTTTCCAATATATTCAGTTGTTTTTTGACTCGTTGTGAAAGATTATTCCTGCCCTGGGCTTCGAGCAATCGATAAGCGATAATAAAACTCAGGTGCGGACTGATGCAGATTCCCAATGCATATGTACGACAGATCTCATGCGCAATAGCATCATCAAGCCCCTCTTTCGCACGACTTTGCCTACCGAGATATTCACCTACCGCGGCAAAAATCGGTTGCAGATTGATCCAAGGGACAGTAAACTTTTCTTCAATACCATGTTCAGAGTTCCTTTTTTCTCCAAGATATTTGGCTGCAAACTGCAACGATAGATTCACAGATCGAAGCGCTTCCAGTACCATTCGGGGTCTTCCAAGTTCAAGATGTGATCGAACGACTTTTGCCCGACGACCAAGTATCTTTAAAAAACCAGCAGAGATGGGCATGCATTTATCTTTATGGACACATTCATCTGGACAGTTCTTTTGAGTGGTTTTGGATTTTAACCGTATCGCATAAATCGATTCAGTATAGGATTCACCATCAACGAGCCATTTCAGCATAAAAGTCCGAATTCGATCTTCCAGCGAATCCGGTGAACCAGCCCATGCACGGCACTCTTTATCTATCGCATCGATTATTTCAGTATAAATTTCAGCATATCCAGTAACACATCTGAACGAAGCAGTATCGGCGGCATTTTGGCTTATCTCACCGGATTCTGTCGTAGAGTTTTCTTCTTTCTTAGTGACAATAATCCGTGCGATATCCAGCAATTCGTGATTCATTAAGTCAAGGCAGTGTTTGATAATCGCCTTGAACATCATACTGTCATTCAGACGACGAGATCGCTGAAGGCTGCGACTCAACCATTGAATCAAACAATCGATCTTATTATTAGCTAATAATTCCGCAAGCTTCCAATTTTGCTTTTTCAGCTCAGACCATTCAACACGGAATAAATTTAGTTCATGCAGAAACCAAGGGACATTAACAGTATTATCAGGGGAAATTTTTTCGATTTCAAGCAGATGGATATGCGGAGATGCGCAGGCCAGAGCCTCTGGTAATCGCGACTTATTAATCTCGTTTTCGATTTTCAATAATCGTGAGATTAGTTGCTTTCTTTCTTCCGAGCGGTACGCCTTTGAAACAGGATAAAAAATTCGGATGACATTCACATTTCCTTTATCACCGGCAATCAGAACCTGTGAAATATGAGGGGTAAGGGAACTCTTTCCCTGCCCATCAAAATGAGGAATAATACATCCTTCCAATGCGGTCATAGGGAGATCAATTCTATCGATTCGGACACCCGGAATCTTGAGCTTTAGATCATTTCTCTTTCCACCTCCATTATCGCTGAGTTCTTGCAAATTTGGCATTCGGGGAGGATTATGAATGAGCAGCATTTTCCCGTTTGCTGTGAGTGCCATCACTCCATTTGATCTCTCTCCTGGTTCACTGTTATCACTGAAATTATAAGGATTAATGGCAGTGATGGCTGTGTCTTCCAGGGTTGCCCATAATGGGATAAATTCAGGTATCTGCGTTTCAGATATATTTTGCCAAGCCATCAATGTGCCATTGGATCCCCCTGCAAAGATGCGTACAACTCCCTGATTCGAAGATGTTGAAATAGACCACACCGGAGCGCTCATTTTGGCAACGGAAATGACATCAAGATTGATTGGGTTAGAATTTGCGGTATCGTCTTTGAAATCAACCCTCCATATCTGCCCGTCGCTGCATCCAAGATAAATCCTCATCTGATTGCCTTCATTGTTTGACGATATGCACAAAACAGGATTTCTGATCGTTTCATTGGACTGGGGATAAGAAGCAGGAAAAGAACAATTTTCGTGAATTTTATCATTTGATCCAACGAGTTTTGGTTGCACCGGTTGGATAAAAAGGTCATCGTTGTTTGAGTAACGGAGGAGCATCACTCTCGATTCACCCATATACCCGCGAAGTCCAATAAGTAAAATTGCATGATCGTTGGCAGCCTTTCCAATGATACAAGAAGAATAAGCACTCTCTCCGGATTGTTCTTGGTTATTTTGATAAGGAAGCTTGATCGGTATTTTTTTGTAATTCATGCGTTCAAGTTCTATCGGCTCAATCTTGTCTTCCGGATCGTTTTTTTGGGAATTTAAATTAACTCTGAAGCGCAAGCATCGTATTTCATGTTGATTTTGGAGAGCGTCACTCGTTCTTTTTGGGGATGGGCTGAAGATCAGATCGATAATATTGTCCCTGACTTTTACCAATTCAATGATGCGGCTTTGCGAAATACCCGATGCCCATTCAATTCTTAAATAATGAGGTTCTTGCCCAGTTTCCTCCGATGGGTTTTTGTTCAGATCTGAGTCGAATATGGAAGTCAGGCGAAATTCCGTCGGTTTCCCCGCATTGGGACCATTCTTTCGGAGTAAGAATATTTCAATTTTGGGTTTCGACCATGATATAGCAACCAGAAAGCTATCTTTGTGTTTATCAGATGATCCAGGAAACAGATCAGTGAGTGCAAGAACAGAACTGGCCCTTGCTGCACTTTCTGATCCTATATCTCGAAAATGTGGTTCTGCCTGAGCATTGTTCCTGGGGATGCTCTCTTTGTCGTATGCGTAGAAACTTCCTGCCTGATTTTCAGGAAACACAGCGCTTTTATCATATCGGCGCGAAAGAAGCAGAGATTGATAAACAGCTTTATCCAGATCGATTTTTGTGGGTGAACATTGTTCATCGGAATTGTTATTTTTTGTATTCTTTGTTAAAATCGAGAGTGGCAGTTCTGCGCTGATACGATCGCGATAACTTGCGCCGAATAATCCCCATTTGAGTACATCGTTGATTGATTCTCGAATTTGGTCATTGCTATTTTCTATTTCTATTCCAGGTACGTTTTCAGGTACGTTCCGCAGTAAATTTAACCACCGTAAAACCCCCAGATAACACAACTCGCGCCGTTCAACCGGAATAAAACGATGGATGGCTCCCAGAAATGTCTGAGTCCACAAAGCAATCGCGAAATTAGGATTTTCATTTTTTATTATATTTATTGCAAGGTTAGCACTTGGATTGCTGATTGTCTGAACAAATAATTCCGGTTGTCGATCAGCTACAACCTCGATCAAATTCGTAAATAATTGAGTTTTGGGATACGGTATTCCTTCAAAAAGAAAATCTTTTTTCAAAAATTCCTTCATCTTCTTCTCAAATATTTCTATGTTGTGAAACGCTAACATTTGATGTAAAAATTTTTTTTCTTCTTTTTCTTTATCAACCGTCTCAATATTATCTTGTAAGATTTCGTATGTCGTGAAATGGACTTCATTGTTTCTGCATGCTTGAATGACGATATTTTTTTCCCCGATGTTAAATGCCATCGCTTTGATTGCTTTATTACCTTGCTGAAGCAAACCGGTTCTGCGCCAACTTTCTGTATTATCTATGCCATCCTCCCTATTATAGGAAAATAAATGAATATCCCCAGCGGAATCAGATATCCAAAGATAGGTGGTGTTATTTGCTTTAAAACATGTCATTGCAACACAAGTTCGCACTAGACCCGGGAGATTAACCTTTTCGAAATCTGGATCATTTCCTTTTCCGTTATTGTCCTTCTTTAAACAAATAACTCCAATGTCAGTGGATAACATAATACGGTTGATTGAATTCTCTTCAAAACTTGCATAGTCCGAGATGAAAGTCGGTTCATCGGATAACAATTTCCATTTTTTCTGTTCAGGTATGCTGGTAACGTCCTTTAACCAATGAAGTTCTCCGGATTTTGAAATCAATAGTAATTTATCAAATTCTATCACACATCTTAAATCTGGAACATTTCCTATCTTATTTATAATATTTAGCGTTTGCTTGTCGTAAAGGCCGATTAGTAATTTGCCTTTTTGAGTGGAAATAAGAATTTTTCCGTCTTTTTTTTTATACATTAAAGTTATAGGATCATGCCCTTGTTCTTGCTCAGTATAAACGACGCGCCGATTAAAGTTATTTCTATTATTCTCTGTTCCAATGAATGTAAGAGATTCAATGATTCCATCTTCTCTGCCCAATAAAACAGTGGATTTATCAATTGATAAAATTGAACGAACGGCTGATATGCTTCCTGGTCGAGTGCTATCTGCATGTGGATAATAAACCCAATATTTTCGAGTTACTGATTGAACATCAAATGCCGTCACTGATCCATCTTTGCATCCAATGAATACAAGATTATTGAATTTACTTAACGATCTAACGCCATACCCCGTTGTTTGCATCTCATCATTATAATGGAAGCCTGCTCCCATTTCAGTTTTTGTCATATACACCTCCGTATTGAGTTAATGATGAATAAAACTCATTTTATTTTACAATATCAACAGTAATTGATCAATATGGATACCATTTTTAAATCGAGGTAAGGCTATAAACTCAAGTTGCAACGTATTGGTCCATTTTCGTGAACTAGCGTTGGAAAGTTTTGGTGATTTTCATATATGCTAGCTGGATACTGCATACCAACTTCCCTGCAGGGATTCAACTTCCTCAGCGGTATCCATGGTCTATATCACGCTGATTTATAAGGAATCGGGCCTCAAATCGCTCAAATCGGATCGTCCCGAGCCGCAACGTTGTTTGGCATTTTCTCAAAACCGGACTCCTCGATGAACAGCAAAAACAGATCCATCAGACATCGCTATATGATACAAACTCGGTTGCGAAAGTCAGGCTAATCTCCCACTCTCTTGAACAAAAAATTGCCGTAACAATGTCGCTAACTGGTGAATTGTGTCCTGTGCGTCCGCCTGGTATTTCAGGTAACCGTTTTCTACATTCAATCCAATGTCCAATGACACCATTGTCATCGTTTTGTCCCTTACGCGGTAAGACCTGAAGTTATGTACACCCAAATTATGCTCAAGGAATTGTCTTGCCGCATTGTACACCATTTGTCGCTCTTCTGGTGTCTGGCATCCATTGAATGAAACCTTACAGTTTAATCGGCCATTGTTGTTTATTTCCGCATAGTATGGGGATCTGGTCCAACCGAAATTTAACATCGTATCAGGTCTATTACCATGTGTGTAACAGGTTGTATTATCTTCAATAAAATCAACATCCAATTCCTCCCATAACGACTCTTTCAGTTGACCGAGGAAACAGATATTCCATGAACCTGCTCTGAAGGTCCCGATATGATCGCGGATATTTCCCCTTACATCGTCGCGTTGATTCATCTCGTTCTGAAGAGCTTGAGACCAATCATTAAAAGGACCGATCGCGGGACATTCTGCGGAGATTTGCCGGATAAGATCATTAAACTCAGATAGTCTGATCCATCTAAATCGCTTATCGTACGGTGGATGGTAATATTCTCCATGACCGAGTGTGATAAAGAAAAAATGTTCCACGGCTGGTGCGGCGTCAGCGATTCTCTGTGTTTGGTGCATGCTCTCGTGGTCATCAACTTTCATCTCGATAATCAGAAATGGTAGATTATTCTGTGCATTGAGGATTACCAGATCTGCTCGATTTCTATTTCCCAAAGGATATTCTCTTTTGGGGACTGGTTTGAACGAATCCGGCAGCTCAATCCCTTTCAAGAATAATTCCAGTGGGCGAGATTCGCCGTCCCGATAGAGATCGCACATATAGGCGATCAATCCAGTGTGTATCTTTCCAAGGCTGTATCCCATTGATTCAATTAAATTCGCCATACGATTTTCTCCATTTGTCGGTTTTTTATGTTTTCTTCATGGGAACCGTAATCATGTCATCTTGATATCCCGTCTCAACCCCAATTCCCCCAACGCCACTTTCGCGTCATCGATCTTCTGAGATGAGATCCCGGAATCACTCGATATCTCCACAGTCAGGCTGACTGTCATCTTATGCCCGGAAACAAACCGGCTTAACACTTTGGTGTAAAATTGCATCCACTTCTGAGGCGGCAACTCGCCCGTCCATGCTATTTTTTGAACCTGAAGTTTCGGCTCCTCTGTTTTAACCACAGGCGGGTCCGGTACCGTCAGTCCGGATTCCGGCAGAACGGCATTCTCCTCGGTTATCGCCAATGATATCGCTGAGGGTTCTGTCGCCGCTCCCCGAGATGCTGCAACCGCCTCCGCCACGTCTTTTCGGATCAGATACACATCACCTGAAATGTCAATGTCCGCTGCTGTCACATTCTCCTTATAAATAAAGGTATCATAAGCACTCCCGTCCTTTGTGACACAGGCCATCAATCCCAGACTGACTCCCCGTGCGATAGTGCCTTTGATCGATTCCGGATTCATCAATCTGGGAAACAATGGCGAAGCATAAAACGCATCCCGTACCGATCGGGTGTTCCATTCCGTGAATGCCGGAGGCCAGTTCCGAGTCAGATAATTGGGATGAATATCGGATTCCAGGTCGCCGCTCTGTTTGAGCCGATTAAGTATCATTCCAATGAATGTGTCCGCTGCACTGGAATTGGGAGATCCCAGGTCGATCATTGCAAACTCATTGTTTTTGTTGAGCAGTATTATATTTTTATACGATCGCCAGATCGATTCTTTTAAATCCCTTTCCGCTTTTCGACGATTCTCCGGTATCAATCTCTTCTGGGTTTCATCAACTCCCAGACCGGTTGCTTCATCCTCGATGGTATCCCATGCCAGAAGGGTTCGGGCGTCTTCTGTCATTTTTCTGGACGATTCCGGTACAATCCAGATCAAAGCGCTTTTATAGGTTCTGCCCGATGATCCATACTCTCGGGTCATCATCTCGATCCATTTCAGAATGTTCTGATTGTTCTGAATCGACTTTTCCGGTGGCAGTATAATCAGCGTCAGCGCTGCCCTGTCTTGTATCTGGTTGCTCCTTTCAGGAAAAAAGACCTTGTCGATTGCAGGACCTGAACTGATTATATTCTCGATCTCTGATTTCACACATTCATCGATCTGTTCCTTCTGAATACTCGCCCGTCGATCAGCCAGAATCTTGTTCAGATTTGGAGCGATGCTGAACCGGTATTTGTTTTTATCGACGATCAGGAAATAGCACGATGTTGAAAGCGCTTCCAATACAGTATCGATATTTCCAATATCCAGATTGGGGTTTCCCACTGCCAACCGTATTTCAGGAATCGTTGCTTCGTTCCGGATCACTCCCCCGTTGGATTCGAATAAAATGGCGGTCGCTGCCTTTTTGTGAAGCCTTGATTTCTTTATGGAGTCGATCGATTCCTTATCGAGACGGACTGCGAACGATTCGGCTTTCCCACTGATATCCGTTGTAACAGCACTTTCGAGTTTATCCTGTCCCAGTTGTTCAAACATCGCCGCTCGGAACATCGGATCATCGAGTGGAGCGCTCCCCAGATCAACTAACGGATCCCGATGCCCTCCTTCATATCCCTGTCGATACGAAATGGACACCCATAACGCCAGGAGCTTCAAAATTCCCCTCGTCTGTTGAAACCGCGGCAATGTCTGCCATTTTCGTTCAAATACCGACAGAACAGACGGGTGGAATGGATAGCTGTTCCGGAAAACATCCTTGGACTGATCAATCGGAAACCAGTTTGGAATCTGATTCCGATATTGGAGCACCCATTCGGAATACTCGTTACAACACGCGATCGCGTCTCTGGACAGATTGACCTTTCCGGTATGATCATACTGAGCGGGTTCCCACTCAAACAGCCGTCGCCGGATGATCTCGGAAACCTCGGATTCCGAAGCGAGAATCAGTGGCTTCCCCAACCGGTTCAGCATATGTTTTAACCGATCGTAATCAGACTCGTCATCGGAAGTCATTTCGATTATTTCTGATTTGGGCAAGGAGATCACAAGAACGACATTATTCATGCCGCGTACCGTCTCAGACAGATTATGCAGGAAATCATATAACTGCTCGGATAATCCCGATTTTCGGTTTCTGCTGACATAATTCATAATCTCATCCATCAGAATGAGAGCGGGTTTATCGTCCGGAATCAGATCCCGGATGACATCGCCTGCCGGAGCGATCCATTGTTGGTCGTGTTCACGGACGTGATGAAATGATGCGTCCCCTCCAAGTTGATACGCGAGTTCACCCCATGGCGTTTTTCGCAATGGAGTCCCATCGTTGCCCCCTCGACCCTTGATCGAGTCAAACTCGGTTCCGACAAACACAGCGATGGATGCATTGGGAACCGTTCTCATTCCGGACTTATCAAGCAAGGTGCGGACGCCATGCCATGCCAGGGATTCGGGTCCATGGTTAGCCAGGTGATATAACATGGTCAGAGCATGCGTTTTCCCTCCGCCAAATTGGGTGGTCATGCTGAACACTGCCGATGTTTCAATGACCGTGCCATTCAATCGGCGGATCACCTCGGAACCGAGGTTTATGATGTTTTTTGTCATGAATGTCCGGTCAAAAAACCGCTCGGGATTCAGGTAATCCGGGGGAGCCGTGCCGTCTCTGACACGGTCGAGATGCACGGCAAATTCCGCTGCATCGAGTGGTTTTCCGTCACGGAGATCCTCTCTGGGTGTAACAACATTGTACCATGGTTTGATCATGTTTCACCTTCTATCTGTAATATTTTCTCAATGGAGACTTTCAGCAGCGGTAAATCCCGGTCCACAACATCCCAGACGATCTCCCAGTCAACACCGAAGTAACCATGAATGAGCTGATTTCGCATGGCGGTGATCTGCCGCCAGGGAATATCCGGATAGCGTTTCCGGAATGAATCTGACACATGAGCAATCGCTTCCCCAATGATCTCGATATGTTTCAAACACCAGATTCGGATGAGTTCGTTTGCATCAAAATCATCTCTGCCAGTCTGGGTATACTTTTCAATCATCCGGATGGCATCCAGAACATCCTGGATTCGCTGGATATCCCGCCGCATCATAGAGCGATCGATTCCTTACGGATTTCATCCTGATATCGGGGATTCAGTCCACCTTCACTGAACACGTCCACGGAACATCCCAGGAGATCCTCCAGATCCGCTTTCAATCCTCCCAGATCGAACAGGCTCCGGCCTTTGTCAAAACGGGCGATGATATCGATATCGCTGGATGATGTTTGAGTGCCTCTCGCGACGGAACCGAAAATTCTCAGATCATGAGCACCCCATCTCCGAGCGATTACATGGATCTCTTTCTTGAGATTTAATACGGATTGCAGCGTAATGGATGCCATATCATGTACCTCATTTTTCGTCTGTGCTTCCTTTGGGTGTCACAGAGCCATTTAGAATCCCAATCCCTTCTTTCTGGCCAGAACACCATCCACCCAGCGTTTTTCTTCGGAGTCTTTGGGATATAATGCCGATAAAGATTGAGCAAGTTGCCAGAATCGCGTATCGTTCCCGATGCCGTCATCGACCAGAAATCGTTTCAATGCCTCGCTTCGGCCTGTAGAGAACAACAGCATGCTTTGGTGAATGCGGTCCAAAACGGTATTTCCCGGTTTTGCCACAGCATCAAAGCCAAATATTCCGGATCGAATGTCGTCAGGCAGTTCCATTGCATCAAACAGACTGAGTTGTTGTTGTTTCTTCCGGCGTCTGACCGGCGTTTCGATGGATTCTTTTCCGAACAGATAACCCGCACGCTCTGATACGGGCAGCAGTCGTGCGATTTCGCCTTTTGTTTCAACTAAATGTCGAAGTTTTTCAAGATGGACGCCCAATCCCTGTGCGATTTTCCGGGCGGCATCGTATTCGAGACAGTATCCGCCTTTGGATTTGGGTTTCGCTGAATGTTCATCGCTTTCGTCGGACTGATCGGTATCTTCGGGCTCGGTTTTATTGGGTGCGCCGTTCGACTTATCGGCGAACAATGTCCACAGCCACATGGCGGTGATCCGGGCATCTTCTTCATATCCGGTGGCATCCGCGCCGTCAAAAATCATGTTCAGGGCTTCTCTGGCAACCGCAGCCCAGACGTGTTCCAGATATTCTTTCAATGTGACCTGATCGCCATTTGGTTTTTCGACATGGGAGTATCTGGAGAAGATTTCCAATGCCGGACCCAGACAGGCAAAAATGGCATCCGCGCCGACAACGCCTTCCCGTGCCAATCGTGGCATCCAGGAATGGATGCGCTTGGGAAGTTCGGCGAGAATGTCTCGCCAGTCGCCCGAATCATCGTCGGTTTTTTCACGGGGACGACACACCAGATGGACGGAAGATGCAAGCGCAGCGGAATCTCTTGCCCGAAGCCGTGATCCACATTCTGTATCTATCGGCCATGATGCAGTAACAATCCATCCAGCAGAAAGCATCGCCTCCAATTGAGACTCCCAACCAGATGTTGATTTATGTGCGAATATTACAATACCAATCCCATTTAGTGCCACAACTCGCTTTGATTCCATCAATGCGTATTCCATCGAACTCATAAAATATGCTGCATCCTTCTTCTTAATTTCGTCAACTATACACTCATCGTCTTTAGGTGTAAGAAGACCACCATCACCAAAGTAAGGTAACAGACGCTTCAGCCACACATAGAAGAAATCAGATAAATCAGAATAAGGAACAGCATCATAATAGGGTGGATCAGTAAATAACACATTAGCCATACCATTCAGTAGAAGATTGTTCTTTGCATCAGCTTGTTGGGCAATGCCTACATTCCAATCTTGGCCGTTGCTTTCTATAGTATGTGCAGAATTCTGGACTACTACCTCCCATGAACCGCTGCTCTCGCCAATCGGAATACCTTCAGCGAAATCCCACACAATTGATATCGCCTGTCTACCAAAAAGTTGTCTTGGACATTGAGCAACAGGTTCCCATCGACAAAGTGAATTCGCGAGGTCAGCTAACTTCCCAGGAAGCAATGCAATAAGAGATAGAAGAGCATCCCGGTAATCAGATTTGTGGTTTTTTATGCTATCTCTCATTTCACACACCAATTTTACAAATGTGGTTAGCGATAATAACTGACGCTTAGTAAAAAGATCAGCAAATGTATCCATACCATATGAGCGTTGATTAAAAGCCCTTCCTGCACCACTTCCCCCACCCAGAGGCGTTGGTTCAGTAGGAGTTAGACTTAAATTCCTCATATTGATATCGATACGCTTATCTAACTCTGTGTTAGCTCGATTTAGAACGGGTAAGTCGCTATCATTTGGCAATCGATAAAAACGCCCTTGTACATTCGATCTTGTAGAAACGATGCAGAGTAAACGAGCATCTGCAGCACCGCCTTTTCGCGATTTTAATTGGCGACGAACAGATTCAACCGGTGTTGTAAATCCACAACATGGGCAGGTAGCAGAACCTCGTTTAACGGTGCTATCAAATTTTGGATTTTTGATCTGAACTTGTTGATCTTCCTGATCGATCCAGCAATCTTTATCTTTAATAATGATCCGAAAATCTACTCGTTTTTTTTCTGGATTGCTAATCATTTGTAGCGCGACAGATCTCTTAGGTTTTTTTGCTAACCATAGGGATTTCATTAATGGCACTTCCGCACCGCAACCGGGTCCTTCACACGTTATTGTCCTTGCCCATAGATACGCTATTGGCGTGGCTCCATCTGGATCTTTCGGATAAAATTCAGCCAGTTCCTTCTCCGCTTCTTCTTTGATCCATTTCCCCCATTTTCTGACCTCATCGGCTAGTTGTTTCCCATATTTTGGAATATATTCCAGAACGACTTTGTTCAGTAACACAGCGACCGGGTTCAGGTCACTCGCGAATGCATCCGCTCCCACCCGCAACGCTTCCAATGGGATCGAACCGCCTCCGGCAAATGGATCGACCACTAATGGTCGTGTCCCCGGCTCACCTCCCAATGATTCATGAGCAGCCTGCGTCAGTGCTCGTGCTGTTTCAAGAAATTCCCGAACCGTTGATGCATCCCAGTTGGCAAAATCTGCAATAAAATCAAGCAGTGCATATCGCATGTCCGGCCAGCTCGCGGGATTGTCCGCATGCCAGGCTCCCGGACTCAATCGGTTCCAATGCGGCCATCCGACTGTTGAAAGATCACCAAGTCTTGAACTCTCCCGGACTTTCCCGGCAAATTCCATCAGAATCGTCACAACCGCATCACGAAATGATTGGGGGCACAGATCATCGGCGGGATCCGGCCATAACGCCGCACAGATCACCGCCCGGCATGCTGCCAGCGGCCGACGCGCCCACCAGATGTGCAGCGTTGAGATATGACCATGACGGATGCTCTTCTCCCGTCGCGCGTGGGCAGATATGGCCTTGATGGGCAGATCGACTTCGATCAGCCGTTTGGGGTATTTCATGAATGGTCTCCCGCTGCGAGTATCTGGTCTTTCCCGATGTGATAATGCTCGATCTTCATCAGAGGTTCCCAGTTCATCCGGGCAGGATTCCGAATGATGTTGATTTCAGGGATTGCCGAGCAGTGATACACAACATACAACCAGTAATCCTGTCCCAGCCGTTCGGCCGTCTTGTATTCATTCATGGTCAATGCAATCTCTCCGATATCAGCCCGGCCTTTGACTTCAATAAACCGGATATCGATTACGGTATGCGGATTGTCCGGCTGCAATTTCCGGGATATCAGATCAAATCCTTTATTGTCTTTCTCGACGCTCTCCACCCGCCATCCCCGTTTTTTTTCATAATCCATGACCGTCTGAATCGCAATCCGTTCGATTTCATCATCCCGGACCATGGCCGCCATTCCCGGAGATACCCGTTCCGGATGGGGCAATACCCACGACCGGCCTTCGGGTCTGATATCAGAAATCGAGCAATTCTGTTCTTTATCCAGGTCCGCCTGCTTCTTGTCTTTTCGGGCATTCAACTCAAACAATCGATCTTCGGTTTTTTTGAGATTGGCCGCCAGCAGCGGATTATGTTCATCCGTCATCTGCGACTCAATCAGATCCGCCATCCGGCAGTTCTGTCTGTCGATCAACGCATTCAGACTGATGTCAATATGCTTTCTGACAACCTCAACTTGCCGGTCCCTAATGAGTCGATTTTCTTCGAGCCATTTGTTGAGAACCGCTTCAATCAAAAAATGCTCCAGCCGATCTTTTCCTGGAAGCCGGGCATCATCCGGGAGTTCATGATGATTGTCTGACACGGCGATATCCAGAAAAATGGTGGGTTGGCGGATGCTCATCTCACCATCGAGGTTTGTCTGCACAACAAACAGCTTCCGGTGGATATAATGACCCAGACCGTCCCGGATGGCTGCGGAAAACAGGTCCAGACGGTACGGTGTCTCGGTATGGAGATCATAAAATACAGCACCCCGCGCCAGATCATCCTGGACTTTTTCGACAACACTCTCCCGGACACATTCAAACAGCGGATGTCCGGGTGTGACCCAATCCAGTGTTGTATTTTTGTGCAATAATCGCTTATCAAACGCGATCGTTTTATACTCCCGACCCAGTTTTCCGAATCGATGCTCGAGTTGTTCGCCGATCGGCCAGAGGTTTCGGGGGATTTTCCCGATCCGCCAGGCATGCCGGTTGTCGCTGGTCGCTTTGGGATGGATTCCGATCATGGGAGATGCAGATATGAAAAAATCCTCGATGACTTCCGGGACAAGTCTCCGCTCTTTGGCTTCTGCGGACTTTCCGACAATGGCGGACAAATTCAGTTCGCGTTTGGCCAGTCCTTCGAGGGTGGAGTGGGTGATCCGCTGTAACCGCTCCGTATCAACGGTCTCGATGATGCGGCTGGTGATCACGTCTTCGGTGAGGTTTCTGGCATAGAGTTCCCGGAGCATCCGTTCCAGCATGTTGGCCGGGAACACATCTCCAATGACATTAAATACTTTTCCGGTTTCTTCCGGATCGAGATCGTGTTCAATTTTCTTGATCCGTTCAAACAACTTCTGAAGAACACGGCCCTCCCGTGTGTTTGTGCTGACAAAATTGAAAATCAGGCAGTCCTTGTCCTGGCCGTATCGATGAATCCGTCCCATCCGTTGTTCCAGCCGGACGGGATTCCAGGGAATGTCGTAGTTGATCATGAACCAGCAAAACTGAAGATTGATGCCTTCGCCGGCCGCTTCTGTTGCGACCAGAACCTGACAATCATCCCTGAATTCCTTTTCTGAATAAATCCGGGTTCCGGGAGTATTCCGGTCTCCGATTTTCATACCGCCATGTATCTGTGTGACGGACAGATTCCATTCGCGCAGTTTACTCACAAGATAATCCAGCGTATCCTTGTGTTCCGTAAAGAGGAGCAATTTCATGTTTGGATCACTGAATACATGATGATCAGTGAGCACTTCTTTCAGTTTGATGAGTTTGGATTGTTGCACATCGCGTTCTTCCAGTGTGCGTGCTTTCAATATCAACTCATTCAACTGGCGGATTTCTTCACGGAGTGCGCTTGGATCAATGGATGCGACAACCTCTTCCAGATCGGACATGATCGCTGTTCGTTCGTCTTCTGATAGATCGTCGAAATCATCGGGTAATTTCTTCCAGATCTGTTCGTCACGGTATGCAGTGGGATTGGCCAGAATTTTTTCACGTTTGTCCCGCATCCGCTCCAGACTGCGTCGAACCGCATAGACACTGGAAGCAAACCGCCGTTGCAGCATGGCCATGGTAAACCCGAGCGCTCGTCCTTTTGCGGAGTCGTCCATGAATGCTTTGATGGACTGATCCTCCACATAGTGCGTCAGATCCTCATAAAAATCATATTCTTCGTGATCGATCTGAAACTCGGATGTCTGAACTTTGCGTTTGGTGAACAGGGCTTTGGCTTTCCCGGTTTCCGGATCCGGGAATGTCACCAGAGCTTCTTTGACTCGCCGAAGATAGAACGGAGCTTCATTCATTTTCATGGCTTCTTCAAGACTTTGGATGTCTCCGTACACATCCCGGTCCAGTAGCTCCAGAAACAGACAGAAATTCGCCGGATCGCCTTTATGAGGTGTCGCGGTCATGAGCAGATAATGATCGGTGATGTCGGATAATGCTTCCCCCAACTGATATGCCTGGGTTTTCCGGTCTGCGCTGTATGCACTCATTTTATGGGCTTCGTCAACGATAATCAGATCCCAATGGCTCCGGAGAAGGCTCTCCCGGGCGTCATCGATCCGGGATGCCCATGAAATCGATGTAACGACCTGGTGTTTTTCCTGCCAGGGGTTGGACCCATAATTGGCTCGCAGGACATCGCCCCGGATAATCTCGAATTTTTCATGAAACTTCTCCTGCAGTTCGCGTTGCCATTGAAAGGACAGGTTTGCGGGAGTGACGATGAGGATCCGCTGGATCAACCCACGGATTTTCAGTTCTTTTATAAGAAGTCCGGCCATGATGGTTTTACCTGCTCCGGGATCATCTGCCAGCAAGAACCGGATGCGTGGCAGTTTCAGGAAATAATCGTAGACCGCCTCCAGTTGGTGGGGCAGTGGATCGACCCGAGCGATGGACAAACTGAAATAGGGATCATATTCATACGCAAGACCCAACCGCATGGCTTCAACACCCAGACGAAAATGAAGCGGATTCCCGTCATATGTTTCAGTTTCACCTGCGGATTGCAGATTTTGGATTTGGTCACTGTTCAGAATGGGTTCGTAGACTTTGCCTGATTTTATACCTTTACCGATGATTTTCACCGATTCGCCGATGGGAGTGGCAACAATGATCTGGACGGGTTCCGGCAGGATGTTTCCCCGGATGGTGATATGGGGCTTGAGTTGATCGGGATTCACTGCTCATCTCCATTTTTTATCAGAAAATCAAACGACCACACAAAACGTATGATGTTACTTTATATATTGATATATCGTTCTTTTGCAAGAAAAAAGAGTGAAGTAATTAATAAAAAACTGTTGAAATACAATCGAATTTCAAGTTATCGTGGATTGGATAATCTCATGAGGAGAGGGGGCGACAATGAATCATCTGAAAAAACTACTGAATATGGCAACCAAAGAGGATTTAGAAGCATTGGCACAAATTCTGACAGCAGATAAAATAACTGCTGCTTCTATTACTGAAGCATTCTCTTACCAAAGTCAGTCCGTTTTCGGTTATGCCTTTTGTCGGACACCAGGTTATAAAGAAATCGTATGGCAGGTATTACAGCAAATGAAGATCCCTTATAAAGCATATGAAACGACTCAAGAACTCGAGATCAAATTGGCTCAGAAAGTGATGGAAACGGTTTGGGAAAAAATGACACCGGAACAGCGACAAGAGATGGAAGAACAATTGAAAAAAACGGCCCAGCAATATGATAAGGGAAGTGACCTTGCTAAGAATGCAAGTATTTTCGCTGCATTGGGAGCCGCGCAGCTTTCAGGATTCAGTGTTTATTTACTGGCCTCAACTGCGCTGGGATTCTTGACCCACGCGGTTAGCATTACTCTGCCGTTTGTTGTTTATTCCACGATGTCCAGCGCGATTGCCATTATTATTGGCCCTGTTGGATGGATAGGTGCTGGAATATATGCGCTATGGGCATTGACGGGTCCAAACTACAAAAAACTAATCCCAGCGATACTTTTTGTCTTGGCGTTACGACAACGGATAGAGGGAAATTATATATAGTTAATTGATATTTAAAGCAAAGCATGAGTTTTGTCTTCCGAAAATTTCACCATGTTGACGGCTAATCTGCCTATGAACAGGTTGTACTGCAGAAAAATTGCAATTTCCCGCATCCCAAATCCCTGCCATGTGGATTAAAGAGATCTATAATTGTGGACGATCCTTCTACTCTCTCCCCCCGGGAGAGTGTCGCCAGCCGATTCAGCCCGGTCCAATCCATACACAAGGTCGGCGGGGTGAGGGAGGTATGCCAATGAATCGGTTACCGCTGATGGCGGAAATGCCGTTGCAGACGATCATTGTGGGTCTTCAGATGATCATCGTAACTCTGCAGATCACCGCATGTGGACCTGCAAACAATTATCCCACGTCTGCAAATCATCATCATGGATTTGCAAATGATCATCACACGTCCTCAGATCATTGTCATGGCTCTGAAAATCTTCATCCAGATTCTGTTGAGGACCGCTTGTGGACCTGCAAATGATCATCGCACGTCTGCAAATCACCATCATGGATTTGCAAGGCACCATCATAACTCTGCAAATCATCCTATCACTCTGCAATCAGTCACTCTCCTGGTTCGACGATAACCGGATTTATAGCTGCTCGATGGGATCGTGATCAGGGGTACGACCCCCCCCAAAAAAAAAAATAAAACGTCGATGGAAATAATAAATTTGTTTATTAATTATAATAAGTTACATGAAATGAAGATAATTTTCATTTTTCTCCTTGATTTCCTGGAAATCAATTCTGTATATAATAATCAGTTGTTGTGAATGCATATGTGACAGGTAACTGGGTATAGACGCCAAATCGGTTTCCATGGTTCTATTTTTATCTCAAAACAGTTATCAGGAGGTTTTTTTGTATGAACAAAACGCAAAACAACAAATTATCGATGCATTATGCCACCCAGAAAGCCTGTGAACGTCAAATCGACGTGGTCAATGAATTTCTTCCGTTCAAAGAAGCATTCCAGGACTTCTGTGAATGTTTGATCGAAATCGAAGGATGCTTTCGTCGTCAGGACATGCCGACGACCGGGATCACCCAGGACAAAGCCTCTCTGAAAAGCGATATGACAACAGCCGCTATGGATATTGCGAGCGGAATTAGTTTCTACGCCGTAAACACAAAGAACAAAGCGCTTCTGAAAAAAGCAACCTTGACAAGCCGGGATATCTCATATGTCCGGGATTTTACGTCAATCCAGCGCTGTGTTTTCCTCAAGTCTCTGGCCGAAGAGCACCTCCCCCATCTCGCTGCATACGGAATCCTGCCCACCCATGTGGAAAGCCTCGCAAACCACATCACAGCCTTTCAAACCATCAGAATATGTCCACGGGAACTTCGGGATCAAAGAAAAGCAACCACCCAGGAATTGAAATTGCTTTTTAAGAAAGCCGATTACATCCTGAAAGAAAAAATGGACCGCATGGTGCGACGGTTGAGGAGCAGTCACCCACAGTTCTATCAGGAGTATTTCATTGCCCGGATGATCTGCGATACCGGAATACGGCGCTCCAAGCCAGAGGAATCACCCGAAACAACAGCATAATACGCCTCCTACCATGAACCCCCATCCACGCCACAATGCTCCATCCAACTCCACACTGTAATATTTTCGTCTGATGTGATGTAATTTAGTAATAAATGATATATAAACTGTTTTTAATGATGAAATATAGGGCGAATGGTATCCATGGACAATAGAGGAAATACGATACACACCAACCAGGATTCCAAATGGATGCCATTCGCCCGCATGCGTGATTATTCCATGATATTCAGACTCTTACCAGAGCTTAGAGACCGTATCACTGTCATCACGTTGGTTTTCGTCTGAGTATAATCCGTCACCAGATCGTCGATCAATGCCGAGGGAAGCTCACGTTTCACGAGTTCTTCCCGAAATGCATTCTTCGCTTTCCGGAACGAGATATGGAAATGAACAAACTGGATGCCGAGTCTGGCAAACAGTTTAATCATCTGAGTCATCGTCATAAAATTCTTCATCATCGTCACTTCCTTGGAAATCCCGGAATAACTCCGCCATTCGTGAGAAGGTTCCCATATAATCCCGAGTCAACTCGACCGCGACTTCCATCGGCATATCACTCTTCTTGACTTCCGTGAAAAATGCACCAACCGCTTTTCCCATCTCCCGGCCGGATTCCTCGGAAAAAATACTCTGAACAATCCCTTTGATCAATGTTGGAACTTTATCCGAAACAATCGTCAATATTTCCTTCAGCTCACGGGCATCTTTATCGCCTGGCATGATTCCCTCCACTTCTTCTGACACATCGCCATGTTTCCAAAAGGATATTACGCCGTGTAACATCCAGGTTATAAACTGTATCACATTTCAAGGAATAAGGTATAGATGATAGTACGTTACCTCAATTTTGTTTTTGACCTTACCCCAGGAACGCCGCTGGCAGGTTTGAACAGTAGTGGTTTCATTTATACCGGGCGGTATACCGTTTCAAACCTGCCACAACAGAACAATTCAGCAACGTATTGGCAGATAGCTCTTTACCCTCTCCCAGCGCAGCGACCGGGAGAGGGTCGCTGGCCTGCCCACCGTGGATCAATCCAAAAATAT